>JAIEOJ010000026.1 GCA_019750575.1 Rhodocyclaceae bacterium | reverse complement strand
GGGTGCACTGAAGGGTTCGTCATGTCCTCCATGCGCATGTTGCGCTGGGCTCTTGCTGTTTCCGTTTGCATTCATCTAGCGCTGCTGCTGGCAGGGCGCGGCTACTGGTCGGCCTGGCTGGCCGCGGCCGAGGATGAGGAGGTCATGGATGTGCGGCTGTTGCCGCCGCCCGTGCCCATGGCGCCTGCGCCGCCCACACAGCCCAAGCCGAGACCGAGCAAGCCCGTGGATGAGCCGCGGCCGCAGCCTGCGCTGCAGCCAGCAGCGTCGTCTGCGTCCGCCGCTGTCACTGATCCGGCTGCGGCCGCAGCGGCTGCTGTTGCGGCCGGTGACGGCGGGGCCCGCTCGGCGGCGGCGTTGCCGTCACGCGCGCTGCCCGGCAACGGTCGCCTGCGCTTCGATGTGACCAAGGGCGAGAGCGGCTTCATCGTCGGGCGCGCCGAGCATGCGTGGACGATTGCCGGCGAACGCTATGAATTGACGAGCCTGATCGAGACCACGGGCATCGTTGCCCTGTTCGCCGATGTGCGCCTGGGACAGATGAGCACAGGCCGGATTGATGCCGATGGCCTGCATCCGGACGCTTTCCAGGATAATCGCAAGGATGGCCGCTACCGCTCCGAGTTTGACCGCGAGCGCGGTACCCTGACGCTGAGCAACGGCACGGTGGTGCCGCTGGTGGCGGGGGCGCAGGACATCCTGTCCATGTTCTACCAGTTTGCGCTGTATCCGCTCGATACCCCGGAGCTGTCGTTGATGGTGACGACAGGCCGGAAATTCGAGCGCTATGTGTTCCGCATCGAGCCTGATGTCGAGCTGTGGCTGAATCGTGCCACCGACGATGCGCCGATATGGACCTATCATCTGTCCTATCGCGGCCGCGAGGCCGAGGGCGTGGATGTGTGGCTGGCACGCGACATGGATCGCCTGCCGGTGAAGATACGTTATACCGATCGCCATGGCGGCGTGACCGAAATGGTCGCCCGCGATATCGATTATTCAGGAAAGAAGTGAGCGGCAGTTGGTCGCCCACATAGCTCGGGAAAATACATGAGTTCGCTACAAATCAACGCCGGCCTGCTGCAGGGCGCTCGCAACGTGGTGCATGAGCTGCTGCAGTTCGAGTACCCGGCCGATGCCGTACTGTCGCACTACTTTCGCAACAACCGCGAGGTCGGTGCGCGCGATCGCGCCTTCATTGCCGAGACGGCCTATGCGGTGCTGCGCCGCCTGCGCACGCTGGAACGCCTGTGCGGGGATCGCGTCACGCCGCAACGGCTGGTGCTGGTTTCGCTGACGCGCGTGGCCGGCTACAACACGCGCCAGCTCTCGTCGGCGCTCGACAAGGACGAGGTCGAGTGGCTCGATGCCCTGCGCGAACTCAAGCTGGATGCCGGCACCCTGGCCGAGCAGGCCGACCTGCCGGACTGGCTGGCCGACCGACTGGCGGCATTGATGCCGGATGCCGAGGTGCTGGCCCTGGCCCGCGGCATGAACCAGCCGGCACCGCTGGACCTGCGCGTGAATCCGGTCAAGACTTCGCGCGAGGCGGTGCTGAAGCACTTCGCCGCCGAGGGCATAGAGGCCGAAGCCTGCCCGTATGCGCCCCTGGGCATACGCCTGAAGAAGAAGCCTTCGCTGGCCAAGCACCCGCTCTTCCTCGACGGCAGCTTCGAAGTACAGGACGAGGGCAGCCAGTTGCTCGGCCACCTGCTGCAACCCAAGCGTGGCGAGATGGTCATGGACTTCTGCGCCGGCGCCGGCGGCAAGACCCTGCTGCTGGGTGCGCTGATGCGTTCGTCCGGGCGCCTGTATGCCTTCGATGTGTCCGACAAGCGTCTGGCCAAGCTCAAGCCGCGTCTGGCGCGTTCGGGTCTGTCGAACGTGCATCCGGCCGTGATCGCCAGCGAGAACGACCAGAAGATCAAGCGCCTGGCCGGCAAGTTCGACCGCGTGCTGGTCGATGCGCCGTGTTCCGGCCTCGGCACCCTGCGCCGCAATCCTGACCTCAAGTGGCGCCAGTCGCCGGAGTCGGTGGCCGAGCTGCAACAGAAGCAGGCCGCCATCCTCGCTTCGGCCTCGCGTCTGGTGAAGCCGGGCGGGCGTCTGGTTTATGCGACATGCAGCATCCTGCCCGAGGAAAACAGCGCCATTGTCGATGCCTTCCTGGCTGCGCATCCGGCCTTTGTGCGCAAGTCGGCCGCCGAGGTGCTGGCGCAGCAGAACATCGCGCTGGATACCGGCGCAGACCTGCGCCTGCTGCCGCATGTGCATGGCACCGACGGCTTCTATGCGGCGGTGCTGGAGCGCAAGGCTTGAGGCAAGCCCTCGCGGCGCTGCTGCTCTGTTGTGCCTGTGGCACGGCAGCGGCAGCCGAGTTGCCGGCGGCGGGCACGACGGAAGTCCTGTTCTCGCCCTGGGATGATGCCGAGGGCGGTCTGGTCGCCGCCCTGGCGCAGGCGCGGCGCAGCATTCATGTGCAGGCCTACCTGCTGACCAGCCGCACGATCGCCAAGGCCCTGTTGCGCGCGCATCAGCGCGGTGTTCAGGTGCAGGTCCTGGCCGACGCGGCCATGGTGGCCGGCAGCCAGAGCAGCCGCATTCCCGCGCTTGCCGCGGCCGGCATTCCGGTCTGGCTGGAGACGCGCTATGCCAATGCGCACAACAAGCTCATGCTCATCGATGCCGAGGGCGAGCACCCGGTCGTGATTACCGGCAGCTACAACTACACCTGGTCGGCGCAGGCGCGCAATGCGGAAAACCTGCTGATCCTGCGCGACAATCGTGCCCTCACCGAAACCTATCTGAAAAACTGGCGCCGTCACCAGCGCGAGGCCGAGCCCTATTCGGCCGCAGGCCGCGGTGCCACCGAAGCGAGCGGGAAATAAGCATGTTCGACATCGCACTGAGCAGTCTGGCCGCGGAAGTGGTGCGTGACTGGAGCCATCCGCACATGCTGTGGCAGGCGCTGATCCTGCTCGGCATCCTCGGCATTGCCTGGCTGGCTGAAAGCCGGGTGCGCAGGCAGCATCTGGAAGACAACCGCCGTGCCGTTCTGCTCGGCCATGGCGGTCTCAAGCGCCTGGTCTTTCCGCTGGTCGCGCTGGCGCTGGTCCTGCTGTGCCGCGTGTTGCTGGCGCCCGTCCTCCAGGTCAAGCTGTTTGCGCTGGCCATCCCCCTGCTCGGGTCCATGGCCATCATCCGGTTTGTCTTCTTCGTGCTGCGCGTGACGTTCCGCCAGTCGGCCTGGGTGGTGAGCTTCGAGCGTGTCTTTGCAACCCTGGTCTGGTGTGTCGTTGCGCTGCACATCATGGGTTACCTGCCCGAGGTGATCGCGCTGTTTGAGGCCCTCAGCTTTTCGGTCGGCAAGCAGCAGCTCAATCTGTGGATGATCCTGCAGGGCCTGCTGCTGGTGGCCTGTGCATTGCTGGTGTCGCTCTGGCTGGGCACGCTGATAGAAGGGCGTTTGTCGCGCGCCCAGGGCCTGGACGGCAATCTGCAGGTGGCTTTCTCACGGCTGGCGCAGGCCGTGCTGGTGCTGCTCGCCATCATGATTTCGCTGCCGCTGGTCGGTATCGACCTGACGGCACTGTCGGTGTTCGGCGGCGCGCTGGGCGTGGGTCTCGGCTTCGGTCTGCAGAAGATCGCCAGCAATTACGTGTC
>JAIEOJ010000171.1 GCA_019750575.1 Rhodocyclaceae bacterium | reverse complement strand
TGCGGCGCGTGCTGCCCAACAACACCACGCTGTCGGCGCTGGCGCGTTCGCTGTATGTGAGTCGCGAAGGCATGGAGCCCTGGGTGGTGGTGGGCGCGGACGGCACCTATCTCGGTTCGGTGCAGCCGATGTCGCTGGTGGCGCAGATCCTCACGCACCGCGAGCACGGCGCCAACCTGCACCCGCTGTCGCAGTTGCAGACCGGGCCCAGCCTGCGTCAGGCCATCGAGTCGCGTCTCACGGGGCCGCGCCGCATGGCGCTGATCTACATTGATCTCGATCACTTCAAGTCCTTCAACGACCGCTACGGCTTCATCCGCGGCGATGCGATGATACGCACGCTGGCCGAGATCCTGCGCCGCATCTTCGTGGGCAAGCCCAACCAGCTGCTCGGCCACATCGGCGGTGACGACTTCATCCTCGTCATGGAGGATTCGGATGGCGACACCACGCTGGTCAGGCGCCAGCTGGAAGCGGTGATCGTGCAGTTCCATGCGCTGGCGTCGCATCTCTACGATCCCGAGGATCTGGATCGCGGCTTCTTCGTCACCGAGGACGGCAAGGAGCATCCGATCGCCGGCGTTTCGGTAGCGGTGGTCAACGGCAGCACCGGCGAGTTGCCCAACAGCATTGCCGCGGCCGAGCGCGCCGCCTATCTGAAGAAGCTCGGCAAGGCCGAGTGGGGCAGCGTCATCGTGGTCGAGGACACGCCGCACCAGATTCATCCGGTGCGCACCTTCGGTGACATGGACTTGTGGCGCGACAATGCCTTCGCTGCGCTGGCTACGCTGATGAACCTGCCGCGCAGCCGCGACCCGCATTGTCTCGATGCCGCGTTCAAGGCCTTCCCCTTCTTCGAGATGGTGTTCGAGCTTGATGCACGCGGCGTGCAGCGTTTTCCGAACTGGATCAATCCCTCGATGTACGGGCGCATGCGCGCCGGTGGCGTGGGCATAGACCGCAGCAGCCAGGACTACTTTGCGCGTGTCGAACGGGGCGGCCAGCAGTTCGTGTCCACCATCTACCTGTCGTCGGCGTCGGAGGATTTCTGCCTGACCCTGGCGCAGCCGCTGTTCACCGCCGACGGTGAATTCAGCGGTGTGCTGGTGGCCGACCTCAATCTCTCGTCGATGGCGGCGCTGCTCGACCGCCCGGTGGCCGAAGCGGAGGTGCGCGGCGTCGCCGTGATGGCCTGAACCTTCGTTCAGGCCACTTCGGTGAAGGTGACGCGGTCGAAGTCGCGGCCGCGTTCCAGCGGCTGGCCCAAGCGGATGTTGCGCACCTTGCCGTCATGCAGTTCGAGGATGCGTCCGACCTCGAACCAGCCGCTCGGCAGAATCAGGCTGGAGCCTTCCTTCAGCGCGGCGACGGCCGGCAGCAACAGGGCGCGCACATAGCTGACCGCCTTGGCGCCGCCCTGGCGCCCGCCGACGGCGAGCGCCTCGGCCTGGCCCGGGATCATCTGCACGCCCATTTCAAGCTGGCCTTCGCCGTTCACCACGGCCCAGCGCACGGTGGCCAGCATGGGCTTGACGACCCCGGTCACCTGCAGGGTGAGCAGCATGCCCACGGCGATGCGGGCGCGGCCGCTGTTGCGCAGCAGGCGCATGCCACTGGCGCTTTCGTCCACGATGCGCCAGTCCTCGGCTTCACTGGCGCCCTCGTTGGTGAGCAAGGTCGCTTCGACCGGCCGGCCCAGGGTTGCCATCTGCTCACGCTCGCGGCGCAGCTTGTCCATGTCGGCCACGCCCGGCAGCTGGAAGGGCTTGCCATCGAGGAAGACGCGATGGGCGTTTTCGGTTCCGCAATGCACCACGCAGTTGCCGGTACCCGGCCGGCGCTCGTGCTTGCGCGGCATGATGTCCTTGCACCAGCGCCCGTAGACCCGCGTCAGCAGCTGTTCCGTGGCGGGCTGGGTGCAGTCGTCGCCCAGTTGCAGGCTGGCCGGGCTTTCGCCCTTGGACAGGCCGAGCAGGCGTTTCTTGAGGCTGCGGCGCAGGCCGGCGGTGTCGAGCATGCGCACCTTGCCTTCGCCGGGCGGCTTGTGCGTGGCCGGCATGGAACGGTCGATGGCGACAAAAAACGGCGCCGCCGGCCCCGGCTCGGCCGTGCTGGCGGCATGCAGGCTGACCTTGCTGCTCCAGCGGCGTGCCCAGCGCACCACCCAGGCCATCTGGCGCTGGCCCAGCTCGTAGGGGCTGGCGCTGTGCAGCAGAAAGGCTTCCGCATAGGTGGCCTCGATGCTCACCGGCGCATCGGGGTTGCGCAACCGGTCCTTGACCTGCTCGATGGTGACACCGAGCTCCTCGGCCACCTCGATGCACTGGTGCAGCTGGCGCCAGTGCTCGGCCGGCGGCACGCTGCTGCTGCGGTAGATGTCGGTCTGCAGGTCTACCAGTGTGGACAGGATGCGCTCGATGATCTGTGCGGCCTTGCTCTGCACGGCCAGCTCGCCGGCGAGCAGCGATTCGAGGCAGCGGATGTAGCCGTCGGCAAAGACGCGCCAGGTTGCCTGCGAGGAATCGAAGGCGGCCTGTTCGGGCAGGGCCAGCGGAATCGGACGGCGCGCAAAACGGGCCTGGCATTCTTCCTGAGTGCGATACAGCTGTTCGCGCAGGGCCTCCAGTATGGGCAGGCGTTCCGCCGCAGGCATCGGCGTGCGGTTGAGCAGGCCGAGCTGGCGCTGCAACTGCGACTGCATCTGCACGGTACTGGCGAGCGGCTGTGCCGCCAGCCAGGTGCGGCATTCCTCGGCCGTCATGAAGGCGGGATTGGCGCCGGGCTGGGAGGCGGTGGCGGGGGTATTGGGGGTGATCATGGCGCGCATGCCTCGTCGGTCAGTGTGTCAGTGCGGCCAGCAGCGCGGCGCGCAGGGCGGCCTTGTCGGGCTGGATGCGTGGCGTTCCCTCGCGCAGGGCCGTGGCCCAGATCGGGCGCGGGAAGCGACTGTCGTCCTTCCAGCGCGGGATCACGTGCCAGTGCAGGTGCGGCACGACATTGCCGAGGCTGGCGAGATTGATCTTGTCCGGTGCCAGGATGTCGCGCACGGCGCGCTCGGTCGCCAGCACCACGCGCATCAGGCGCGCGCTTTGCGCCGGCGCGAGATCGCTCATCTCGGCCACGTGCGCCTTCCAGATGACCCTGCAGAAACCGGCATAGAGACCGGCTTCCTCGCCTTCAACCAGAACCACCCGACACTCCTCGTTGGCCCAGAGCAGGTCGCCCCCGGGACCGCTACATAACTCACAATGCTGCATGGCTTGTTTTTATAGCTTGTTTGTTGAAGTCCAAGAATTATATTGATTTGCGGCATGAAGAGAACAAAGCGCGCAGCGCCTGCGCTACGCTTGTCGCCTTTATGGCACGGGTCCAAGCAAAGCATATGCGCATCGGCATCGATTTGGGCGGCACCAAGATCGAAATCCTGGCGCTGGATGCGCGCGGCGGTACGTGCCTGCGGCGCCGCATCCCGACCCCGCAGGGCGATTATGCGGCCACCCTGGCGGCAATTGCCGGCCTCGTGATACAGGCCGAAGCCGAACTGGGGCAGACATGCAGCGTGGGCGTCGGCATTCCCGGCGCCGAGTCGCTGGCGAACGGCTTGATCAAGAACGCCAACTCCACCTGCCTGATCGGCCGCCCGCTGCGCGC
>JAIEOJ010000183.1 GCA_019750575.1 Rhodocyclaceae bacterium | reverse complement strand
ACTGGTGCCGACAGTAAGAATCGAACTCACGACCTTCTGATTACAAATCAGCTGCTCTACCAACTGAGCTATGCCGGCACGCGGCTGCGGAGGGCAGCCGGAAATTGCGCAAAAATAGTTTGCGGCGCGAATTATACCTGCCGCAAGCCAGTAAACTACGCGCCATGCCCGCCCGTTCCCCAGCCCCCGCCCTTCGCAGTGAGCCCTTGTTGAGCCTGCTGTTTGTTGCGCCCAGCGACGACGCGGTGGCATCGCTGGTCGACATGCTGCGCGAGCTCGGCCTGCTGCCTTACTGGGAACGCCTCGCCAATGTGGTGGATCTGCGCAATGCGCTGGCGCGCCAGTCATGGGATGCCGTGCTGTGCGTGCCCGGCATCAACGGTCTGGCGCCCAGCACCGCGCAGCGCAATATCCGCGAGCTGGGCCTCGACCTGCCCTTCATCGTGATCACGCCCGGCCTGGACGAAAAGCAGGCGCTGCGCGCAATGAAGAGCGGCGCGCACGATGTGATCGAATTGAACCATCTTGAACTCCTGCTGCCGGCAATCGAGCGCGAGGTGCGCGAAGCGCGCCAGCGCAACGAGCACCGCGTGGCGCTGGAAATGCTGCGCGAGAGCGAATCGCGCTTTCGTGCGCTGGCCTCGAACCTGCCGGGCATGGTGTTCCAGCTGCGGCTGGAGTCCGACGGCAACTTCCGCTTCCTGTATGTGAGCGAGGGCTGCCACAAGATCCTGGGGCTCAAGCAGCACGAGTTGCTGGCGTCAGCGCAGCGTTTCGTCGATGCGGTCGATGCCGCCGACCGCAAGAGCCTGCTCGCCGCCCTGGCGGATTCGGCCGAGCATGTGACCATGCTCAACTGGGAGGGCCGTATCCGCAGCCGCGGCAAGGCCAAGTGGGTGAATCTGCGCTCGACGCCGCAGAAGCGCGAAGACCATGTGGTCGAATGGCAGGGCATCGTGACGAATATCAGTCACAGCAAGGATATCGAGGCCGAGCTGCGCAATTCGCGCGAACAGCTGGCCGAGCTGTCCTTTCACCTGGAAGCGGCCAAGGAAGCCGAACGCGAACGCATTGCGCGCGACATTCACGATGAACTGGGCAGCATTCTGGTGCGCCTCAAGATCGAGGCCTCGCTGCTTGCCGGAAAACTCCCCGCAGAAGCCAAGACGCTGAAAGAAAAGGCGCTTTCCATCGAGGCCTTGCTCGACCAGGCCATGGGCACCGCCGGCCGCGTGGCGCGCCAGCTGCGGCCCGGCATTCTCAAGGAATTCGGTCTGTCCGCCGCCATCGAGTCGCAGGCCGAGGACTTTGCCGGCAGCACCGGCATCACCTGCCGCACCCATTGCGAGAGCGTTGAGGACGGCGAAATCGATGCCGACACCTCGCTGGCCATTTTCCGCATCGTCCAGGAGGCCCTGACCAATGTCGCAAAGCATGCACACGCCTCGCTGGTGGTCGTGCGCATGCAGCGGGAAAACGGTAGCATTGCGCTGGAAATACGCGACAATGGGCGCGGCATTTCGGATGCCGACATGGCAAAACGCAAGTCTTTCGGTCTGCGCGGCATACGCGAACGCGTGCATGCGCTGGCCGGCAGCTTCGACATCCGCGCAGGCGAACACGGTGGCACCTGCCTGCAGCTGCAAATTCCCCTGCCCGGCGCCGCCGACATGGGGCCGACGGAACTTGAACCGATGGAGCCGCAAGGCAACCTCTTCTGAATGTGATGGCCGACAAGATCAATGTACTGATAGCCGATGACCACGCGATCGTGCGGCAAGGCCTGAAGCAGATTCTGTCCGAGACCGAAGACCTGCTGGTCGCCGGCGAGGCCGACGACGGCGCCGATGCGCTGCGCCTTGCGCGCAGCCAGGACTGGAATGTCTTCCTGCTCGACGTGACCATGCCCAACCGCAACGGCATTGATACGCTCAAGCAGCTGAAAAAGGAATTCCCGCGCCTGCCGGTGCTGATCCTGTCCATGCATCCGGAAGAGCAGTATGCAGTGCGCGCCATCAAGTCCGGGGCCTCGGGCTACCTGACCAAGCAGAGCGCCCCCGAGCTTCTGGTCACGGCCATACGCCAGGTGGCTGCGGGCAAGAAGTTCATCAGCCCCTCCCTGGCCGAACGCCTGGCCGAGGCCATCACTGACGACAGTGACAAGGCCCCCCATGAAAACCTGTCAGACCGCGAATACGAGGTCTTCATCCTGATCGCCTCGGGCAAGACCCTGACCCAGATCGCCGAGCAATTGAGCCTGTCGGTCGCCACGGTCAGCACCTATCGCGCCCGCATCATCGAGAAGACGAATCTCCGCAGCAATGCCGAAATGATCCGTTACGGCCTGGAGCGTGCTCTGGTCGAATAGGAAGACCATGAACGAAGACACCATGCAGCCTTCCGAAATCGCCCGTGAGACCCTGCGGCAACTGGCCATGCGCCGGATTCCGCCGACCCCCGACAACTACCTGATGCTGTACAACGAGATTGCCGGCATCAAGGATGGAAGCGCCTTTCCCACCCAGGCCTTGAAGCAGGTTGCGGCCGGACTGCCTTCCGCAACCGCCGAGCAGCTTAGCTACAGCCGCCTGCTCGAACACGCCATCAATGCCGGCAGCTGGGACAAGCTGCGCGAGGCGCTGCTGGAAATCTTCGAGCGCGGCGGCAGTGATCCGCTGCCCTGGGGGCCGATGCTCAAGGACCTGATGGCCCAGATGGAGGCCCGCACGCCCGGCCTGACCCAGGCCAAGAAGCGCGAATCGCTGGACCATGTGCTGCGCGCCTCCGCCTCGCCCGACACCCTGTTCCAGCGCCTGCAGAACATGGTGCGCCACTGGAGCCGCAATACCACCCCGCCGGACGAACACAGCGCAGAGGACGCGGCAGTCACGGAAGACCCGGCAGCAGAAGAGCCGCGGCAGACCATCGTCCTCGCCAAGCCGATCACGGCGGAGCTGCGCGAACTGCTGGCCCGCGTGCTCGAGGAGCCCATGCATGCACTGCTGCACGATGCCCCCGAACTGGCGGAGCAGGCGATACAGCTGGCACGCGCGGTGCGCGCAGCCGTGCAGGAAAAGCAGATCAACGACGTGCTGGCGCAGCTCAAGCAATTCAACTACCGCGTGAACTACGTGGCCGAGGATCAGGCCGAGCTCAAGACCGAACTGGTCGGCATCCTGCAACTGCTGATCCAGAACATCGGCGAAATCGTCATCGACGAGCAATGGCTGCACGGCCAGATCACCAGCGTCTCCGACTTGCTTGCACGGCCGCTCGACCTGCGCACGCTGGACAGCGTGGAACGGCAGCTGAAGGACGTGATCTACAAGCAAAGCGCCCTCAAGCGCAATCTGCAGGAAGCCAACGACAAGCTCAAGCAGATGCTCGCCACCTTCGTCGATCGCCTCGGTGACTTCTCCAGCACCACCGGCGATTACCACGACAAGATCGAGGCCTGCGCGACCCGCATCAGCCAGGCGCGCGACATTGCCGAGGTTTCCTCCGTCCTCGAAGAAGTCATGCGCGAAACGCGCAACATGCAGATCAACACCGCGCGCTCGCACGACGACATGAACACCATGCGCAAGCGCGTGCGCGAAGCCGAACATGAAGTCGAACGCCTCATGACCGAGCTCTCGCAGGCCAGCGA
>JAIEOJ010000080.1 GCA_019750575.1 Rhodocyclaceae bacterium | reverse complement strand
CTCGTAAAAGCCCGGTGCCTGTATCTTGCCCAGCGTCACCAGACCGGCGGCCACGGAGAGCGGATTGCCGGACAGGGTACCGGCCTGATAGACCGGGCCCAGCGGCGCGATCTTTTCCATGATCTCGCGACGGCCACCGAAGGCGCCAAGCGGCATGCCGCCGCCAACGATCTTGCCGAAGGTGGACAGGTCCGGCGTGATGCCGAACAGGCCTTGCGCACTCTGCAGACCGACGCGGAAACCCGTCATCACCTCGTCGAAGATCAGCACGGCGCCATGTTGCGTACACAGCGCACGCATGACCGACAGGAACTCGGCCTTGGGCGTGATCAGGTTCATGTTGCCGGCGACCGGCTCAACGATCACACAGGCGATCCTGTCGCCATGTTTGGCGAAGGCGTCCTGCAAAGCTTGTGCATCGTTGTAGGCGAGTACCAGCGTGTGCTGCGCCAGATCGGCCGGCACACCGCTCGACGAGGGATTGCCGAAGGTGAGCATGCCGGAACCGGCCTTGACCAGCAGGCTGTCGGCGTGGCCGTGGTAGCAGCCCTCGAACTTGATGATCAGGTCGCGCCCGGTATGGCCGCGCGCGAGGCGGATCGCGCTCATGGTCGCCTCGGTGCCCGAGGACACCAGCCGCACCATGTCCATGCTCGGCACCAGCTTCACCAGCAGATCGGCCAGTTCGATCTCGCGCTCGGTCGGTGCACCGAAGGACAGGCCCAGCGCCGCCGCATCCTGCACCGCCTTGACCACGTCCGGATCGGCATGGCCGAGGATCAGCGGGCCCCAACTGCCGACATAGTCGATGTAGCGCTTGCCATCCGCATCCCAGGCACAGGCGCCTTCGCCGCGGGTAAAGAAGCGCGGCGTGCCGCCCACGGAACCGAAGGCGCGCACCGGGGAATTCACTCCGCCGGGAATATGCGCCTGGGCGCGTTTGAACAGGTCTGCGTTCTTGCTCATGCGGTAACCTTGAACATGTCCTGATAGATGCGGGCTTGCGCCGCGATATCCGGCGCATCGAAAAGATCGGTGATCACCGCCGCCATGTCGGCGCCGGCGTCGATCAAGGATTGCACATTGCCGGTCTTGATGCCGCCAATCGCGCACACCGGCACGGAAAATCGCGCCTTGGCTTCCTTCAGCAGGCTCAGTGGTGCGGCAACGGCGCCCGGCTTCACGCTCGACGGGAACATTGCACCGAAGGCCACGTAATCCGCCCCCTCGGCCACCGCACGTTCGGCAATCGCAAGGTCGTCATAACAGGACACGCCGATGATCTTGCCCGGTCCGACGATGGCGCGCGCACGCGCGGCGCCGCCGTCCTCGCGGCCGACATGCACGCCGTCAGCACCGATATCGGCCGCGATCTCCGGATTGTCATTGACGATCAGCAGGGCGCCGGCGGCACGGCAGATGCGCAGCAGCTCGGCCGCCTGGGCACGAAACAGCGGCGGTGGCGCCACCTTGTTGCGGTACTGCACGACCTTGACGCCGCCGGCCAGCGCTTCGCTGACCAGGGCCGACATGCGCGGCAGCAGCGGATCATCGGGAGTAACGGCATACAGGCCGCGCAGGCTGGCCTGTTGAAGGGCGGTAAGACTCATGCAGTGAACGTCCGGGGAAAGCTGAAATTATTTGTCGCCGCTGCCCGCGTTGCGGGCCCAGAAGAAGCGGTCGGGGATGAATTGTCCCATGCCGGGGCGAAAGCCCGCCGCCAGTGTCTTCCAGGTGTACTCCTGGGCTTCCTGCACCGCCTGCTCGATGGACAGGCCCTGCGCCAGGGCCGCGGCAATCGAGGACGCCAGGGTACAACCCGAGCCATGGTAGCTGCCGGGCAAACGCTGCCACTGGTCGGCGCGTACCACGCCGTGGCTGCCGTAAAGGGTATTCACGACCTTGCTGGTGTTCTCGTGGGTGCCGGTGAGCAGCACGTATTCGCAGCCGGCTGCGAGCAGGCGGCGGGCGCACTCGGGCAGCTCGGGGTGAGCGCTGTCTTCGTCGATCTCGGCGAGGCGGCGTGCTTCCAGGCTGTTGGGCGTCAGGATGGTGGTCTGCGGCAGCAGCAGCTCAAAGATGGCCTCGACCATATCCTCGCTGGAAAACTGGTCGCCACGGCCGGAAGCCAGAACCGGATCGAACACCAGCGGAATATCAGGATAGTCAGCCACCACTTCGGCGATCGCCGTGATGTTTTCGACGCTGCCCAGCACCCCGATCTTGAATGCGGCGACCGGCATGTCTTCCAGTACCGAACGCGCCTGATCCTCGACCCAGCCGGCATCGATGGCCAGCACATCCTCGACCCCGGTCGTGTCCTGCACCGTGATGGCGGTGATCACGGACAAGGGATGACAGCCCATGCCGGCAATCGACAGCAGGTCGGCCTGGATGCCGGCCCCGCCGGTCGGGTCGGAAGCGGCAAAACTCAGGACGATGGGGGGACTGGGCGGGGAGGAAGACGTGGATGTTGTGCTCATGGCAGCGCCAGGTGTGCCTTAAAGGCGAATGCTGCACCGCAACCGGCAGCGAAAACGTGCCTCAGCCACAGGGCCTGCGGTATAGTTCGGCCATTCTAACCGAAACCTGAGAAAGACCATGAGCAGCAACGAGTTTCACAAATGGATGTGCCTGATCTGCGGCTTCATCTATGACGAGGCCGCCGGCCTGCCCGAAGAAGGCATTGCTCCGGGCACGCGCTGGGAAGACGTACCGCCGAACTGGACCTGTCCGGAGTGTGGTGCGCGCAAAGAAGATTTTGAAATGGTAAAAATATAGATAATAAGTTTGCCTTATCAGCCAAGGTCTGCGTATGATGGCTGGCATAAAGAACAAGAAAGGGAGGGGCCAGCCCCTCATGGTTGTGCGCAATCGGGCCTTTGTTGTGTTGCGGCCCCTTGGCAGCGGCCGCAAAAAGTAGACATTCTCTGTTTCTATCATTAGGGGTGGGCAGCAGGTGAGTGAAACACGCAGTCTGAACAGTGTGAAAGTCATGGTCATCGATGACTCGAACACGATCCGCAAGAGTGCGGAAATCTTTCTGGTGCAAGCCGGGTGTCAGGTCGTTCTCGCCGAGGACGGCTTCGATGCCCTGGCCAAGATCGCCGACCACCAGCCCGACCTCGTTTTCTGCGACATTCTGATGCCTCGTCTCGACGGCTATCAGACCTGTGCGCTGATCAAGAAAAACCCCCGCTTCGCCTCCACACCCGTGGTCATGCTGTCCTCCAAGGACGGCCTGTTCGACCGCGCCCGCGGCCGCATGGTCGGCTCCGACGAATACCTCACCAAGCCCTTCACCAAGGACAGTCTGCTGAGCACCGTCGCTACCCATGCCCGCAGCGCCTAGTTTTTGTCAGCCCGTTTTACCTGAAGGAAAAGTAATGCCGATCAAGAAAATCCTCGTCGTCGACGACTCCGCCACCGAACGCCATGTACTCGTGACCCTGCTGGAAGGCAAGGGCTACACCATCGTCACCGCCAGCAATGGCGAAGAAGGCGTCGCCGCCGCCAAGCGCGAGCTGCCTGACCTGATCCTCATGGACGTGGTCATGCCCGGCATGAACGGTTACCAGGCCACGCGCACCATTTCGCGCGACGATGCCACCAAGCATATCCCGGTCATCATGTGCACCAGCAAGGA
>JAIEOJ010000029.1 GCA_019750575.1 Rhodocyclaceae bacterium | reverse complement strand
CTCATGGTGCTGCCGGAGACGGCCATACCGCTGATGTTCAGCGAGATTCCGCGCGACTACCTGAGGCAGCTCGCCGGCACCGACCGGCATGTGCTGATCGGCGCCGCGGTCGGCATCAGCGCCGACGGCTACGCCAATGGCGCCGTGATGCTGACGCCGCAGATGCAGGGCAGCACCTATTTCAAGCATCACCTCGTGCCCTTCGGCGAATTCGTGCCGACCGGATTCCAGTGGTTCCTTGATCTGATGCACATTCCCATGTCGAACTTCACCGCCGGCACGCGAGTGCAGGCGCCCTTGCTGTTCGCCGGGCAGAAGATCATGCCCAACATCTGCTACGAGGATCTGTTCGGCGAGGAGCTGATCAGCGGCGCAGCCGAGGCCACGCTGCTGATCAACCTGTCCAATACCGCCTGGTTCGGCGACTCGCTGGCACAGCCGCAGCATCTGCAGATCGCCCAGATGCGCGCCCTGGAAACCGGTCGCATGATGCTGCGTGCGACGAATACCGGCATGACCGCCGCGATCCATCCCGACGGCAAGGTGGCCGCCGTGCTGCCGGCCTTCACGCGTGCCGGACTGACGGTTGATGCGCAGGGCCATGCCGGCATGACACCCTATATGCACTACGGCAACTGGGGCGTCATGCTCATGGCGGCCAGTGTGCTCGGTGCCGCCGCCTGGCGAGCTTCGCGCCGCTCCGCGTGATGTCGCGGCGGCTCGGTCCCGCCTGCAAAACCTTGTAAAATGGCGGTTTCGCGTATTTTGGGCACTCCCATGGCAGCACCGTCTTTTAGCTCCGACATCACGTCCGCAAGCGGACATGAGTCTTCGCTGAAGCTTGGACAGACACCAAGCTTTCAAGAAATCATCCTGCGTTTGCAGCACTACTGGAGTCAGCAAGGCTGCGCCCTGCTCCAGCCCTACGACATGGAAGTCGGTGCCGGCACCAGCCACACCGCGACTTTCCTGCGCGCCATCGGCCCCGAGCCGTGGAAGGCTGCTTACGTTCAGCCCAGCCGCCGCCCCAAGGATGGCCGCTACGGTGAGAACCCGAATCGCCTGCAGCACTACTACCAGTTCCAGGTCGTGCTTAAACCCGCCCCCGAGAACATTCTCGAGCTCTATCTCGGCTCGCTTGAAGAGCTGGGCTTCGACCTCAAGCAAAACGACATCCGCTTCGTCGAGGACGACTGGGAAAATCCGACCCTCGGCGCCTGGGGACTGGGCTGGGAAGTGTGGCTCAACGGCATGGAAGTGACGCAGTTCACCTATTTCCAGCAGGTCGGCGGCATCAACTGCAAGCCCATCACCGGTGAAATTACCTATGGTCTCGAGCGTCTGGCCATGTATCTGCAGGGCGTGGACAACGTCTATGATCTGCGCTGGACCGGTGGCCTCAGCTACGGCGATGTGTACAAGCAGAACGAAGTCGAGCAGTCGACCTACAACTTCGAACACAGCGACGCCGACTTCCTGTTCACCGCCTTCGGTGCGCACGAGAAGCAGGCGCTGCACCTGATGGAAGCGCAGCTGGCACTGCCCGCCTACGAGCAGGTGCTCAAGGCCGCGCACACCTTCAACCTGCTTGACGCGCGTGGTGCGATCTCGGTGACCGAGCGCGCCGCCTACATCGGCCGCATCCGCAACCTCGCCCGCAGCGTCGCCAAGAGCTACCTCGACAGCCGCGCCCGTCTCGGCTTCCCCATGGCCAAACCCGAACATGCCGCCGAAGTGCTGGCCCAGATTGAGAAGGACGCGGCATGAGCAATCTCCTCGTAGAACTCTTCGTCGAAGAACTGCCGCCCAAGGCGCTGAAGAAAATCGGCGAAGCCTTTGCCGCCATTCTTGAGGCCTCGCTCAAGGCGCAAGGTCTGCTCGCCGCCGACAGCAAGCTGACCGGCTTTGCATCGCCACGTCGTCTTGGCGCACACATCACTGCAGTTGCCGCGCAAGCCGCCGACAAGCCGATCGCGCAGAAGCTGATGCCGGTTGCCGTCGGCCTCGATGCTGCCGGCAAGGCCACGCCGGCGCTGCTCAAGAAGCTCGCCGCACTCGGCGCTGACGAATCGGCAGTGCCGAATCTCAAGCGCGAAAACGATGGCAAGGCCGAGGTGCTGTTCTTCAACAGCGTCGCCAAGGGCGCGACACTCGCCGAAGGCCTGCAGAAGGCGCTGGAAGAAACCCTGACCAAGCTGCCCATCCCCAAGGTCATGACCTACCAGCTCGCCGACGGCTGGAACACGGTGAACTTCGTGCGCCCGGCCCACGGCCTCGTCGCCCTGCACGGCAGCGAGGTTGTGAATGTGTCGGTGCTTGGCCTTCAGGCCGGCAATGCGACCCACGGTCATCGCTTTGAAGCCAGCGTCGATCCGGTCGTGATCAAGGATGCCGACAGCTACGCGCAGCAGCTCGCTGCCGAGGGCGCCGTGATCGCCTCCTATGCCGAACGTCGCGCCGAGATTGCGCGCCAGCTTGCAAGTGCCGCGGCCGGCGTTGATCTCAAGCCGATCGAGGACGAAGCGCTGCTCGACGAAGTGACCGGCCTGGTCGAGCGCCCGAACGTGCTGATCGGTCACTTCGAGGAAGCCTTCCTCGAAGTGCCGCAGGAATGTCTGATTCTCACGATGAAGGCGAACCAGAAATATTTCCCGCTGCTCGACAGCAGCGGCAAGCTCTCGAACAAGTTCCTCATCGTTTCGAATATCCAGCCGGCCGATCCGAGCGCAGTGATCGGTGGCAATGAGCGCGTGGTGCGTCCGCGCCTGGCCGATGCCAAGTTCTTCTTCGATCAGGATCGCAAGAAGACGCTGGCTTCGCGCGTCGAAGGCCTCAACAAGGTCGTGTATCACAACAAGCTGGGCACGCAGGGCGAACGCATTGCCCGCGTGCGTGCGATTGCGTGTGCGATTGCGGCCAGGCTCGGCGTCGATGCGCAGCAGGCCGATCAGGCCGCACAACTGGCCAAGGCCGACCTGCTCACCGACATGGTCGGCGAGTTTCCGGAACTGCAGGGCATCATGGGCCGCTACTACGCGCAGCATGACGGCTTGCCGGCGGCAGTGGCCGATGCCATCGAGGACCACTACAAGCCGCGTTTTGCCGGTGACGAACTACCGCGCAATCCGGTTGGCGTGGTCGTGGCGCTGGCCGATAAACTCGAAACCCTGGTGGGCCTGTTCAGCATCGGCCAGGTGCCGACCGGTGACAAGGACCCGTTCGCACTGCGCCGTCATGCCCTGGGCGTGATCCGCATGCTGGTCGACGGCAAGCTGGCGCTGGGTGTTGATGAACTGATCGATGCCGCCGCTGCGCCGTTCAACGGCCTGGCCGCCGAGCATCGCAGCGCATTACTCACCTTCATCTTCGACCGCCTCGCCAATTCCCTGCGCGAGCAGGGCTACAGCGCGCAGGAAGTGGATGCGGTGCTGGCGCTGCAACCGCAACGCTTTGCCGATGTGGCGCAGCGTCTCGCCGCCGTGCGTGCCTTTGCCGCGCTGCCCGAAGCCGAGAGCCTGGCTGCCGCCAACAAGCGCGTCGGCAACATTCTCAAGAAGGTCGAGGGTGAAGTGGCCGCCAGGGTTGATGCCGCCCTGCTCAAGGAAGCCGCCGAAGCCACACTCAA
>JAIEOJ010000113.1 GCA_019750575.1 Rhodocyclaceae bacterium | reverse complement strand
AGAATGGCCTTGGGATGCACGCCGATCATGTTGTTGATCACGAATTCCAGCCGCGCCAGGCCGACGCCGGCATTCGGAATCTGCGCAAAGGAGAAAGCGAGCTCGGGGTTGCCGACATTCATGGTCAGCTTGACCGGAATCTCGGGCAGGGCGCCCATGTCCTGGGTGCTCACTTCGAAGTCGAGGCGGCCGCGATAGATGTAGCCGGTGTCGCCCTCGGCGCAGGAGACAGTGACGCTTTCGCCTTCCTTGAGCACCTCGGTGGCATCGCCGCAACCGACCACGGCGGGAATGCCCAGCTCGCGCGCGATGATGGCGGCATGACAGGTGCGGCCGCCGCGATTGGTCACAATCGCGGCGGCGCGCTTCATGACCGGTTCCCAGTTGGGATCCGTCATGTCGGCGACCAGAATATCGCCGAGCTGTACCCGGGCCATCTCGGCCGGGTCGTGCACGATGCGTACCGGCCCGCTCCCTATCCTTTGTCCAATGGCGCGTCCCGAAACAAGCACCTTGCCATGTTGTTGTAGACGATATTTCTCGATCACGCCACCGCGCTGCGACTGCACGGTTTCCGGCCGGGCCTGCAGCACGTAGATTTTTCCATCGCGTCCGTCCTTGCCCCACTCGATATCCATGGGCCGGCCGTAGTGCTTTTCGATGGCGATTGCGTAGGCCGCAAGCTCCTTCACCTCGGCGTCGTTGAGCGAAAAGCGCTGGCGCTCGGCTTCCGGCACATCCTCGGTGCGCGTCGATTTTCCGGCTGCACTGCCCTCGCCAAAGACCATGCGGATCAGCTTGGAGCCGAGGCTGCGCCGGACGACTGCGCGCGTGGGCTTGTGCACATAGAACTCGTCCGGATTCACCGCGCCCTGCACCACGGTCTCGCCGAGACCGTAGCTGGAGGTGATGAAGACCACCTGGTCGAAACCGCTCTCGGTATCCATGCTGAACATCACGCCGGCCGCGCCCGTGTCTGAACGCACCATGCGCTGCACACCGGCCGACAGCGCCACCTCGCTGTGCCTGTAACCCTTGTGCACGCGGTAGGCGATGGCGCGATCGTTGTAGAGCGAGGCGAAGACCTCCTTGATCGCATGCAGGATGTTGGGCAGGCCGTGGATGTTGAGGAAGGTCTCCTGCTGTCCGGCGAAGGAGGCATCGGGCAGATCTTCCGCGGTTGCCGACGAGCGCACGGCGAAGGACGCTGCATCGCCGGCGGACAGGGCCGCGTAGGCGTCGGCAAAAGCGGTTTCCAGTTCCGGTGGGAAGGGAGTTTCCATCACCCAGCCGCGGATTTCGGCGCCGGTCTTCAGCAGTGCATCGACGTCATCGACATCGAGCTTTTCAAGCGCCGCGTCTATGCGTCCGGCCAGGCCCGACTGCGCGGTGAAGTGGCGGAAGGCACTAGCGGTGGTGGCAAAACCGTCGGGCACGCGCACGCCGGCGCTGGAGAGTTGCGTGATGAGCTCGCCGAGCGAGGCATTCTTGCCGCCGACCTCGGCCACATCGCCCATGCGCAATTCGGTGTAGGGTATCGTGAAACGAATCCCGGTCCCAGTCATCGTGCACCGCCTTTCCAAGAACGCGATGATTGAACTCTAGCGCATAAGCCAAGTAAGAGGTCCGTAAGCAAAAGGAAGTTTGATCGAGTGGCTAAAATTTCCTAAAGCCGTTCGGGCTGAGCCTGTCGAAGCTGTAGAAGAAGTCAGACCGTGGAAATGTTCATGCGTGCGAATGCTGCTAATAGTGCGGCTTCGACAGGCTCAGCCCGAACGGTCCAGGGTTCACTGCTCAATACACAACAACAGTTGCCTCAACCAGAAAGAAAGCGTTTTCATGGAAACTGTGCAGCGCACGATTTTCTTCGTCTCCGACGGAACCGGCATCACCGCGGAAGCCCTCGGCCACAGCCTGCTCAGCCAGTTCGAGGGCATGACTTTGCGCGAGGTGCGCATGCCCTTCATCGATACGCCGGAAAAGATCGACGCCTGCGTGCAGCGTATTGCCGAGGCACGTGCTGCCGACGGCGTACGTCCCGTTGTCGTCACGACGCTGGTGCAGCGCGAGATGGCGCAGCGCCTGCGCGCAAGCGATGCGCTGGTGCTCGACTTCTTCGACTCCTTCATCGCGCCGCTGGAGGGCGAGTTCGGACGGTCTGCAAGTCACAGCGTCGGCCGCGCACGCGGCGGCGCGAGCAGCAAGGACTATCAGGCGCGTGTCGCCGCCATCGACTTCTCGGTCACCCATGACGACGGCGTGAGCCAGCACGGACTGGAGCTGGCCGACATCATTCTTGTCGGCGTGTCGCGCAGCGGCAAGACGCCCACGAGCCTGTATCTGGCCCTGCAGTTCGGTCTCAAGGCCGCCAACTATCCGCTGATCCCCGAGGACTTCGAACGCAATGCCCTGCCGCCGGCGCTGTTGCCGCACAAGGCCAAGCTCCACGGCCTGAGCATCAACCCCGAACGCCTGAGCCGCATCCGCGAGCAGCGCCGCCCCGGCAGCAAGTACGCAGCCCTTGCCAACTGCCGCGCCGAGGTCGAAGCCGCCGAAGCCATGATGCGCGCCCACGGCATCCCGTGGCTGGATGCCAGCAGCAAGTCCATCGAGGAAATCGCCGCGACGCTGGTGCAGACGCTGAGCCGCATTGCCATTCCGTAAGCATGTGTACGCGTCGGCGCCATGGCCGCGCGTCCTGTGCGGTGGCTGTCCATCCGGCTGCGCGTGGGCGCACCCGGATGGCCGTCTTCAGCGGCGCAGGTCGCGCGTGAAGAAGTCGATGGCCATCTGCACGATGGGCGGATGGATGATGTGCAGGCCGTTGAATTCGACCAGTTCCACATCGTAGCCGGCCGCCTTGAGCTTGGCGGCGTGCTTGCGCGCGCTGGTGTCGATGGGCAGCTGCTCGTCGATCAGACCGTGCGAAATGAAGACCCGCGGCGAGCCTTCCTGCATGAACACCGACATGAAGCCGCCGGAGAAGACAATCACATGGCTGGCGATGTCGCCGTTGGTGATGCCGGTGGACAGCGCATAGCTGCCGCCGTCTGAGAAACCGGCGAAGCCGAGGTGATCCGGATCCAGCAGGTAGCGCGAGGCGACTTCGGCCAGGGCCATGTCGAGGCGTTCGAGATCGGGGCCGTTGCCGCCGACCACGATGTCCCAGGTGGGCAGCATGGAGTGCGGCGCCATCAGCAGGAAGCCGTGCTGCTCGGCATGCTCCTCGAGGAAGGGCAGCACCTTTTCCGGAAAGCCGCCGGCGCCGTGGAACATGACCAGCAGCGGGATCTTCTGCCCCGGCTGGATGTTTTCGGGTGCCAGGCTTTGCGGCACATAGAGCACGGTGTCGCGTTCAGGCGCGATGCCGAGGTGGTTGCGCCCGACGGGCAGGGGGGATTTGCTGGGCGTCGTGTGCTGGAAGGACAGACGCCCCATGAGGGCTGGCGTAAACATGGGGTGAATCTTAACCGATTCGCAAAACGGTTCGCACCGGAGTGGGGCGTTTTTGATCCAGGTAAAGAAGTTGGCAAAAGCCAAGTCCATGTCTTTTAATGAAATGTCATACTCGGCAT
>JAIEOJ010000315.1 GCA_019750575.1 Rhodocyclaceae bacterium | reverse complement strand
AACAACCGTTACCTGGGCATGGTGCGTCAGTGGCAGGAAATGTTCTACGGCAACCGCTATTCCGAGTCGTACGTGGATGCGCTGCCTGACTTCGTGAAGCTGGCCGAGGCCTATGGCCATGTCGGCATCCAGATCACCAAGCCAGCCGACGTTGAACCCGCCCTGCGCGAAGCCTTCGTCAAGCACAAGAACGAACTCGTCTTCCTCGACTTCCTCACCGATCCGACCGCCAACGTGTATCCGATGGTTGCCAACGGCAAGGGCCTGTCGGAAATGGTTCTGGCTGAGGACCTCTAAGATCATGCGCCATCTGATTTCCATTCTTCTCGAAAACGAAGCGGGCGCACTGGCCCGCGTTTCCGGCCTGTTCTCGGCCCGTGGCTACAACATCGAATCGCTGACCGTCGCACCCACCGAGGATCCCTCGATGTCGCGCATGACCATCGTCAGCATCGGTTCGGACGACGTCATCGAACAGATCACCAAGCAGCTCAACAAGCTGATTGATGTGGTCAAGGTGGTTGATCTCTCGGAGGCCGCTCACGTCGAGCGCGAGCTCATGCTCATCAAGGTCCGCGCTACTGGCAAGGATCGCGAGGAAATGAAGCGCATGGCGGATATCTTCCGCGGCCGCATCATTGACGTGACCGATTCGACCTATCTGATCGAGCTCACGGGCGACAGCGTCAAGCTGGATGCCTTCATCAATGCCATCGACAACGATCTGATTCTCGAAACCGTACGTACCGGTGTCTGCGGCGTGGGCCGCGGCGACAGAATCCTGAAGGCATAGCCTTCAAGATTCTCCAGATTACAACGCAAAGGGACTCCGTCCCTTTGGAAACCCTTACTAGTTAGTTATCCCAAGGAAAAATCATGAAGGTCTATTACGACAAAGACGCCGACATCTCCCTGATCAAGGGCAAGAAGGTCACCATCGTTGGTTACGGCTCGCAAGGCCATGCCCACGCCCTGAACCTGAAGGAATCCGGCGTGAACGTCACCGTTGCCCTGCGCAAGGGCGGCGCTTCCTGGAGCAAGGCCGAGGCCGCCGGTCACACCGTGTCGGAAATCGCCGCCGCCGTGAAGGACGCCGACGTTGTCATGATGCTGCTGCCGGACGAAAACATCCCGGCCGTGTACAAGAACGACGTGGCCCCGAACATGAAGAAGGGCGCTGCCCTGGCTTTCGCGCACGGCTTCAATGTGCACTACAACCAGGTGATCCCGCGTGAAGACCTCGACGTCATCATGATCGCCCCAAAGGGCCCGGGCCACACCGTGCGTTCCGAATACCTCAAGGGTGGCGGCGTGCCGACCCTGATCGCTGTTTACCAGGACAAGTCCGGCAAGGCCAAGGACATCGCCCTGTCCTACGCTTCCGCCAACGGCGGCGGCAAGGCCGGCGTGATCGAAACCAACTTCCGTGAAGAAACCGAAACCGACCTGTTCGGCGAACAGGCCGTACTGTGCGGCGGCGCCGTCGAGCTGGTCAAGGCCGGCTTCGAAACCCTGGTTGATGCCGGCTACGCGCCGGAAATGGCCTACTTCGAGTGCCTGCACGAACTCAAGCTGATCGTTGATCTGATGTACGAAGGCGGCATTGCCACCATGAACTACTCGATCTCGAACAACGCCGAATACGGTGAGTACGTGACCGGTCCGCGCGTGATCGCCGGCGAAGCCCGCGCTGCCATGAAGGAGTGCCTGGCCAACATCCAGAACGGTGAATATGCCAAGCGCTTCATCCTGGAAGGTCGTACCGACTATCCGGAAATGACCGCCCGCCGTCGCCTGACCGCCGATCACCAGATCGAGAAGGTTGGTTCGCAACTGCGCGCCATGATGCCGTGGATCAGCAAGAACAAGCTGGTCGATCAGTCGAAGAACTAAACTCCGACTGCGGTAGAATCGAAAAGGGCACAGTACGCTGTGCCCTTTTTTAATGTCTCACCCCTTTTTCTGATTCGGAGTGCCATGAGCAACTATCCTCACCCTCTGCTGGCCCGCGAAGGCTGGGCCTTCATCATCGGTTCCGGCGCTGTTGCTGCCGTCGTGACTTATGCATGTGGCTGGGGCTGGGCGGCGCCGGTGTGGATCTTCTTCGTCTTCTGCGTGCAGTTCTTCCGCGATCCGCCGCGCGAGATTCCGCAGGGCGAGAAACTGGTGCTGTCGCCCGCCGATGGCCGTATTGTTGCCATCGAGCCGGTGCGCGATCCCTGGCTGGAGCGCGATACCCTCAAGGTCAGCGTGTTCATGAATGTCTTCAACGTGCACTCCAACCGCAGCCCGGTGGATGGCGAGGTGAAGCAGGTCTGGTATCACCCGGGCAAGTTCATCAATGCCGATCTGGCCAAGGCCTCGACCGAAAACGAGCGCAATGCCCTGCATATTCGCAGCGGTGAGCATGACATCACCTGTGTCCAGGTGGCCGGCCTGATCGCCCGTCGCATTCTTTGCTACGTCGAGGCGGGCGCCAAATTGAGCCGTGGCCAGCGCTACGGCTTCATCCGTTTCGGTTCGCGCGTCGATGTCTATCTGCCGACTGGCAGCCGTGTCAAGGTCACCATCGGTGATAAGGTCAGCGCGACCACGACCGTGCTGGCGGAACTTCCGTAAGCTGGCGCAGGTCTCTGCGTATAATTCCTCATTAATTTTGTTGCAGGCCTAGCCCATGTCGGATTCGAACACAGGACAACGTAAACCGCTGCTGACCGCAGAGCGTCGCCGGCGCAGCATCTACATCCTGCCCAACCTGTTCACGACGGCCAATCTGTTTTGCGGCTTCTATGCCGTGGTGCAGGCGATGAACGGTAATTACGAGTATTCCGCGATTGCCATCTTCATCGCCATGCTGCTCGACGGCGTTGATGGCCGCGTGGCGCGCATGACGCACACGCAGAGCGAGTTCGGCGTCGAGTACGACTCCCTGTGCGACATGCTCTCCTTCGGCGCCGCGCCGGCGCTGGTCATGTACGAGTGGGCGCTGCGTGGCATGGGCAAGCTGGGCTGGATCGCCGCCTTCATCTACTGCGCCGGTGCCGCCCTGCGTCTGGCCCGCTTCAACACCAATGTCGGGGTGGTCGACAAGCGCTTCTTCCAGGGGCTGCCCAGCCCGGCGGCAGCGTCGCTGATCGCCGGCATGGTCTGGGTGATGAACGACTATGGCTGGACCGGTGAGGAGCTGCGCGTCTATGCCTGCGCACTGACCATCTTTGCCGGCCTCACCATGATCAGCAATGTGCCCTACTGGAGCGGCAAGGAAATCAACCTGCGCAAGAGCGTGCCCTTCATCGTCGTGGCTGCGATTGCGATCGGCTTTGCCCTTACCGCCTATTACCCCGCAGGCGTGCTGTTCTCCCTGTTCCTGATCTACGCAGCCTCGGGCTATGTGCTCATGGGCCTGCGTTTCTCGCGCCGCAACAAGGCGCCCGCAGACCCTGCCGTCTGAGACTAGCCGGCCCGGCGCGGCTGGCTGCTGCGGGTAGCGCGCGCATAGTAGATGGCGCTGGCGAAGAAAATCAAAGTCAGCGCGGTCTC
>JAIEOJ010000279.1 GCA_019750575.1 Rhodocyclaceae bacterium | reverse complement strand
CGCCGCGCCATCGAGATCGCCCTGCGCCACTTCGACAATGTGAACATCGACCTGATGTACGCCCTGCCGGAGCAGACGCTGACGCAGGCGCAGGACGACATGCGCACCGCCCTCAGCTTCGGCACGCCGCATCTGTCGGCCTATCACCTGACGATGGAACCGAATACCGCCTTCCATCACAACCCGCCGCCGCTGCCCGACGAGGACACCTCGGCCGACATGCAGGACATGGTCGAGGCCGAACTGGCGTCAGCCGGCTACCTGCATTACGAGACCTCGGCCTTTGCCAAACCCGGCCACCCGTGCCGCCACAACATGAACTACTGGAGTTTCGGCGACTACCTGGGCATCGGTGCCGGCGCGCACGGCAAGATTTCCGATCACGCCGGCATCGTGCGCGAAATGCGTCACAAGCATCCGCGCGCTTACCTCGAAGGCGCGGCGAAGTACGACTTTGTGCAGGAACGGCACAGCATCGCGGCCGCGGATCTGCCGGGCGAGTTCATGATGAATGCGCTGCGTCTGACCGAGGGCTTTCCTTCCGCGCTGTTCTCCGAACGCACCGGCCTGCCGCTGTCGCGCTTGCAGAGCGAGCTACTGACGGCACAGCGCGCGGAATTGCTGGAAGTCACGACGGAACGGATGCGTCCGACCTTGCGCGGTCAGCGCTACCTTAACCAGCTCCTGCAGCTGTTTCTTGCCGCCGATTGAGCGGCAAGCCGCACGCAGAGGCCTGCGGGAAGATTAACGCTTCCTGAACACCACGTCCCAGACACCATGCCCGAGGCGCAGGCCGCGCGTTTCGAACTTGGTCTGGGGGCGGTAATCGGGCTTGGGCGCAAAGCCCGCGGCGGTATTCTCCAGCAGCGGTTCGGCCGAATACACCTCCAGCATTTGCTGCGCGTATTCTTCCCAGTCGGTGGCGCTATGCAGATAGCCGCCGGGCTTCAGGTGCTCGGCAAGCGCACGCACCATCGGTCCCTGCAGCAGACGGCGCTTCTGCTGCTTCTTCTTCGGCCAGGGGTCGGGGAAGAAAACATGCACGCCGTCCAGCGAATTGAGCGGGATCATGTCGCGCAGGACTTCCACCGCATCGTGCTGGATGATGCGGATGTTCTGGATGCCCTGCTCGTCAATGTCCTTCAACAGGCTGCCGACGCCCGGCGTATGCACTTCCAGGGCGATGTAATTGTTCTCGGGATGATTCTTGGCAATGGTGGCGGTGGTTTCACCCATGCCGAAGCCGATCTCGAAAATCGTTGGCGCGCTGCGGCCGAAGACCTGTTCGAAATCGAGCAGCGCCTTGCCGTAGGGTATGCCCCAGACCGGCATCAGCTCATCGTGGTTGCGGCGCTGGGCGTTGGAGACGCGACCCTGGCGCAGGACAAAACTACGGATGTGCGCGTTGCGATCGGGCGGGTTGTGTTCCGGGCCGGGCGGCGTCTTCGTGGGGTCGCTCATCGAACAGTCTCATCAGGAGTTCAAACAGGTTGGGGAATGTCGCCGGTGCTGCTTCCTCGGCAGGCTCGGCAGCGGTTGCAGCCGGTGTTGCGGATGCAGCTTCCGGGCGTGTATCGGTCACGGCACTCACGACATTATCCGGGGCCGTGGCATCGGCGGGCGTGCCTGCGTCGGCCGGTGTCGGCAGCGGGGCGCCGGCAAAGCTCTGCGCCAGGCTGGCGGCCTTGCTTTCCAGCCAGCCGGGTAGCTCCGCACAGGCGGTAGCGGTGGGATTCGTGTGACGGTTGTGTGCGGCCTGCAGCCAGTCTTCCGGCTTGCCCGGGGTGGCGGTTTTTTCCCAGTGCAGCAGCATGTCGGCGCGGCGGGCAGCGAGGACATCGGCTTCGCGGTTTTGCCATTCGGCGTGGCGTGCATTCAGGTCGGCGCGTTCGGCCTCGGGCAGGCGTGCCGCGCAGGCCGCCGTGTGCGCTTCCGCGCGTGCTGCGACCAGCATGGCGGCCAGCGCATGTTCAAGCTGGAACAGCGCACCGAGATCGTAGCGCGGCTGGCGCAGGGCTTCGGGGAAACTGGCGCATGCGGCCTTGAGCTGCTCGGAGTCGGGTGCGAGCCGCAGTGAGTCGCGCAGCTTGAGTGCTGCGGCGACATGGGCACGGCTGGCTTCGGTGGCGCGTGCGCCGAAGTAGAAGGTGGCCAGATCGGCCTTGAGCGTCTCGATCAGGTCTTGCTGCTGTTCGTACCAGTGCGTGTAGGCATCGGCCACTGCGCTGGCTTCGTCGGGCGAGTCGAGGCAGGCCGTGGCAAGCAGGGATACGCCATGGGCGATGCCGAACAGGCGCTGTTCGGCGAGTACGCGCGGGAATTCGAAGGCGTAGCCCTGACGCTCGTTCGAGACCAGCGGTGGCGCGGCGCTGCCGGCGTGCGCTGCAGTCAGCGCGCCGCACAGCATGCCGGCGATGACGGCGCGGCGCACGGCGCTTACTTGCCGATCAGGCCGTCGGTTGGCGAGCTCGGAATCGCGGAGTAGAGCTTCTTCGGCATGCGGCCGGCGAGGAAGGCCTCGCGGCCGGCCTGCACGGCCTTCTTCATGGCGCCGGCCATAAGCACGGGATTCTGCGCGTGGGCGATGGCGCTGTTCATGAGCACGCCGTCGCAGCCGAGTTCGAGTGCGATGGCGGCGTCCGAGGCGGTGCCGACGCCGGCATCAACAAGGACGGGCACCTTGGCCTGGTCGATGATGAGGCGCAGGTTCCAGGGATTGAGAATGCCCATGCCGGAGCCGATCAGCGAAGCCAGCGGCATGATGGCGCAGCATCCGATGTCTTCGAGCATGCGCGACTGGATGGGATCGTCGGCGCAGTAGACCATCACGTCGAAGCCTTCCTTGACCAGGGTCTCGGCGGCCTTCAGGGTTTCCGGCATGTTGGGGAAGAGGGTGTGCGGATCGCCCAGCACTTCCAGCTTGACCAGCTTGTGGCCGTCGAGCAGCTCGCGCGCCAGGCGCAGGGTGCGTACCGCTTCCTCGGCGGTGTAGCAGCCGGCGGTATTCGGCAGCAGGGTGTACTTGCTCATCGGCAGGATGTCGAGCAGCGAAGGCTGGTTCGGGTCCTGGCCGATATTCATGCGGCGGATGGCGACGGTGATGATCTCGGCGCCGGAGGCTTCGACAGCCGCCTGGGTTTCCGCGAAATCCTTGTACTTGCCGGTGCCGACGATCAGGCGCGATTGGTAGGCCTTGCCGGCGATGGTTAGAGAGTCGTTGCTCATGCTGAATCCGTTCGGGGGAGGCGGCCGATGGGATGTTTGCCCGGGCTGCCGGCGCCGTTCCACATGACGGCGCAGAGGGCGCAATTCTAACATGCGGCCATCCGCCCCCAGCAGCCCGGCCGTGACCGCATAGTGGCATCGTTTATGCCAGATTAATCAAGACCTTGCACCGGGGAAGTGCATGCGCACCCGGGTTTGACTCAAGCTGGCGCACGATTTTCACGGGAATCCTGCAAGTCACTGATTTCAAT
>JAIEOJ010000284.1 GCA_019750575.1 Rhodocyclaceae bacterium | reverse complement strand
CGGATCTTCGGCGCGGCGGTCGGTGGCAATCGACATGGGTGCCAGCGCCACCGGCGGAATGATCTCGCGCTCGACCTCATCCTGCTTGTCCGCGGCCTTGATGCGCCAGACCGGCAGCTTCTGCAGCGCGACGAAGAACTGTTCATCGCTGAGGAAGATGTCGCCCGGCGGCAGCACCGGCCGCGAGCGGTCGCCGCCGACCATGGAGTAACGGCTCTTGAGGTCGACCCAGAACTCGGCCAGCGCGCCCGGCACATTGTGGTGCAGCAGCACGCGGCTGCCCTCAGGCAGGTAGTCGAACAGGGTGGCGGTTTCGTCGAAGAACAGCGGCAGGTAATACTCGATGCCGGCGGTCGGCGTGCCGTTGGAAATGTCCTTGTAGATCTGCGTGCGCGTCGGGTCGCCTTCGAAAGTCTCGCGGAAGCGGCGGCGGAAGGTGGTGCGACCCTTCTCGTCCATGGGGAATTCGCGCGCCGGCAGCATGCGGATTTCCGAGACGGGGAAGAGCGTGCGCTGCGAATCGGCGTCGAAGTTCTTGATGCTGTCGACTTCATCGTCAAAGAGATCGATGCGGAAGGGCAGGGCCGCGCCGGTCGGGTAGAGATCGACCAGACCGCCGCGTATGCTGTATTCGCCGGGCGCGACAACCTGCGTCACATGCTCGTAGCCGGCGGTGACCAGCTGGGCGCGCAGGCCTTCGATATCGAGCCTGCTGCCCTTCTTGAGGAAGAAGGTGTGTGCGGCCAGGTATTGCGCCGACGCCAGTCGCGTCAGCGCGGTGCCGGCGGCGACCACCAGCAGGTCGCATTCGCCGCGCATGACGGCGTAGAGCGTGGCCAGACGTTCCGACACCAGATCCTGGTGCGGCGAAAAGGCGTCATAGGGCAGGGTTTCCCAGTCCGGCAGGAAGTGCACGCGCAATTGCGGCGCGAACCACTTGGCTTCCTCCTGCAGGCGTTGTGCGTCCAGCGGCGTGCTGGCGATGACGACCAGCGGCGCGCCCTCCGGCATCAGTTGCGTGATGACGAGCGCATCGGCCGAGCCGGCGGCCGGCGGCAGATCGGTGGGGGAGCCGGGGCGCGGCACCGGAAGTCTGGAAATACGCGATTGCACGATAGACAAAATCAGGAAACAAGTTCAAGCACAAGGAGACGCAGCCTCCTTGTCATTTCCTTCTGTTCATCAGAAGGAAAACCAGAAAACAGAAAGGCCCTCCCGAAACGACGGGCAGGGCGATCAAGGACACGACAGAAACAACAATGCCCTCCCAAATGACTGGGCGGGCGGGGTGTTGGCAAATTCACAGCCAAGGCTGCCGGCTGCGTGCGAAGGCGCGCATGCTAGCACAGGCGCGGCTCAGTGACTACCGCTGCGGGCTGCCTGTGCTGGCTGTAAATCCTTTTGAATGAGTGACTTGAAGCACGTTTAACGTAGTCGCTCGGCCCAGGCCTGCAGGGCGTCGAGTTGCTTGAGCAGATAGCCCTGCAGCTTCGCATCCACCAGCGTGCCGTCGGCGGCAAAGCTCTCGGAAAAGGCGTTGGCGTAGACCTCGGGCTTGTTGAGCAGATGGATGTTGAGCGCAGCGGTGACCTGGCGCAGATGGTGCTGGGCACGCGAGGAGCCCATGCCGCCGCCGGCACCGAACATGGCGGCGGGCTTGTTCGCCAGCAGCTTGTTGTCTTCTGCGCGCGAGGCCCAGTCCAGCGCGTTCTTCAGCGCGGGCGCGATCGAGTAGTTGTATTCGGGGCAGGCAAAGATAAAGGCATCAGCCTCGGCGAACTGGCGCAGCAGGGTTTCCACGGCCGGCGACTTGAGCTCGTTGCGCACGAAGAAAGGTACTTCGCGCAGATCGGCAATGCTGATCTGCATGTCGGCCGGGGCATGGGCTTGCGCATAACGCAGCATGCCCATGTTGCGCGAGTCTTCACGCAGGCTGCCGCAGATACCGAGGACGTTCAGTGTGCTCATGATTTACCTTTGTAGGGATGCAGGAGAAAGGGAGCTGGTCATCTAGCAAGATCAGGCAGACAGCAGATGTACCTTGACGCGCTTGCCCTTGATCGTGCCGGCTGACAGCTTGCGCAGCGCCTCGCGGGCAATGCCGCGTTCCACCGCCACATAGGTGGTGGTGTCGGTGACATTGATCTTGCCGATCTGCTCCTTGGCATAACCGGCGTCGCCGGTGAGTGCGCCCAGCACATCACCGGGGCGGATCTTTTCCTTGCGCCCGCCGAGGATCAGCAGCGTGGTCATGGCCGGCAGCAGCGGCTTGCCGCCGGTGGTATCAGAAAGCTCGCCAAGCGGATGCCATTCGATCTTGAAGTTGTTGGCGCTCTCGAGATTGGCAGCGCGCTGCATTTCATTGCCGCTGACCAGGCTCAGTGCCCAGCCTTCCTCGTCGGCGCGGCCGGTGCGGCCGATGCGGTGCACGTGGACTTCGGGGTCGGGCGTGACATCGACGTTGATCACCGCTTCGAGCTGGGCGATATCCAGGCCGCGCGCGGCAACGTCGGTGGCGACGAGCACGGAGCAGCTGCGGTTGGCGAACTGGATCAACACCTGGTCGCGTTCGCGCTGTTCGAGTTCGCCGTGCAGGGCGAGGGCGGAAATGCCTTCCTTCTGCAGCCGCTCCAGCAGGTCGCGGCACTGGTTCTTGGTATTGCAGAAGGCCAGGGTGCTGGCGGGCTTGAAATGCCTTAGCAGTTTGACAACGGCGGGCAGGCGATCCTCTTCGTCCTCGATTTCATAGAAGCGCTGGCGGATTTTGCTGGCGTCGTGCTGCTCGGGCAGCGTGACCATTTGCGGCTTCTTGAGGAAGCGCTGGCTCAGGTTGGCGATGCTGGTCGGGTAGGTGGCCGAGAACAGCAGGGTCTGGCGTTCGCTGGGGCAGGACTTCACCACGGTCACCATGTCGTCGTAGAAGCCCATGTCCAGCATGCGGTCGGCTTCGTCCAGCACCAGCGTTTGCAGGGCGCTCAGGTCCAGCGTCTCGCGTTCGAGGTGATCGAGAATGCGGCCCGGCGTGCCGACCACGATGTGGGCGCCGTGTTCGAGGCTGGAGAGCTGCTTCTTCATGGTGATGCCGCCGCACAGGGGCAGCACCTTGATATTGTCCTCGCCGCGGGCGAGGCGGCGGATTTCCTGCGTCACCTGTTCGGCCAGCTCGCGCGTCGGGCACAGCACCATGGCCTGCACGCCAAAGTGGCGCGGATTGAGTTTGGTCAGCAGCGAGAGGGCGAAGGCGGCGGTCTTGCCGCTGCCGGTCTTGGCCTGCGCAATGATGTCCTGCCCGGCCAGCGCCAGCGGAAGGCTGGCGGCCTGGATAGGCGTCATCTGCAGATAGCCGAGCTGCTGCAGATTGGCGAGGGTGGCGGGGGCGAGGGGGAGCCTGGCAAACGAGAGATCGTCGTTCGGCTGGGCTTCAGGGGAGGCAGTTACGTTGGTTTCAGTCATGCCGGATTATAAAAGC
>JAIEOJ010000191.1 GCA_019750575.1 Rhodocyclaceae bacterium | reverse complement strand
TTGTGATTCCGGTTGTCGTGGGTTCGAGCCCCATCAGTCACCCCACCCGATATAAAAAAGCCGCTCAATCGAGCGGCTTTTTGCTTTTCTGCTCAGGCAACGCACTGGCTAGTGCGCGTGGTGGTGGGCCATTCCTGCCTTGGGTAGTACATCCAGGACCGCCGCCGGGCTTGCCGGCCGGGCTGACGCACCCGCTGCGGGAATGTCATGCCAGTCGATGCGCCCCTGCTCGCAGATCTGGCTGCTCCTCCAGTACAAGCGCCCCGGCGCTTCCGGCAGCTTGGCAAAGATCACGAATTCGTCGTAATGCGCGTTCTGCAACCCGTCATCCGGCGTTTGTGCAGTCCAGCTGATTTCGCTGACATCCTCGGTTACCGTGCGACCGTGGCTGACATAGGGCTGGGCTAGGGTCTTGCGTTGAATCTCGATGCGCCAGCCCGGCTTGGGCATGGGCTTGGCTCCCTGCACGCCGTCGGGAATCGTCACGACGATCTGCCTGACCGGCGAACCCTCGCAGCCATGGCCGACGCGCAAGGCGCCGCGGTAGTAGCTGCCGGCAGGCACGCTCTGGATATCCAGCACGATATGCGCCTGTGCAGTAGCACCCAGCATGGCCGACACTGCTGCGATAAATAGTTGCTTTTTCATGTGTTGAGTCCTTTTAAATTACTGGCGCCACTGAATGCCGGCATAGATGGAGCGGCCATCGCCCGGCAGGAACTGGGCCGAGTCGGCACCGCCAATGTTGCGGCTGACCCCGGTGGTCGCCACATACTTCCGATCCGCAAGATTGCGTGCCTCGATAAACCACGACATGCCCCGCTTCACTTGCTGGCCCAGCTTGAAGCCGAAGATGGTGTAACCCGGGGCATTGACACTGTTGCTCATGTCAATCGGGTAAGCTCCGGCGGCTTCGAGCGTTGGGCCAACATAGAAGCCTTGGCCATCGCGATGCAGCAGCTCGCCGCGAAGCAATGCCCTGGGTACGCCCGGCAGGGTGTTGTTGCCAAACTCGCGATCCCCATCGAAGCGGAAGCGATTGAGCAGCAGACTGCTGCGCCATTCCAGGCTGGCGGGCAGGCGTCCGGTCAGGCCAAGCTCGATGCCGCTGTGTACCGTGCTGTCTGCATTGGTGGTTTGTGGTGCAGCAGCACCGCCATTACCGGCAACGAATACGCGACTTTGTAGCAACTCATTGCGCAGACGTGCGTGATAGATCGACACATCCCAGTCCACATGACGGCTCTGACCGCGGCTGCCGATCTCAAGCGTGCTCCCTCGTTGGGCCTGCGTGATGTTTGGTGTCAGCCCCCCTGTCAGCTCACCAAAGGATGGCGGCTCATAACTGCGTGACAGATTGGCAAACCATTGCACACTCGGCGTTGCCTGATAGAGGACGCCAATCTTGGGGCTGGTGCCGGTGTAGCTGGCATTGAAGCTTTCGTCCTGGCCGACGCTGAAAAACTCGTCGCGACTCTTGCGCGTGGCACGCGTGTATTGAAGGCCGGCAATCAGAGTGAACTGGTCATCAAGGCGCAGACGGTTTTCGCCATAGAGCTCGATGCTGCTGGCAGTCTGGTAGAGCTTGTTGGTGCGTGCGCCACGTTGTCCGCCGACATTGGCAAAGCGGTCATCGCGGGTAATGCCGCGGGAAGGTGCAAAGCCGAATACAAACTCATTGGCATAGCCGAACAACTTGCCATTGGCGATGTAGCGCAGATCCAGCCCGTAATCCTCATTCTGCTGATCCAGCACCTGGAAGATCGGATGGAACAGCGTCTTGTCGGCATACCAGACACCCAGTTCGAGACGATCCGCGCCGAAACGAATCGTGGTCTTGTTGGCGACACGGAACACCTCGATGTCGCGCTTCTGATTGCCGCTGATGTTGCTGGGGTTGGCCTGGCGGGGATTGGCCTGCAGCTGGGCCATGGTGAGATTGCCCGGCAGGAAGGAATCGCTCTTCGCATAACCGACGTAAAAGCGCGTCTCGATGTCATCGCTGATGCGATAGCCGACATTGCCGTTGATGCGCTGAGCGCTCTGCCCGGCGTGATCACGGTAGCCGTTCTGGTCAAAGCTCGATGCACTCAGGAAGTAATCGACGACGCCATCCTCGCTGACCCCGCCGCTGGCAAGGCCGAGGCGCTGATACCCATGGCTGCCGGTTTCAGCACGCAGCTCAAGCCTGGGGGCATCGTGGCCTGTCGGCGAGACGAAATTGACGGCACCCCCCAGGGTTGAAGCGCCGTAACGCAGGGCATTGGCACCGCGGAAGACCTCGATGTAGCGAGTGGCGAGGGGCTCAACCGCCTGGAAGTCACTGCCGCCATCGGCCTGATTGATCGGAATGCCATCCTGCATCAGCTTGATGCCGCGCAAGTGAAAGGTACGCTGCAGGCCTGAGCCACGAATGGAGAGTCGGGTTTCCTCGGCACCGAAGCGCGATTGCGCCAGCACGCCTGTCGCCATGCCGAGTGTGTCGCTGAAAGTCGATACGCGACCTTCGCGGAAGGTTTCGGCATCAACGATATTGCTGCCACCGGCGGTCTGCGCAGCGGCTTCGCGTGCCTGGGCAATACCGGGCTGGGTCAGCGAGCTGTCTTTTTCGGCCTTGGCCGTGACCCGGACTTCGGGCAACTCATGCGCGCCTGAGGGCGCGGGAAATACGGAAACAAATAAGGAAACAAGGGCAAGCGCCACTGGCGCCGGCGTGAAATGGGCTTTCATGGTTCATCCTGTCCATGCGCGCGCAGGTGCTGCGCGGCAAATCATCGGTAGGCCGGCAAGCCGGCAGGTGGGATGGCGGGCCTGTACGCTGCGCTAGCAGCGGAATCAGGCGCGGGACAGAACGGGCGGTGCGCGCGGCGGCGCCGTCAGCAGGACAAACTGCTCGGGCAGCGCAATGCGCAGTTCGGGGAGCGAGGGGAGTTGGAGTGCAAGACGGATGCCGCCGAGCAGCGGCGGCGCTTCAGGTGCAGCCAGCGCTGCGCCGACACAGCACAGGATGCAATGCCCGGTCGCGCTATGCTGCTGTGCGCCGGCATGCGCATCGTCGCCCTGCTGGACTTTCTTGATGCCCTGGGCGGTACAGACCTCGATCCAGGCTTCATTCGCGCTGGCAACGCCGGCCTGGGCCAGCGCCGGGAAAACGAGGCCCCACAGCAGCACGAAGAGTGCAAGCAGGCTGGTGCGTCGTTGGGCGCGGCGTGTGATCATGTCGCGGCGATTGTAGCAGCGCCGTCACGCCGGACCGGCAGGACAGTTTGTCCTAGAGCGGCTGACCGTTGCGTATCAGCCCCACCGCCAGCCCCTCGATCACCAGGCTGTCATCGACAGGAATCGGGGCGTAGTCGGGATTTTCGGCCAGCAGCTCGATTCGGCCTTCACGCCGGGACAGGCGCTTGACCGTCACCTCGTCGCC
>JAIEOJ010000160.1 GCA_019750575.1 Rhodocyclaceae bacterium | reverse complement strand
TTGCATGCATAGTCTGCACGCAGCCGGCCGGCGGCGGCCACCATGTTGCGCAGCGCCGCTTCGGTTTCCGGCCAGCCGCGGGTCTTGAGCCCACAGTCCGGATTCACCCACAGCTGCCGTGCCGGCACCACCTCGGCCGCCTTCTGCAGCAGATGCACCATCTCCTCGGTCGAGGGCACGCGCGGCGAGTGGATGTCATACACGCCGGGGCCGATGTCGTTCGGATACCGGAAGTCACCGAAGCCGCTCAGCAGTTCCATGTCGGAGCGGCTGGTCTCGATGGTGATCACGTCGGCATCCATGGCCGCGATTTCCGGCAGGATGTCGTTGAACTCCGAGTAGCACATATGCGTGTGGATCTGCGTGTCATCCTGTACGCCTGATGCGGTGATGCGGAAGGCGCGCGTGGCCCAGGCGAGGTAACGCTTCCATTCGCTCCTGCGCAGCGGCAGGCCTTCCCGGATCGCCGGTTCGTCGATCTGGATGATGCCGATGCCGGCACTTTCCAGATCCACGGTTTCGTCGCGGATGGCGAGCGCGATCTGCAGCGCCGTCGTCGCACGCGGCTGGTCGTCGCGCACGAAGGACCATTGCAGCATGGTGATGGGACCGGTCAGCATGCCCTTCATTGGGCGCTTGGTTAGCTTCTGCGCATAGGAGGTCCATTCCACGGTCATGGCCTGCGGACGCGATACGTCACCGTAGATGATGGGCGGCTTGACGCAGCGGGAACCGTAGGACTGTACCCAGCCGTTCTGCGAAAAGGTATAGCCGGCGAGCTGTTCGCCGAAGTATTCGACCATGTCGTTGCGTTCGGCTTCGCCGTGCACCAGCACGTCGATGTCGAGCGCTTCCTGGCGTTCGACCGCATGCGCGATGGCGGCGGCCATGGCCTTGTTGTAGCCGGCGTCGTCGAGCTCGCCACGCTTCCAGGCCGCGCGCGCAGCGCGAATCTCGGTGGTTTGCGGGAAGGAGCCGATGGTGGTGGTGGGGAAGGGCGGCAGGCGGAAGCGTGCCTGCTGCCTGGCGCTGCGTACAGCGAAAGGAGAACAACGCTGGTCCGCATTCTCTGCCAGATTGTTGATGCGCACGGCCACCGCCGGATTATGTACACGCGGGCTGTGGCGGCGGCTGGCGATTGCCGCGGCCGACAGCGCCAGTTCGACGGCAACGCGCGCCTCGCCTTCATTCAGGGCGAGCTTGAGCACATTCAGTTCGGCCAGCTTTTCCGCAGCAAAGGCCAGCCATGACTTGAGCTCGGCATCCATCTTCACTTCGGTCTTCAGCGACAGCGGCACATGCAGCAGCGAGCATGAAGGCGCCAGCCACAGGGTGTGGCCGGGGCGACGGCTGCGGATCGTGTTGAGCAGATCCAGTGTGGCGCTGAGGTCGGTGCGCCAGATATTGCGACCGTCGATCACGCCCAGCGACAGCACCTTGTGCGCCGGCAGCCAGTCCAGCACACCGGCCAGATCCTGCGGTGCGCGCACGAGGTCGATATGCAGGCCGGCCACGGGCAGGCGGCAGGCGAGGTTGATGTTGTCTTCCAGCGGCGAGAAGTAAGTGGCCAGCAACAGATTCACGCCGCAGGTGGCGAGCTGGGCGTAGCTTTGCTCGAAAGCCTGACGCCAGGCGATCGGCAGATCGAGGCCGAGGATGGGTTCGTCGATCTGCACCCAGGCGACATTGGCGGCCTTGAGTTGCGCCAGCAGTTGGGCGTAAACCTCAAGCAGTTGCGGCAGCAGGCTGAAGCGGTCGAAGTGGGCTGACTTCTCCTTGCCCAGCCACAGGAAGGAGAGCGGGCCGACCAGTACGACCTTGACGTTGTGACCCTGCGCCTGCGCTTCCGCCACTTGCGCGAGCAGTGAGTTTGCCTGCAGGCTGAAAGCGGTATCGGCGCTGAACTCCGGCACCAGGTAGTGGTAGTTGGTGTCGAACCACTTGGTCATCTCCAGCGCGGGCTTGCCCGCAGTTTGGTCACTGGTGTGATCGTGGTCGGCATGATTGCAGCTGTAGCCGCAGCTTTCCGCAACGGCCTCGCGGGCCACGCCGCGCGCCAGGGTGAAGTAACGCTCCAGCTCGGTTTCGTGGCCGGAGAAGTCGAAGCGCGCCGGTTCGCAGCCCAGCCACTGGATGTGGTTGGCGATGTGGTCGTAGTAGGCGAACTCGCCGACGGTGACGAAGTCCAGCCCGGCATCGCGCTGCTCGGCCCAGTGGCGTGCGCGCAAGGCCTTGCCGGTTTCCTGCAGGGCGGCGGCATCGAGCTCGCCCTTCCAGTGCTTCTCAAGCGCAGCCTTGAGTTCGCGTTGCAGGCCGACGCGGGGGTAACCGAGGGTGTGGATGCGGATCATGAAGTACGCCTCTAAAGTGAGTAGAACCTACTGCGCGACTGCATGGCGGCGTTGCGCGGTGCTCGCAATCCTCATGTGCTACAGCACATTCCGGTTGCTGTGCTCCGGGCGCCTTGCCCTTCAGCCGCTCGCTACGGTTCTGATAGTTGTAAGTTGACGCCTGGCATGATCCGGCTTTGCTGTGTATTATTCAAACGAAACTATTTATTGTTATCTGTGAATTAAATTCATATGCGTTCAATCCTCGAACTGCGCCACCTGCGCACCCTGGTGGCTCTGCGTGCCACCGGCAGCCTGTCCAAAGCCGCGACGCTGCTGAATCTCACGCAGTCGGCGCTGTCGCACCAGATCAAGGCCATCGAGGATCACTACGGCATGGCGCTGTTCGAGCGCAAGTCCACGCCGCTGGCCTTTACCGTGCCGGGCCAGCGCCTGCTGGCGCTGGCGGACCAGGTGCTGCCGCAGATCGACGAAGCCGAGCGCGATGTGGCGCGGCTGGGGGAGGGTATGGCGGGTCAGTTGCGCATTGCGGTTGAGTGTCACACCTGCTTCGACTGGCTGATGCCGGCCATGGACGTCTTTCGCACGCGCTGGCCCGAGGTGGAGCTGGATATCGTCAGCGGTTTTCACTCCGACCCGGTCGGGCTGCTGCATCAGCATCGCGCCGAGCTCGCCATCGTCAGTGATTTTTCCCAGCAGGAGCAGGAGGCCGGCATCGCCTATCTGCCGCTGTTCAGCTACGAGATGGTGGGGCTGGTGGCGAACGGCCATGCCTTGAGCCAGCGCGCCTTCCTGCGCCCGCAGGATTTCGCCGACCAGACCCTGATCACCTATCCGGTACCGGACGAGATGCTGGACCTGATGCGCCAGGTGCTGACACCGGCGGGCATCAGCCCGCAGCGCCGTACCACCGAGCTGACCGTGGCCATGCTGCAACTGGTTGCCAGCGGTCGCGGCGTGGCTGCGCTGCCCCTGTGGGCGGTCAAGGAATATCTGGATCGCGGCTATGTCAGCGCACTGCCCATCACCAGGAAGGGGCTCACCGGCAAACTGTATGCGGCCTGTGCCGA
>JAIEOJ010000076.1 GCA_019750575.1 Rhodocyclaceae bacterium | reverse complement strand
GCGGCCGAAGGGTGGGTCTTGTAGAGGCTGGCGAGCGCGTTGCTGTCGCTCTTCATGGCGGCCAGGCGCTGCATGAAGGCGAGGCAGGCGCCGGGGTCATAACCGGCCTTGGCGGCGAGCAGCACGCCATCAGCATCCGCTTCGCTTTCGGCGCTGCGGTCCAGCCCCTTGCTGAAGATTTCCTTGCCTTCGTTGAGCAGCATCTTGTTGAGTTCGGTGTTCTTGCCGCTGGCGCTCAGGGCCAGATCGGCGATGCCGCGCGTGCGCAGGCTGTTCTGCAGCACGGTCAGGTGATGCTTGCGCGTGATGTGGCCGATCTCGTGGCCGATCACGCAGGCGAGCTCGGCTTCATTGCTGACCGCATCGAGCATGCCGCGCGTGATCATGACGGTGCCACCGGGTGCGGCAAAGGCATTGATGCCCCGCGATTCCACCGCGACAAAGCGCCAGGGCAGGGCGGGGCGCTCGGATTGCAGGGCTACCCACAGGCCGATGCTGTTGAGCTTGCGCTGCAGTTTCTCGTCGCGGATCAGCGGATAGGTGCCGAGCGTCGAGGCGGTGATGTCGCGGCCGATCGAAACCTCCTGCTGTTCCGACATGGAGCCGATGGATTCGCTCTGGACCAGGGTCTTGCCGGCTTCGAAGATGGAACCCAGATCCAGCTGCTGTGCCAGGGCTGGCGTGGCAAGCTGGCTGGCGAGGAGCAGGGTGAGCAGGTGGCGCTTCATTGCGGGCTCTCCTGGGTCATGTCCGGTGTCGCTGCGGCTGCGGTCTCGCCATAGCTGGCCGACTTGTTGGCGACGAGGCCGCGCTTGCCTGCGGCCAGCTCGGCCTCGATCCGGGTCGCCGACCAGCTGTCGAGCAGCTTGAGATCCTCGCTGCGAGCGGGGCTGCCGCTGGCCACGCCTTCCTCGTCCATGCCGCGCACGCCGATGGTGGCGGTGGCCGAGCCCTGTGCCGGCGCCGGCTGGTTGCTGCCGCCGCTGAGACTGTTGCTCAGTCCGCGCAGAAAGCCGCTGAAGCCCTGGGCCGCGGCGGGTGCGACGGAGACCAGAGCGAGAAGCAATGCAAGCAGCGAGAGCGTGAGTTTGCGCATGGCAGCACCTGTGAGCGAGCGGCTAAGTCGCGAAAATATAACCGAGTTTCAGAAGCGCTGCCATCATCACGTTTTAGCTGATGCCGGTGGGCTTGAGCTTGGCCGCGATGAGCTGGCCCTTGTTGGCGCGTTTGCCGCGATGGCTGTCGAGTTCGGCGCCTTCGATGGTCACGCTGCTCGTCTTGCCGCCGCGGCCGGCACCTTCGAGGGTGACGAAGTTACCGTAGTTCACCGTGACGCCGATCATCTCGTCGCTCTTGTCGAGGTCCATGACCATGAGGCCGCGTCCCTTGCTCATTTCCTTGATGTCGGCGAGCGGGAAGAGCAGCAGACGGCCGGCGGCGGAAACCGCGCACAGCGTTGCGCCCTGGGTCTTGACCGGTGTCAGCGGCTTCTCGCCCTTCTCCAGCGACATGAAGGCCTTGCCTGCCTTGTTGCGCGAAACCAGATCGCTCACCGCGGCAACGAAACCGTAACCGCCGGAGCCGGTGAACAGGTATTTGGTTTCGGGCTCGGCCGTCAGCGCCTGCGCCACCTTGGCGCCGTCCTGCAGTTCGATCATGGTGGTGATCGGTGCGCCGTCGCCACGCCCACCGGGCAGGTCGGATACGCGCACGCTGTAGGCGCGGCCGTTGGTGTCGATGATCACCAGCGGCCAGGTGGTGCGTGATTCCGCCACCAGCATGAGGAAGTCGCCGGCCTTGTAGCTGATCGCATTCGGATCGATGCCATGGCCCTGGCGCGCACGCACCCAGCCGTTCTTCGACAGGATCACGGTGACCGGTTCATCCGGCACCGAGATTTCGCCGGCCACAACCGGCGCCACCGCTTCGAGCAGGGTGCGGCGGTCATCGCCGTAGGTCTTTGCGTCTTCGCTGATTTCCTTGACGATGAGCTTGGTCATCTCGCTGCGCGAGTCGAGCACGTTCCTGAGCTGGCCTTCTTCCTCGCGCAGGTTGTTGAGTTCCTGCTCGATCTTGATGCCTTCGAGGCGGGCCAGCTGACGCAGGCGGATTTCAAGGATGTCCTCGGCCTGGATATCGGTCAGCTTGAACTTCCAGATCAGGTCGAGCTTGGGCTCGTCCGATTCGCGGATGCACTTGATGATGGCATCGATGCTCAGGAAGGCCAGCATGCGGCCTTCAAGAATGTGGATGCGGCGCTGCACCTCGTCCAGACGGTGTTGAGTCCGGCGGCCGACGGCGACGTAGCGGAAGTCGATCCACTCGCTGATGATCTGCGGCAGGTTCTTCTGCTGCGGACGACCGTCGCGACCGATCATGGTCAGGTTCATCGACACGCTGGATTCCAGGCTGGTGTGCGCCAGCAGGATGGCCATGAACTCGTCCTGCGACATCTTCGAGGAACGCGGTTCCAGCACGATGCGTACCGGCGCCTTTTCATTCGATTCGTCACGCACCGATTCGACGGCGCCCAGCACCACCTGCTTGAGATTCTTCTGTTCGGCGGAAAGGTCCTTCTTGCCGGCCTTGGGCTGCGGATTGGTCAGCGCCTCGATCTCGGCCAGCACATTGGCGGTCGATACGCCGTGCGGCAGTTCATCGATGATGATGCGCCACTGGCCGCGCGCAAGGTCCTCGACGCGCCAGCGTGCGCGCATGCGCAGCGAGCCGCGGCCGCTGGCATAGGCTTCGCGGATGTCTTCGCGGGGCGAAATGAGCTGGCCGCCGCCCGGGAAGTCCGGGCCCGGCAGGACTTCCAGCACATCGTCGAGCGAGGCTTCCGGCTTCTTGATCAGCAGCTTGGCCGCCTCGGCGACTTCGCGCAGATTGTGCGGCGGAATTTCCGTGGCCATGCCGACCGCAATGCCGGAGGCGCCGTTGAGCAGCACGAAGGGCAGGCGCGCCGGCAGCAGCACCGGCTCTTCAAACGCGCCGTCATAGTTGGGCGTGAAATCGACCGTGCCGCGATTGAGTTCGCCGAGCAGCAGATCGGCAATCGGCGTCAGGCGGCATTCGGTGTAACGCATGGCCGCGGCGCCGTCGCCGTCGCGCGAGCCGAAGTTGCCCTGGCCATCGACCAGCGGATAGCGCAGCGAGAAATCCTGCGCCACGCGCACCATGGCGTCGTACACGCTGGAGTCGCCGTGCGGGTGATATTTACCGATCACATCGCCGACCACGCGCGCCGACTTCACATGCTTGGAGGTGGCCGACAGGCGCATCTCGTTCATGGCGAACAGAATGCGGCGTTGCACCGGCTTCATGCCGTCCTCGACCTGGGGCAGGGCGCGCGAACGCACCACGCTCATCGCATAGGCGAGATAGGCGCGCTCGGCATAGCTGTCGAGCGGCA
>JAIEOJ010000119.1 GCA_019750575.1 Rhodocyclaceae bacterium | reverse complement strand
GACACGCCCTGCCAGAATGACGGCAGGGAATGAATCGAGTAGAACACGCCGGACAGGAAGGTCAGCGGCATGATCAGGAAATTCTGGAAGGCGGCGAGCTGATCGAACTTGTCGGCCCAGATGCCGGCAATCACGCCCAGCGAACCCATGACACCACCGGCGATCAGGGCAAAGGCCAGGATCCAGAACGGGTGGGCAAACTGCAGGGGCGCGAAGAAGGAGGTCACGAACAGCACGCCGGCGCCCACCATGAGACCGCGCACCACCGCCGCCAGGGTGTAGGCGGCATAGAACTCGCGATAGGAAATCGGCGGCAGCAGCACGAAGATGATGCTGCCCGTGACCTTGGACTGGATCAGCGAGGACGAGGAGTTGGCGAAGGCGTTCTGCAACACCGACATCATCACCAGTCCAGGCACCAGGAAGGCCGTGTAGGAAAGCGAGCCGTACATCTGCACGCGCTCTTCCAGCACATGCGAGAAGATCAGCAGGTAGAGCATGGCGGTGAGCACAGGCGCCGCGACGGTCTGGAAACTGACCTTCCAGAAGCGCAGCAGCTCCTTGTAGAACAGGGTACCAAAACCACCCACCATCAACAGGCCACGCGGCGCGCTCATGCTGCGCGCCCCCGCATGACGTCGAGGAAGACATCCTCCAGATCGGGCTTGCCGATTTCAAGATCTTTGAGGGTGCAACCGGCAGCGCGCAGGGTGTCGACCAGCGCACCGATCTCGCTGTAGTCCTCGAAGGGCAGCACCCACAGGTCGTCGCTGCGGGTCGCCCGGCTGGCCAGCGGCGGCGGCAACACATCGCCATCAGCCAGACGAAAGCGCAGCGCGTGATTGGCGTGGCTGTCGAGCAGGTTCTCGGTGCTGTCGAGCGCAACAATGCGGCCGGCCTTGAGCATGGCAATGCGGCTGCACAGGTTTTCCGCTTCTTCCAGATAATGCGTGGTCAGCACGATGGTATGGCCGTCCTGATTGAGGCGACGGATAAAAGCCCACAGCGTCTGGCGCAATTCAACGTCCACGCCGGCAGTCGGCTCATCCAGCACGATCACCGGCGGCCTATGCACCAGGGCCTGGGCCACCAGCACGCGCCGCTTCATGCCACCCGACAATGAACGCATGTTGGCATTCGCCTTGCTGCCGAGATCCAGATTGAACAGCAGTTCGTCTATCCAGTCTTCGTTGTTACGTATGCCGAAGTAGCCGGACTGGATGCGCAGGATCTCGCGCACCGAAAAGAAGGGATCGAAGACGATTTCCTGAGGCACCACACCGAGCAGACGCCGGGCATTCCTGTAGTCGGCCTGTACATCGTGGCCCATGACTGCAAGGGTGCCGCTGTCGGGACGCACCAGACCGGCGAGCGAGGTAATCAGGGTGGTCTTGCCGGCGCCGTTGGGGCCGAGCAGGCCGAAAAACTCGCCCTGTGCCACTTCAAGGTCGACACCCGCCAATGCCTGCAGCGTGCCGTAGCGCTTGGCGACCTGGTTGATGCGGATCGCCGGGGTCATTTACCGCAGAACAACGGATTGAGGCATCAGGCCAGAGGCAGCATGTCGCTGACGCCATAAACGGCGGCCAGACTCAACAGCTGTTGCGGGGGGCGGGTGAAAACCACCTTGCGCCCGCTGGCATGCGCTTCGCGCAGCCAGGCAAAGACCACGGCCAGACCGGACGAATCAACGGCTTCCACCCGGCCCAGGTCAAAAACAGCATCGCCCGTACTTGCGGCGAGTGCATTGCACCCCGTCTGCAAAACAGCGGTGGCACGGTCCAGCGTCAGGGCGCCACCGATTTCAATGGGGTTGCCGCTCATGAACTTACTTCTTGTCGGCAGCTGCGCCGTTGTTCTTGGTCTGCAGGACCTTGATCAGGCCGTCGATGCCGTTGTTGCGGATCTCGGCGCCAAAGCTGTCGCGATAGTTGGTGACCAGGCTGACCCCGGCCACTTCGATATCAAACACCTTCCAGCCGCTCGACTGCAGCTCGAGCGAGTAGTCAAGCTCGATCGGCTTGGCGCTGCTCGCCTGCTTGACCAGCGTACGCACGCGGGCCTCGGTCTCGCCGGCCTTGAGGGCGAACGGCTTGTACTCGATGCTCTGGTTGCGGTACTCGGTGAGCGCCTTGGAATAGGTGCGCACCAGCAGAGTCTTGAACTCCTCGCTCAGGACCTTCTGCTGCGTCGCGGAGGCATTGCGCCACTCGCGACCGACAGCCAGCTGGGTCATGCGCATGAAGTTGAAGTGGGGCAGCACCTTGACCTCGACCAGGGCCACTGCCTTCCTGGCATTGCCGGACTGAATGTCCTTGTCGTTACGGACGATGGTCAGCACTTCCTCCGTCACCGACTTGACCAGCTCGTCGGGCGAAAGCTCTGCTGCCGATACGCCGGCAGCCAGAACCAGAGGAGACAACAGGGCAAACAACCACTTCATGAAAACTCCTTGCATCTACTGCTTGTGATTACTCGTCGGCCGAACGGGCCGGCGGGTTGCCGTCATACACCAGGCTGCGACGGTTCTGCAGGTAGGCATCGCGGATGTAGGAATACTTGTCGATGGCAGCCTCTTCGATCACCTTGTCGGCGGGCAGGAGGTTGGCGCGCGTATTCACGGCCTTCACGCCACGCACGGTGTTGCGGGTCGGCACATGGTCGATTTGACCCAGCGGATCGGCCCACAGGTCAAATGCCAGACCGGCGGTATCGCGAACGGTACGCGGACCGAAGACCGGAATGAAGACATAGGCGCCGCTGTCCGCACCCCAGCGCCCAAAGGTCTGGCCGAAGTCTTCGTCGTGCTTGGGAATGCCGACATCGCTGGCGATATCGATCAGACCAAACATGCCGACCGTGGTATTGACCGCCACGCGACCGAAGTCGGAGATGGCGTCGTTAACCTTGCCCTGCAGCAGGTTGTTCACGGAGATCATCAGATCGCCGATGTTGGAGAAGAAGTTGGTCACGCCGGTCTGCACCGGGTTCGGCAGCACGGCGTCGTAGCCTGTCGCCACAGGCTTCAGGAGCACGGTATCGATGCCGTCATGCACACTGTACATGGCACGGTTGAAACCCTCCATCGGATCCTTGGGATTACCCGAGGTGGCACACCCTGCCAGAAACACGGCCGCACATGCAACCACACCCACCTGCCCAATACGCTTGCTCAACGAATGCCTCACAACATCCCCTTTCGGTTTATTCCTGCAATCACTTGCTGCTGTCTTCAGATGCCTTGTTGTACATGAACTGGCTTATCAGCTTTTCAAGCACCATGGCATCCTGCGTTTTCTTGATGACGTCTCCGGACTTGAGCATCACATCATCGCCACCCGCCTCGAACCCCACATACTGTTCGCCAAGCAGGCCGGACGTATTGATGGTCGCAAACGTGTCGCGAGG
>JAIEOJ010000217.1 GCA_019750575.1 Rhodocyclaceae bacterium | reverse complement strand
GCCGGCACCTCGATCATGCGCGCCGCGCAGATGATCGAGCATCCGATCCCCAAGCTATGCGCCACCGACAGCCTCGACGCATTCGGCTCCTGCCGCCTGTGCCTGGTTGAAATCGAAGGCCGTCGCGGCTACCCCGCCTCCTGTACGACCCCGGCCGACAACGGCCTCAAGGTCAAGACCCAGACCCCCAAGCTCGCGGAAATCCGCAAGGGCGTCATGGGGCTGTACATCTCCGACCACCCGCTGGACTGCCTGACCTGCCCGGCCAACGGCAACTGCGAACTGCAGGACATGACCGGTGTCGTCGGCCTGCGCGAAGTCCGCTACGGCATGAACGGCGCCAGCCACTTCGATCCGTCCGGCGAGCTGTTCATGGAGAAGGACACCTCCAACCCCTACTTCACCTACGACGCCTCCAAGTGCATCGTCTGCAACCGCTGCGTGCGCGCCTGTGAAGAAACCCAGGGTACGTTTGCACTGACCATCGACGGCCGCGGCTTTGATTCGCGCGTGTCGCCGGGCCAGATGGAAGCCTTCATGGGCTCCGAGTGCGTGTCCTGCGGCGCCTGCGTCCAGGCTTGCCCGACCGCCACCCTGATCGAAAACGGCGTGATCGAACACGGCCAGGCCGAACAATCGACCACCACCACCTGCGCCTACTGCGGCGTCGGCTGCTCCTTCAACGTCGAAACCAAGGGCGAACAAATCGTCCGTCTGGTGCCGGACAAGAACGGCGGCGCCAACCACGGCCACTCCTGCATCAAGGGCCGCTTCGCATGGAGCTACGCGACCCACCCGGATCGCATCAAGACCCCGAAGATCCGCAAGAGCATCGACGATCCGTGGCAGGAAGTGTCCTGGGACGAAGCGATTCAGTACGCCGCCTCCGAGTTCAAGCGCATCCAGGCCAAGTACGGCCGCGACTCCGTCGGCGGTCTCGTGTCTTCGCGTTGTACCAATGAAGAAGGCTACGTCGTGCAGAAGCTGGTGCGCGCCGCCTTCGGCAACAACAACGTGGATACCTGCGCCCGCGTCTGCCACTCGCCGACCGGTTACGGTCTGAAGCAGACCCTGGGCGAATCCGCCGGTACCCAGACCTTCGACTCCGTCATGAAGTCGGACGTGATCCTGGTCATCGGCTGCAACCCGACCGACGGTCACCCGGTGTTCGGTTCGCTGATGAAGAAGCGTCTGCGCCAGGGCGCCAAGCTGATCGTCGTCGATCCGCGCGCCATCGACCTGGTCGAGTCGCCGCACATCAAGGCCGACGTGCATATTCCGCTGAAGCCGGGTACCAACGTGGCTGTCGTCACCGCCATGGCCCACGTCATCATGACCGAAGGCCTGCACAAGGAAGACTTCATCCTCGAGCGTTGCGATCTCGACTCCTACGCCATGTGGAAGGAATTCGTTTCCCGCAAGGAAAACTCACCGGAAGCACTGGAAGCCGAAATCGGCGTGTCCGCCAAGCTGATCCGTGATGCTGCCCGTCTGTACGCCACCGGCGGCAACGGCGCCATCTACTACGGTCTGGGCGTCACCGAACACAGCCAGGGTTCGACCACCGTGATCGGTATCGCCAACCTCGCCATGGCCACCGGCAACGTCGGCCGTGAAGGCGTGGGCGTGAATCCGCTGCGCGGCCAGAACAATGTGCAAGGCTCCTGCGACATGGGCTCCTTCCCGCACGAACTGCCAGGCTACCGTCACGTGTCCGACACCACGGCGCGCATGCAGTTCGAAGCCGCCTGGAACGTCAAGCTCAATCCGGAGCCGGGTCTGCGCATTCCGAACATGTTCGAAGCTGCGCTGGACGGTACCTTCATGGGCCTGTACTGCGAGGGCGAGGACATCGTTCAGTCCGACCCGAACACCCAGCACGTCGAAGCCGCGCTGCGTGCGATGGAATGCGTGGTCGTGCAGGACATCTTCCTCAACGAAACCGCCAAGTTCGCCCACGTGCTGTTGCCGGGTGCAACCTTCCTCGAGAAGTCAGGCACCTTCACCAATGCCGAACGTCGCATCTCTCCGGTCCGCCGCGTGATGACCCCGATCGCCGGCTACGAAGACTGGGAAATCACCCAGATGCTAGCCAACGCCCTTGGTTACCCGATGAACTACAAGCACGCATCGGAAATCATGGACGAGATCGCCAGCCTGACCCCGACCTTCACTGGCGTCTCCTTCGAGAAGCTGGACAAGCTGGGTTCGGTGCAATGGCCGTGTAACGACCAGGCGCCGGAAGGCACCCCAACCATGCACATCGACGCTTTTGTGCGCGGCAAGGGTCGCTTCATGAACACCCTGTACGTCCCGACCGACGAAAAGGTGAATGCACGCTTCCCGCTGATCCTGACCACGGGCCGCATCCTGTCGCAGTACAACGTGGGCGCCCAAACCCGCCGTACTGCCAATCAGGCCTTCCACAGCGAGGACGTGCTGGAAATCCACCCGACCGATGCCGAAGCACGTGGCATCAAGGACGGCGACTGGGTTGGCATCACCAGCCGTGCCGGCGAGACCGTGCTGCGCGCCGTTGTCGCCGAACGCATGCAGGCAGGTGTTGTGTACACCACCTTCCACCATCCGTTCTCCGGCGCCAACGTGATCACGACCGACAACTCCGACTGGGCCACCAACTGCCCCGAGTACAAGGTCACCGCGGTCGAAGTCACCAAGGTCAGCCAGCCGTCCGAATGGCAGCAGCGTTATCGCGAGTTCTCCCGCCAGCAGGAAGAATTCCTGGCCAACGCCGTTGCCAAGGTCTAATCAACGCAAACCCGCCCACGCTCCCTCAGGAGCGTGGGCATTGCCTGAAAACGTGAGGAAATAAATGAGTCACTCATCCGGACCGGACAATCTGATCAAGATGGCGAACCAGATCGGTTCCTTCTTCGACAGCTTCACCGATCGCGAACTGGCCCGCAACGAAGTCGCCAAGCATCTGTCGCGCTTCTGGGATCCGCGCATGCGTCGCGCCATCATGGCCTACGACAAGGATCACGCAGCCGACAACGCACTGATGCCCATCGTACGTGAAGCCTTGAGCACGATGCCTGCGCCGCCGCCGAACAACTGAGTTCGACGCAAGCCAAAACCCCGCCACGGGCAACCCTGGCGGGGTTTTTTTGTAGCTGCCTTGCAGGAAGCCCGATCGGAAACGGGTTGATATCTGAAGGTCTGGCCCCAAGTCGTACAATAGAAGCTATTAGCCGCATGCCCCGAAAGGGCTTAGCCATGAATACCCCAACGAATCCCGAAGTCTGCGCCGTCGAAGAAGCCGGCCTGCGTGAAACGCCCTGGACCACCTCGGTGCCCGGCCATATCACACGCATTACCGACAAGGGCCTGCTCGAACAGGAAGAAGA
>JAIEOJ010000256.1 GCA_019750575.1 Rhodocyclaceae bacterium | reverse complement strand
CCACTGGAAGCGGGAAGGGCTTTGGGTTATAATTGCGCGCTTCGCCTGCAGGACGCAGCCGCCCCTTCCCATCAAGAGCGCGCCGCGGGCACCGGTTTCCAACGCATTAAAACTTTCAAAACTCAACCATCCCATGGAGGAAACATGCCTCTGATCATCGGAGTGCCAAGGGAGACTTTCGCCGGCGAAACCCGCGTAGCGACAGTCCCCGAGGTCGTACAGAAGCTCATCAAACAGGGCTATCAGGTCGTCGTCGAGTCCGGCGCCGGCAATCTTTCAAACATCAGCGACGATGAATATCGCGCCGCCGGTGCCGAAGTCCTCGGCGCCGCTGCCGACGTCTGGGCCAAGGCCGACATCATCTTCAAGCTGCGCGGCCCCAACGCCGAAGAAGTCGGTCTGCTCAAGACCGGCGGCACCCTGGTCAGCTACATCTGGCCAGCGCAGAACCCCGAACTGATGCGGCAACTGGCCGCCAAGAAGGCGACCGTGCTGGCCATGGACTCGGTGCCGCGCATCTCGCGCGCCCAGAAGATGGACGCCCTGTCCTCGCAAGCCAATATCTCCGGCTATCGCGCCGTGATCGAGGCCGCCAATGCCTTCGGCCGCTTCTTCACCGGTCAGATCACCGCTGCCGGCAAGGTGCCCCCCGCCAAGGTCTTCGTGATCGGCGCCGGCGTGGCCGGCCTCGCCGCCATCGGCACCGCCGCCAACCTGGGCGCCATCGTGCGCGCCAACGACACCCGCAAGGAAGTCGAAGACCAGATCGTCTCGATGGGCGGTGAATTCGTCGCCGTCGACTACGAGGAAGACGGCGCCGGCACCGGCGGTTACGCCAAGGTCATGTCGGAAGGCTACCAGAAGGCCCAGCTGGAAGTGTTTGCCCAGCAGGCCAAGGAAGTCGACATCATCATCACCACCGCCCTGATCCCGGGCAAGCCGGCACCGAAGCTGATCACCGCCGACATGGTCAAGTCCATGAAGGCCGGCAGCGTCATCGTCGACCTGGCCGCCGAGCAAGGCGGCAACTGCGAGCTGACCGTGCCGGGCGAAGTCACCGTCGTGCACGGCGTGACCATCGTCGGTTACAAGGATCTGCCCTGCCGTCTGGCCAAGACCGCATCGACCCTGTACGCCACCAACCTGTTCCGTCTGTCGGAAGACCTGATCAAGACCAACAGCGTGGAACCGGCCGCCGATACCGGCGCGGCCGCCATCCACATGAACATGGAAGACGAAGTCATTCGCGGCACCACCGTGATCGATCAGGGCAACGTCACCTGGCCGCCCCCGCCGCCCAAGCTGTCGGCGGCACCCGCTGCCGCCCCCAAGGCTGCGCCGGCGCCTTCGCACGGCCACGGCCCGAGCACCACGGTGTCCTCGCCGGCCCGCGTTGCCACCATGTTCGCCGTTGCCGCGCTGCTGTTCGGCCTGATCGGCTACGGCGCACCGACCGCCTTCCTCGGCCACCTGACCGTGTTCGTGCTCGGCTGCTTCATCGGCTACATGGTGGTGTGGAATGTCACCCCCGCGCTGCACACGCCGCTGATGAGCGTGACCAATGCAATCTCCTCGATCATCGTGATCGGCGCCCTCGTGCAGGTGGCTCCGCCCCTGGCTGACGGCATCACCCGTCCCGAAATGCTGATCAAGGTGATGGCCGCCGTTGCCATCGCCCTGACGGCGATCAATATGTTCGGCGGCTTCGCGGTGACGCGTCGCATGCTCGAGATGTTCCGCAAGAACTAAGGAGAACCAAGTGTCTGCAAATCTGGCTACTGTCTCCTACATCGGAGCAACCATCCTCTTCATCCTCAGCCTGGGCGGCCTGTCCCATCCTGAGACTTCGCGCCGCGGCAATTTCTACGGCATGGTCGGCATGGCGATTGCCGTGCTCGCCACCGTGTTCGGTCCGCGCGTCACCGCCGAAGGCTATGCCTGGATCATTCTGGCCCTCGTGGTCGGCGGCTCCATCGGCCTGTATGCGGCAAAGAAGGTCAAGATGACCGAAATGCCGGAGCTGGTCGCGCTGATGCACAGCTTCGTCGGTCTGGCCGCAGCACTGGTCGGCTTCGCCAGCTACATCGATCCGTCGCTGCACTTCGAAGGCACCGAAAAGATCATCCACGAAGTGGAAATCTACGTCGGCATCCTGATCGGCGTCGTCACCTTCGCCGGCTCCCTGATTGCCTTCGGCAAGCTGAACGGCAAGATCGGCGGCAAGCCGCTGCTGCTGCCGGCACGCCACTGGATCAATCTGGCCATGCTGCTGCTGGTGATCTGGTACGGTCGCGAGTTCATCAATGCCAAGGATATCTCCGAAGGCATGACCCCGCTGATCATCATGACCATCATCTCGATCCTGTTCGGTTTCCACATGGTGATGGCCATCGGCGGTGCCGACATGCCGGTCGTGGTGTCGATGCTGAACAGCTATTCGGGCTGGGCGGCTTCCGCCACCGGCTTCATGCTGAACAACGACCTGCTGATCGTGACCGGCGCACTGGTGGGCTCCTCCGGCGCGATCCTGTCCTACATCATGTGCAAGGCCATGAACCGCCACTTCATCAGCGTGATCGCCGGCGGCTTCGGCACCACCAGCGCCAAGCCGGCAGGCGATGCCGCTCAGCCGGAAGGCGAAGTGACCCCGGTCAGCTCGGCTGAAACCGCCGAACTGCTGCGCGAAGCCAAGAGCATCGTGATCGTCCCGGGCTACGGCATGGCCGTCGCCCAGGCCCAGCACACCGTCAATGAAATCGTGCAGACCCTGCGTGCCAAGGGCGCCACCGTCCGGTTCGCCATCCATCCGGTGGCAGGCCGCATGCCCGGCCACATGAACGTGCTGCTGGCCGAAGCCAAGGTGCCGTACGACATCGTGCTGGAAATGGACGAAATCAACGAGGACTTCCCGGATACCGACGTGGTCATGGTGATCGGCGCCAACGACATCGTGAACCCGGCCGCCGAGGACGATCCCAACAGCCCCATCGCCGGCATGCCGGTGCTGCAGGTGTGGAAGGCACAGACCTCCATCGTCATGAAGCGCTCGATGGCCTCCGGCTACGCCGGCGTGGATAACCCGCTCTTCTACAAGGACAACAATCGCATGCTGTTCGGCGATGCCAAGAAGATGCTGGACGAAGTGCTGGTCGCGCTCAAGGCCTGAACCTGAAGTGCAAGTGAAAAAGGCAGCCCGAGGGCTGCCTTTTTTATTGCCGGCCAAAAGCGGCTATGATGCCGACTCCAGACATCCCGAGAGGTTCATCATGCGCATGCGTCCGCTAA
>JAIEOJ010000045.1 GCA_019750575.1 Rhodocyclaceae bacterium | reverse complement strand
GTGATCAAAGGCCAATGTCATTAAGCTTTCATGGTTATTCTATTGACGTTGTAGTGAGCAAAAACGACTAATGCAAGTGTCTCCCCGATCAGACTCGCCTTTCATTGATTCATGTCAATGAAACATAAGTTGCATCTGAAATACCCTTTAAGCGTTGTTCCTGTACCGCAACCCAGCTGAAGGAGAAGTCATGAGCAGCACGTTCACAACATCGGCGGCACGCAATATCTTCTACGGGGGGGCGGTGTTCTCCTTCCTCCTGTTTCTGGCACTGACTTACCAGACCGAGCGGGTGCTGCCCGAGCGCGATCAGCGGGCCCAGCTCGACAATCCGCAGGTGGTTGCAGGCAAGCGCATCTGGGAGGTCAATAACTGCATCGGCTGTCATTCGCTGCTCGGCGAGGGCGCCTACTTCGCCCCCGAGCTCGGCAATGTGTACAAGCGGCGCGGCCCGGATTTCATCAAGGCCTGGATGCAGGCGCAGCCGACCGGCGCACCCGGCCGTCGGCAGATGCCCCAGTTCAACCTGAGCGAGAAGGAACTCGACGATCTCGTCGCCTTCCTGAAATACGCCTCCGAAATCAATACGGCCAAGTGGCCGCCGAACATTGAAGGTTAAGGGGAACGCAAATGAAATACACCTCTCAAGCGGTTGCCAAGCCATATTTCATCGCTGCCATGGGCCTCTTCGTTGCCCAGGTGCTGTTCGGCCTCATCATGGGCCTGCAGTATGTGATCGGCGATTTCCTGTTCCCGCACATTCCCTTCAATGTCGCGCGCATGGTGCATACCAATGCCCTGATCGTGTGGCTGCTGATGGGCTTCATGGGTTCGGCCTACTACCTCGTGCCTGAAGAGGCCGAGACCGAGCTGCACAGTCCGAAGCTCGCGCTGATCCTGTTCTGGGTGTTTCTGATTGCCGCGGCGCTGACCGTGATCGGCTATCTCGCCGTGCCCTACGCCACGCTGGCACGCATTACCGGCAACGACCTGCTGCCGACCATGGGCCGCGAGTTCCTCGAGCAGCCGACCATCACCAAGATCGGCATCGTCATCGTTGCGCTGGGTTTCCTCTACAACATCAGCATGACCTTCCTCAAGGGCAAGAAGACCGCGATCACCTCGGTGCTGCTGCTCGGCCTGTGGGGGCTGGCGATCTTCTTCCTGTTCTCCTTCTACAACCCGCACAACCTCGTCCGCGACAAGTTCTACTGGTGGTGGGTGGTGCATCTGTGGGTGGAAGGCGTATGGGAGCTGATCCTCGGCGCACTGCTGGCCTTCGTGCTGATCAAGGTTACCGGCGTGGATCGCGAAGTGATCGAGAAGTGGCTGTACGTGATCGTGACCCTGGCGCTGGTCACCGGCATGATCGGTACCGGCCACCACTACTTCTGGATCGGCGCGCCCGAGTTCTGGCACTGGTGGGGTTCCATCTTCTCCGCACTCGAGCCGGTGCCCTTCTTCGCCATGACGCTGTTTGCCTTCAACATGGTGAACCGCCGCCGCCGCGAGCATCCCAACCGCGCCGCCACCCTGTGGGCGCTCGGCACCGGCGTGATGGCCTTCCTCGGCGCCGGCGTGTGGGGCTTCATGCACACCCTGGCACCGGTGAACTACTACACCCACGGTACGCAGATCACGGCGGCCCATGGTCACATGGCCTTCTACGGCGCCTATGTGATGGTGGTGATCACCATGATCTCCTACGCCATGCCGCTGATGCGCGGTCGCGCCGCCAACAGCAACAAGGCGCAGGTCGTGGAGATGTGGGGCTTCTGGCTGATGACCGTGTCCATGGTCTTCATCACCCTGTTCCTCACCGCCGCCGGCATCCTGCAGGTATGGCTGCAGCGCGTCAGTGAAACGCCGATGAGCTTCATGGCCACGCAGGACCAGATTGCGCTGTTCTACTGGATGCGCGAAGTGTCAGGGGTGATCTTCCTGATCGGCCTGGTCGTCTATCTGATCAGCTTCTTCGTCAAGGGCGAGGAACAGGCCGCCTGACGCGGCAGTTCCCGAGGCTGCAAGCGGTGCCGGTCGGCAGCGCTTGCAGCCACCTGCCTCACCCGACCTGTGAAACGCCTGCATCGTGAGCACCACCACCTTGACTGCTGCCTTGTCCGACCCCGGTGAGCCGCCACGCCTGCGTGGCGACCTCGCCATCTGGGTCTTCATCCTTGCCGAGCTGCTCGCTTTCGGTGTGTTCTTCGCCGCCTATGCGGTGACACGCGCCTACAACGTCGAGGCCTTCAATACGGCGCAAGCCGGGCTGGATCGCAACATCGGCGCCATCAATACCCTGCTGTTGATCAGCGGTAGCTGGTGCGTGGTGCGTGCCGTGCAGGCCGCACGCGCCGACCGGCAGACGCCGGCCATGCGCTGGATGGGTGTTGCGCTGCTATGCGGGCTGGGCTTTCTGGTCGCCAAGGTGTTCGAATACCAGGCCAAGTTCGCGCTCGGTCTGACGATGGATAGCGACACCTTCCACATGTTCTATTTCTCGTTGACCTTCTTCCACTTCATGCATGTGGTGCTGGGGGTCTGCATTCTGGCCATCCTGCTGTTCAAGCTCGGGCGCGGCGCCTATGGCAGCCACGACGTGCATGGCCTGGAAACCGGCGCGGCCTACTGGCATATGGTCGATCTGGCCTGGATCGTGCTGTTCCCGCTTGTGTATGTGATGCGCTGATGACGAAGCTGCTCAACAAGCGCGCAGATCGTGTCTGGCTCCTCATGCTGGCGGCCACGCTGGCAACCTGGGCGCTGGGGGAGGGCGGCGTGGCCGGCACGGCGGCCGTGCTGCTGATGCTGGCGCTGGCCTGCCTCAAGGGCGTGCTGGTGATACTCGACTTCATGGAACTGCGGCATGCGCCACTGCTGTGGCGCATCCTGCTGCTGGGCTGGCTGGCAATCGTCACTGCCCTGATCGTGCTGTGCTACTGGATAGGAACAAGATGATGGACATGAAAACCAAGCAGGCACCGTTCTACGCCGCATCCGGGCGCGAGATCGAAGTGTTCGAGCATGCCTGGCAGAATCAACTGCCCGTCCTCATCAAGGGTCCGACCGGGGTCGGCAAGACGCGCTTTGTCACCCACATGGCGGCGCGGCTGGGCCTGCCGCTGTACACCGTGGCCTGCCACGATGATCTGACCGCGGCCGATCTGGTCGGCCGCCACCTGATCCAGGATGGCGAGACGCGCTGGAGCGACGGCCCGCTGACGCGCGCGGTGCG
>JAIEOJ010000095.1 GCA_019750575.1 Rhodocyclaceae bacterium | reverse complement strand
TGCACCCAGCCGGCGATGATGTTCCAGTCGGAACGGTTGGCCAGTGTCTTTGCGGGGGCGGTGTTCATGACGGCACCTTCTGGAGATACGCGGCGATGACCGAATGGTAGTAGGGGTCGTCGAGCAGGAATGAGTCATGCCCGAAGGCGAGGTCGATGTCCGCGTAGGACACGTTCTTTTCCGCGGCGAGCAGGGCCGAGACGATCTCGCGTGAACGTTCCGGCGAGAAGCGCCAGTCGGTGGTGAAGGACACGATCAGGAAGTCGGAGCTGGCGCGCTTCATGACGGCGGTCAGGTCGCCGTTTTCCTCGCGCGCCGGATCGAAGTAGTCAAGCGCACGCGTCATCAGCAGATAGGTGTTGGCGTCGAAGTAGCCGGCGAACTTGTCGCCCTGATAGTGCAGGTAGGACTCGACCTGGAAGTCGACATCGAAGCCGAAGGAGAGATTGCCGTTGCGCAGGCCGCGGCCGAATTTCGCGCCCATCTGGTCATCCGACAGATAGGTGATGTGGCCGAGCATGCGCGCGAGGCGCAGGCCGCGCACGGGGCGCGCATTGTGTTCGTAGTAGTGGCCGCCGTAGAACTCGGGATCGGTGAGAATGGCCTGGCGCGCGACATCGTTGAAGGCAATGTTCTGCGCGGTCAGATAGGGCGCGGCGGCGATCACGATGGTGTTCTTCACGCGTTCGGGATAGGTCACGCTCCAGCGCAGGGCCTGCATGCCGCCAAGGCTGCCGCCGATGACGGCGGCCCAGGTCTTGATGCCCAGATGGTCGGCAAGGCGGGCCTGGCTGTGTACCCAGTCAATCACGGTGACCATGGGGAAGTCGGCACCCCAGGGCTTGCCGGTGGCCGGGTTGATGCTGGCCGGCCCGGTCGAGCCGTGACAGCCGCCGAGGTTGTTCAGGCCGACAATGAAGAAGCGGTCCGTATCGAGCGGCCGTCCGGGGCCGACGATGTTGTCCCACCAGCCGATATTGTCGGGCTGGTCGGCGTAATGGCCGGCGACATGGTGGTGGCCCGAGAGTGCATGGCAGACGAGGATGGCGTTCGAGGCGTCTGCGTTGAGGGTGCCGTAGGTCTCGTAGACCAGGTCGTAGGCCGGCAGTACCTCGCCGCTGCGCAGCGTGAGCGGCGTGTCGAAGTGGGCGCGTTTCGCCTCGACGAGGCCAACGCCGGAAGTCTGTGTTTTTGTCATGCTGAAAATAAAAAACCCGATCGCTCAGCTGGGTGGCTGGGGCGAGATCGGGTGGATTTCCTGTTCTCGCTTTAGCCTTATTTATTGAGCGCCGGCAAGCTGAGTTCAAAAGGGCGCTTGGGCAGAAGGTTATGCCGGCAGGACCGCTTTGTCAATCCGCCAGGGCCTTGATGGCAGCGCTGCGTTGGGCAATCGACGGGTGGCTGGAGAGATGCCGCTCGAACCAGCCCTCTTCCTCATGCCCCTCTTGCGTCTTGTTTTTCCGCTGGCCCTGCTTGAGTGCCCCGGCTTCCAGTTTTTCCAGCGCACTGGCCAGCAGCAGCGGCGAGCGACCGCTGCGTTTGAGCGCCTGCGCCGCATACAGGTCGGCCTCGGACTCGAAACCCTGCGAGTAGTTGGCCTGCAGCGCTGCCGTAGACAGCGCCGCGACCAGGCTGGAAATATCGCCCAGGTAGAGGGCTGCAAGCGTCGATATCACCGTGCCCTGGATCAGCATGCGCAGGCCGTGATGATGGGCCACATGGTCGAGCTCATGGGCGAACACGGCAATGGCCTCGTCATCGCTGAGCTCCTTCAGCAGCGCGTCGAAGATGACGATGTCGCCGGCGGGCAGGGCAAAGGCATTCGGCGGAATGCCCGCAGGGGTGGCGCGAAAGTGCAGCCTGTAGGCAGGCAGGCCGCCTTGCGCGGCGAAGGCGGCCATGCGCCGGCTGATCTCGACCTCGCGTTGCGGCGGCAGGGCCGAGGGTTCGAGCATGTGCTGGTCAAGGCTGGCGAGTGCGGCATCGGACATTTGTGCAACCAGCGTCCCGGGCAGGCGCGGTGCCAGATAGTCCGCCGCCGCCGGCAGCAGCCACAGATAGGCTGCGACCACCACGGCCAGGGTGGCGGCGAGTGCGCCGAGCGCAATGCTCCAGCGCTGGTGCATGCGTACCGATACGGCTTCCCTGTGGCCGGCTGCGGCGAGCAGGGCGGCAAGTCCGGGTGTGTCGGCGATTTCGCAGAAGGCGCCGTCGGCGAAACGCAGGGTGCGCGGCGCCGTACCCATGGGCTCGGAAATTTTCACTTCGTCCAGCGTGGCACGACGCTGGCCCCAGTCGCCGGAGACCAATACCTGCCCGTGACTCAGGCTGAGTGCGGCGGCCTGGCGCCTGGAGCTGCGACCGTCATAGTAGAAAACCGCAAGCATGTGATTACAGGGCGATGTCGAAGTCGAACATTTCCACGGCCTCGTCGCCCAGCGCGCTGCTGTGTTGCGTCGCCGAGGCCATGAAGTGATCGAGGCTGCCGGCCAGGGCCAGCCCGGTGCAGGTGGCGCGGTAGCTGACCAGCCTGACCTTTGCCCAGGGCCAGTACAGGCCGAGGGTGAGTACAATGAACAGCCAGTTGAGCAGGACGATGCCGAAATAGGTCCTGAACTCCATGTCGCTGGAAAAGCTGCTGTCGTCGATGCGGGTGCGGCTCCACACATGGTTCTCGAGACCCATGCGTACATAGGGAATGATGGCGAGGTAGGCCAGTACGGCGACAAGCACGCCCAGCGGCGTGAGCCACTTGCTCAGGGCAAACAGCAGGGCGGCGAGCAGGAAGGCCGCCATGAATGTCAGCCAGGCCTTGAGCATGAGAATGAAGATGCTGCTGGCGCGCGCATCGCAACTGAAGTTGCCGTGGCCGTAATGCAGATTGTCGAGCGCATACCTGCGCGTTTCGCGTATCCACAGCGGAATGCAGATACCGGCCGTGAAAATGGCCAGCAGGCCGTAGCCGACATAGGCCTTGAAGGCGCCGCCGTAGGTGCCGGAGAAGGAAAAGCGCAGACCGCGGTAACTGCTGTTGGCGGCGCGGAAACGCATGGAGCGCATGATCAGCCAGGGAAAGATGATGGCACCGACCAGCAGGGCGAGAAAGTAGAGCAGTGCGCTGAAGTGCTGCGCTGCGCTGACCGCGACGAAGAACAGCACTGCGATGATGCGGCCCTTGAGGATGGCGACCGGATTGCCGTGGTAGTCGAAGCCGCTGC
>JAIEOJ010000042.1 GCA_019750575.1 Rhodocyclaceae bacterium | reverse complement strand
GCCTTCCGGATCGGCGCCCGAGAGCGTGTAGTAGTCGGTGTGGCAGATGCCCGTGGCCTTGATCTCGACCAGCACTTCGCCGGCGCGCGGGCCGGCCAGGTCGACCTCCTCGATGGTCAGGGGGGATTTGGCATTCCAGGCGACGGCGGCTTTGGTTTTCATTTTTTTCCTCAGGTGCGGAGACAAGGCAATACGAGACCCCGACTATACAAGATGGTTCACCCCAGCCCGGGCTGACCGAAAAACTTGTAATCAAAGTGTCATGGTTCCGCCATAAACTGCCATCATCAACAAAGGCTGAAAGCCTGGGAGACCCTGATGGCTGCCAATATCCTGCTGGTCGAAGACGAGCCGGCGATCCAGACGCTGATTGCCACCAATCTGCAACGCGCCGGGCACACCGTGCTCGCCTCGGGCGATGCGGAACATGCGCAGCGCCTGGTACATGAGGCCCTGCCCGACCTGATCCTGCTCGACTGGATGCTGCCCGGCATGTCCGGTGTGGATTTCGCCCGCCGCCTGCGCGCCGACGAACGCACCCGCGAAGTGCCCATCATCATGCTGACCGCGCGTACCGAAGAGCGCGACAAGGTGTTGGGGCTGGAGACCGGCGCCGACGACTACATCACCAAGCCCTTCTCGCCGCGCGAGCTGGTCGCCCGCATCAAGGCCGTGCTGCGCCGCCGTGCGCCGCAGGTGACCGAGGACGTGGTCGAGATCGGCAAGCTGCGGCTTGATCCGGTCACCCACCGCGTTGTCGCGGACGGTACGCCGATCAACCTCGGCCCGACCGAATTCCGTCTGCTGCACTACCTCATGACCCACCCGGAACGGGTACACTCGCGTACCCAGCTGCTCGACGGCGTCTGGGGCGACCATGTCTTCGTCGAGGAGCGTACCGTCGATGTGCATGTGCGCCGCCTGCGCAGCGCGCTGGAGCCTTCGGGCACCGACGCCCTGATCCAGACGGTGCGCGGTGCCGGCTACCGATTGTCTGCCAACCAATAAGACCGAGTGCAACCTCCGCGTTCCGTTCTGCTGCGAGCCGTGCTCGTGGCCCTGCTCATCGGGCTCGTCATTGCGCCCCTGGCTTACTTCTTCAGTCTCTCGCTGGGTCTGGGCGCGGCCCTGCTGCTGCTGTTCGGCATCTGGTGCGCGCACCTGCGCCAGCTTGCGCGTCTGCTCAGTTGGGCGCGTCAACCGCTCGGTACGGCCGTGCCCGATGGCAGCGGCATCTGGGAGGACGTATTCGCTGCGCTCTATCAGCGTACCCGTGAACAGCGCGAGCAGCGCCAGTCGCTCTCGGAAACGCTGGAGCGTTTCCGCATGGTGGCGCAGACGCTGCCGGACGGTGTGGTCATCCTCGCCGAGGATCTGACCATTGAATGGCTGAACACCAATGCCGAGACGCACATGGGGCTGTCGGCGCAGCGTGATACCGGTTACCCCATCACCAATCTTTTCCGTGACGAAGCCTTTGTCGATTACCTGAAGGCACGCCAGTTCGGCAGCGGGCTCGAGTTGCGCCCCCTGCGTCAGGCGGGGCGCGTGCTCAGCCTGCAGCTGGTGCCCTTCGGCGAGCATCAGGCCATGCTGCTGACGCGCGACGTGAGCCAGCGCGAAAAGCTGGAAACCATGCGCCGTGACTTCGTCGCCAATGTCTCGCACGAACTGAAGACGCCGCTGACCGTGGTCGCCGGCTTCATCGAGACGCTCGCCGACGGCATCGACGATATTCCCAAGGAAGACGTCAAGCACTATCTCGACCTCGCCGCCGAGCAGGCCGGGCGCATGCAGCGTCTGATCGAGGATTTGCTGATCCTGTCTTCGCTGGAGGCCGGCTCGCCGCCGCCGCATGATGAAGAGGTGATGGTCGATGCGCTGCTGGCCGAGGTGCGTGGCGAGATCAACTCCCTGTCGGGCGGGCGTCATGAAATCCGCGTGGACAGCGACGGTCCGCCGCTGTTGCGCGGCAGCACCAAGGAGCTGCGCAGCGCCTTCGGCAATCTCGCCGGCAATGCGGTGCGCTACACGCCGGAAGGCGGTCACATCGCCCTGCGCTGGAAGCGCCAGGAAGACGGCGGCGCCGAGTTCTCGGTCAGCGACGACGGCCCGGGCATCGCCCCCGAACATCTGCCGCGCCTGACGGAACGCTTCTATCGCGTGGATCGCGGTCGCTCGCGCGACACCGGCGGCACCGGCCTCGGCCTTGCCATCGTCAAGCATGCGCTGGAACGTCATCAGGCAGAACTGGAGATCGTCAGCGAGCCCGGTCACGGCAGCACCTTCCGCGCGCGCTTTCCCGCACACCGCGTAAATGCAGGCTGATCGGCGGGCCTGCCTGTTTTAGGCTATCCCCAGATTGGGGTGCGGTCGCCGGCCGGCTGCTGCGGCTTGGTGCATGCCGCGTGATTTTGTCGCCATAAACACGGCCGCGGCCATGGCATGACAAGTGCTAGAAACGAGATTCCCTCCATTCGTTTCGCGCCCGCATGACCCAGCTCATACTCAAGTACGAAGGCCAGTATTCCCCCGATGCCATCTGGAGCCAGTACGGCGGCCGGCATCTCGGCGGCAGCCTGTGGCAATTCGCCGTCTCGGATGAGGCGCTCGACAGCCTGCTCGACCAGCTCGTGCGCAACACCGATGCGCAGACCCTGAATACCACCCTGGCGCTGCTGCTCAAGGAGGACCAGACCCACAGCACGCTGGCCGCGCTGGAAAGCGCCATGCCGGTGCAGGCCATGTATGCGCGGCAGCGCTATTCCTGGCTGCTGGGGGGGCTGGAGCCGCGCATCGAGATGCATCTGCAGCCCATCGTGGACATGCAGGCCGGCGGCCAGGTCTTCGCCTACGAGGCGCTGTGCCGCCTGCGCGAACCGGCTGGTGCGCTGCTGCCGGGCGGCGACGCCTTCACCCTGGCGCGCCAGTTGCGCCGTCAGGACGACATGGATCTGGCCTGCCAGCACCTGGCGCTGAAGCGCAAGGCGGGCGAAATTCCGGACGGCATCCCGCTGTTCATGAACGTCATGCCGACCACCCTGCTGCATGAAGGCTGGACCGGCCAGTGCCTGAGCTGGCTGCAGGAACTCAATATCGATCCGCGCGATGTGGTGATCGAGGTGGTCGAAAGCGAACTCGTCGATGCCTCGATACTCGCCGAGCG
>JAIEOJ010000112.1 GCA_019750575.1 Rhodocyclaceae bacterium | reverse complement strand
GGCTGCGTGGGCAGGTAGCGTTGCAGGAACTCGCGGAACGGACGCTCGCCGATGAAGCAGATGCCGGTTGAATCCTTCTTGGCGAAGTTGGGCAGCTTTGCATCTTCGGCAATCCTGCGCAGGTCGCGCTTGTAGATGTGGCCGACCGGGAACATGGTGTTGCGCAGTTGCGCCTGATTGAGACGGTGCAGGAAATAGCTCTGATCCTTGCTGCCGTCCTCGCCCTTGAGCAACTGCATCCTGCCCTGGAACTCGCGCACCTGCGCATAGTGGCCGGTGGCGATGCGCTCGGCGCCGAGGTCCATGGCATGGTCGAGAAAGGCCTTGAACTTGATCTCGGCATTGCACAGCACATCGGGATTGGGCGTGCGGCCGGCCTGGTATTCGCGCAGGAACTCGGCAAAGACGCGATCCTTGTATTCGGCGCTGAAGTTCACCACTTCGAGGTCAACGCCGATCACGTCGCATACGGAAGCCACGTCGATCAGATCCTGCCGCGTCGAGCAGAACTCGCTGTCGTCGTCATCTTCCCAGTTCTTCATGAACAGGCCGATGACCTTCCAGCCGCGCGCCTTGAGCAGCAGCGCCGTCACCGAAGAATCCACACCGCCGGACATGCCGACCACCACGGTGCGGCCCTGGCCTGCCTCGATTTTTTCGATTTCTTTCTGCATATCTGTCATCAGTCCTCGACGCCGGGTCCGGCGCCGTCCTTCCAATCGTCCAGGGAAAGTATGACCGCCGCTTCCCCGTTGTCCACGAACCAGCTGTCGACAACATAGCGGTCCGGCTTCGCCGCTTCCGGCGCTTCCTGCATATAGCGCATTTTCTCACGCGGCAGCCAGCGCGGCGGCAGCTCCTCGATCACGGCGGAATAATGCTCGAAGATGAAGAGACGTGTCCGGCGCTCCACCTCCTGCACTTCATGGAAGCGCAGCATGCCCCGGCGCGCCAGCATCCTCAGCAGCCGCGTGGTCGTGGTCGAATGGTCGATGCAGTCCATGCTGCCCGGTGCCGCATCATCGGCATAGTTGCCGCCCTTGTCCGCATAGATCGGCGTCTGCTGCCCGGCCCAGCCATACAGCCGTCCGATCACCGGCCCGAGTGCGTCGCGTTCCTGTTGCGGATTTTTGGCTGGGAGCATGGCCTTGCGTACCCAGGCCAGTTGCGACTCGGTATAGCGCACCATGCCCTCGGCCGCGCAGCCGTAGTTGTAGCAGACGCTGATGCGTTCATCGGCCATGGCATGGCCGCTCATCAAGACCAGCAATCCCGCCAGCAGCCAGCGTTTCACGCGGTCACAGCTTCGCGTAGTAGCGGATCAGGTCGAGCGGATAGCGCCGCCCGGCCAGATAGTCCTGCACGCAGCGCCACACCAGCGGGCTGCGATGCAGGGCCTGCTCCGCCTCGATCTCGGCCGGCGTCTTCCAGACCGCGCGGATGATGCCGTCGTCCAGGGTCCGGCCCGCCTCGAACTCGCCCAGCGTGCCGCTGAAGGCAAAGCGCAGATAGGTCAGTTCAGGCCTGGTGGCAGGCCCCCACTGGTAGATGCCAACGAGCGCGGCCGGATTGAAATGCCAGGCGGTTTCCTCCAGGGTTTCGCGGGCGCAGGCCTCCGGCAGGGACTCGCCATCGTCGAGGTGGCCGGCCGGCTGGTTGTAGCGCACCCCTTCGTCCGTATGTTCCTCAACCAGCAGGAATTTCCCGTCGCGCTCGATGATGGCGGCAACGGTGGCATTGGGCTTCCAGATTCTTTCCATGGCCGTATTTTACGGCAGGGGCTAGGGGCTGGGGACTAGGGGCTAGGAGTGTCTGCTGGAGCAAAAAACTTATCTGACGGTATTACCGTGAGAATGTCAAACCCGTCCAGACGCTTTCGGTTTTCCCTCGCCCCTAGCCTCCAGTCCCTAGCCCCCGGCCCCTCTGCTAAAATCGCCGTTTTTACGCATATTTGCTGGAGATCGATCCATGTCCATGTCCGACCGCGACGGCTTTATCTGGTACGACGGCAAGCTCGTGCCCTGGCGGGAGGCCAATACCCACGTGCTGACGCATTCGCTGCACTACGGTTTGTCCCTGTTCGAAGGCGTTCGCGCTTACAAGACCGAAAAAGGCACGGCGATCTTCCGCCTCAAGGAACACACGGATCGTCTGTTCAACTCGGCGCACATCTTCCGCATGCCCATGCCCTGGGACAAGAACACGCTGATGGAAGCGCAGAAGGAAGTCGTGCGCGTGAACAATCTGGAATCCGGCTATCTGCGCCCGATCGCCTTCTACGGCTCGGAAAAGATGGGCATCAGCCCGCATGGTGCCGCCACCCACGTGGCCATCGCCGCCTGGCCCTGGGGTGCCTACCTCGGCGAGGAAGGCATGGAGCGGGGGATTCGCATCAAGACCTCGAGCTTCACCCGTCACCACGTCAATGTGACCATGTGCCGCGCCAAGTACGCGGCTTCGTACGCCAACTCCATCCTCGCCCACATGGAAGCCGTGGATGACGGTTACGACGAAGCCCTGCTGCTCGACGTGGACGGCTTCGTGGCCGAAGGCGCCGGCGAGAACCTGTTCATCATCAAGGATGGCCAGATCTACGAACCGGAAATCGCCTCCGCCCTGATCGGCATCACCCGCTCGACCATCCATTCGCTGGCCAAGGATCTGGGCTACACCATCCTCAGCAAGCGCCTGACGCGCGACGACATCTATACCGCCGACGAAGCCTTCTTCACCGGCACCGCCGCCGAAGTCACGCCTATCCGCGAACTCGACCGCCGCCAGATCGGCGAAGGCCGCCGTGGTCCGATCACCACCAAGATCCAGGCACGCTTCTTCGATGTCGTGAATGGCCGCGTGCCCGAATACGATCACTGGCTGACACCGGTTTAAACCCGTATCAACGAGAACACCCGAAGGAAAACAAGATGAGCGAAGCTGCCAAGAACACCGCCCCGGACACCGCCCGCGAAGTCAATGTCACCGCCCACGACCTGCCGCTGCACTGCCCGCAACCGGGCGCGCCGCTGTGGGCCCGCCATCCGCGCGTCTTTCTCGACGTGCTGAAGACCGGTGACATGAAGTGCCCGTACTGCGGCACCCATTACCACTTCACCGGCGAAGCCCCTAAAGGCCACCATTAAAAGC
>JAIEOJ010000221.1 GCA_019750575.1 Rhodocyclaceae bacterium | reverse complement strand
GGCAGCACGGTGATCGGCAGTCGTTGCACCATCGGCGGCGCGACCAGCATCGTCGGGCATCTGACGATTGCCGACGATGTGCACATTGCCGCCGGCACTTTCATCAGCAAGAGCCTGAAGAAGCGCGGCGCCTACACCGGCACGGTGCCCTCGATGCCGCACGACGAATGGCTGAAAAACTTCGCGCACTTGCGCCACCTGGACAGCATGGCCGATAGAATACGCGCCCTCGAAGCGCGACTGAACGAACTGGAGAACAAGAAATGAGCGAGGTTTCCACCACCGCCGCCCCCGAAAGCATGGACATCAATGCCGTCCTGAAATGCCTGCCGCACCGCTACCCCTTCCTGATGATTGATCGCGTCAGTGAAGTCGTGCCCGGCTCGCATATCTCGGCCATCAAGAACGTGACCATGAACGAGCCGTTCTTCCCCGGCCACTATCCGCATCATCCGGTCATGCCCGGTGTTCTCATCATCGAGGCAATGGCCCAGGCTGCGGCCATCCTTTCGTTCAAGACCCTGGGCGACAAGGCCAATGATGATTCCGTCTACTATTTCGTCGGCATCGACGAGGCCCGCTTCAAGCGCCCCGTGACCCCGGGCGATCAGCTGCTGCTGGAGGCGAAGTTCGTCTTCAACAAGCGCGGCTTGTGGAAATTCGAATGCAGCGCCAAGGTCGATGATCAGGTCGCTGCCGAAGCGGTCATCATGTGCACCATGCGGGCGCTGGGCGAATGACGCGTATCCATGCGACGGCCATCGTCGATCCCGGAGCGAAAATCGCCGAAGGCGTCGAGATCGGTCCTTATTCCATCGTCGGTCCGCATGTCGAAATCGGTGCCAATACGGTCATTGGTCCGCATGTCGTCATCGAAGGGCATACCCGCATCGGTGCCGACAACCGCATCTTCCAGTTCTGCTCGATTGGCGCAGCTCCCCAGGACAAGAAATACGCAGGCGAAGACACCCGCCTCGAAATCGGCGACCGCAACACCATACGCGAGTGCTGCACCTTCAATACCGGCACTACCCAGGACGTCGGGGTCACTCGTGTCGGCAACGACAACTGGATCATGGCCTACGTGCATGTGGCGCATGATTGCCAGGTAGGCAACAACGTCATTTTTGCCAACAGCGTGCAGCTCGCCGGCCATGTTCATGTCGGTGATTTCGTCATCATCGGCGGCCTCTCGGGGGTGCATCAGTTCGTGAGAATTGGCGCGCATGCCATGGCCGGCATGACCACCAGCCTGTCGCAGGATCTGCCGCCTTACGTCATGGCATCCGGCAATCCGGCCGAGGCGCGCGGCATGAACTTTGAAGGCTTGCGCCGGCGCGGCTTTTCCGAGGATGCAGTGGCGGCCTTGCGGCGTGCCTACAAGACCCTGTACAAGTCGGGGCTGCGCCTCGATGAGGCACGTGCCGCGCTTGCCGCCGAGCAGGAGATGCATCCCGAACTGCGCCCGCTAGTCGAATTCCTTGCTGTCTCCGGACGCGGCATTGTCCGCTAGGCGAGTCTGAACATGTCCGTGCGTATTGCGATGGTCGCCGGCGAGACCTCCGGCGATCTGCTGGCGGCCCATCTGATCGAGGCCCTGCGCGTGCATCTGCCGGATGCCGAGTTCTACGGCATTGGCGGGCCGCGCATGGAGGCTGCTGGTTTCAGCGCGCTGTGGCCGGCGGAAACGCTGGCCGTGCGCGGCTACGTCGAGGTCCTGCGTCACTATCGCGAAATTTCCGGCATTCGCAGGAAGCTGCTCGCCTACGTACTCGATGACAAGCCCGATGTCTTCATCGGTGTGGATGCGCCTGATTTCAATCTGTGGCTGGAAGAGCGCGTCAAGAACGCCGGCATCCCCAGCATCCATTTTGTCAGCCCCTCGATCTGGGCCTGGCGCGGCGAGCGTATCCACAAGATCAAGAAGTCCGTCTCGCACATGCTGGCGCTGTTTCCCTTCGAGCCCGAGCTCTACGAGAAGCAGGCCATTCCCGTCAGCTATGTCGGCCATCCCTTTGCCGATGAACTGCCGATCGAACCCGACCGTGCCGGTGCGCTGGAGCGCTTGCGCCTGGATCCCCAGGGCCAGTACATCGCACTGCTGCCGGGCAGCCGCCAGTCCGAAGTCGACTATATGGCGGAAAGCTTCATCGAAACCGGCAAGCTGCTGCTGCAGCGTTTTCCCAAGGCGCAGTTGCTGGTACCCCTGATCACACGCGAGACCCGCGAGCGTTTCGAGCTTGCCTTGTGGAAGTGCGGCGCCCAGGCGATGCCCTTCAAGATGCTGTTCGGTCATGCGCGCGACGCGCTGGCAGTAGCCGATGCGGCGCTAGTCGCCAGCGGTACCGCGACGCTGGAAACCGCCCTGATCAAGACCCCGATGGTGGTGACGTACAAGATGTCACCCTGGACCTATCGCCTGATGAAGAAAAAGGGCTATCAGCCCTGGATCGGTCTGCCCAACATTCTGGCCGGCGAGTTTGTCGTGCCCGAGTTCGTGCAGGACGATGCCACGCCCGAAAACATGGCGCAGGCGCTGGGCAATCTCATCGTCGACAAGGCCGCGCGCAAGCAGATCATCGACGTCTTCCATCGCATCCACCACACCCTGCGCCAGGGTACGGCGGAGCGTGCTGCCGCGGCGATCCTGCCCTATCTGCTGCAACGGCAGGCTGTAAACGTCTGAGATTGCAGGCGTGGATGTCCCCGAACAGCTCAGGATCGCCGGCACTGACGCGGCCGCAGGGAAACTGCTGGCCGGTGTGGATGAAGCCGGGCGCGGACCGCTGGCCGGCTCCGTTGTTGCTGCTGCCGTCATCCTTGATCCGGCGCGGCCGATTGCCGGCCTCAACGACTCCAAGAAGCTCAGCGAAAAGGCTCGCGAGCGGCTGGCGCCCCTCATCCGTGAACAGGCCCTGGCCTGGGCGGTGGCGGAAGCCAGCGTCAGCGAAATCGACACGCTCAACATCCACCAAGCCACCTTGCTGGCGATGCGCCGCGCGGTCGAACAGCTCGCCATCCGCCCCGACGCGATCGAGGTGGATGGCCTGCATTGCCCGCCGGTGAGCATGCCGGCTACTGCCATCGTCAAGGGCGACAGCAAGGTCGC
>JAIEOJ010000294.1 GCA_019750575.1 Rhodocyclaceae bacterium | reverse complement strand
AGGCCCTGGCGGGCGCCATCGCGCGAGTCCATCATCAGCGAGGCGATGAAAGGTTCGAACTCGGGGGTGGCCCAGCGGGCGGTGCATTGCTCGGCAATCCGGGGCAGGCGGAACTCCAGCGCACACAGGCCCGGGGGCGTGTCGTCGATGCGTTTTTCTGCGGGCTGGTAACTCGGATTCATGGTGTTCTCGTGGCCTATGCCGGATTCTGGCATGGCCTCTTCATTTATTCAAATTTTGTTGCGCTGCAATAACCGCGGCGGCGATGCCGGCCGGGCTCGCCCGGACTGGATGCGTGGCCGTCTGCGGCTTTGACTCCAAGCCCCTGTTTCCCTTAAGATGTACCCTTTCCAACGATACGGCGGCCCCGGTGCAGTACGGTGCCGCCGTATGGCTTTATGCGACGGGCATGCATTTCGGCCCCGTTGCTTCCCTGCAGTTCAGCTGACGCCAGCCTTGCCGGCGCGGAGAGAGAGCGTTTTTCATGTCGCACCTGATGAATACCTATAACCGCCAGCCCGTGGCTTTTACCCATGGCGAAGGCGTGTGGATGTTTGACGAGAACGGCAAGCGTTATCTGGATGCGCTCTCCGGCATCGCCGTCAACACCCTGGGCCACGCCCATCCGCGCCTCACCGCTGCGATTGCCGCGCAGGCCGGCAAGCTGATCCATACCTCCAACGTCTATCGTGTGCGTGAGCAGGAAGCCCTGTCCGACAAGCTGACCGCGCTGGCGGCCATGGACGATGTGTTCTTCTGCAACTCCGGCTGCGAGGCCAATGAGGCCGCCATCAAGCTGGCCCGTCTCTACGGCCACCAGCAGGGCATCGACAGCCCGGCGGTCATCGTCATGGAGCAAGCCTTCCACGGGCGCACCCTGGCCACGCTGTCGGCCACCGGCAACCGCAAGGTGCAGGCCGGTTTCGAGCCGCTTGTGTCGGGTTTCGTGCGTGTGCCTTTCGACGATCTGGCTGCGGTCGAGGCCGTCGCCCAGAACAATCCAAATGTCGTTGCCATCCTGTTTGAAGTGATCCAGGGCGAAGGCGGCATCAATATCTGCCACAAGGAATTCCTGCAAAGCCTGCGCGCGCTGTGCGACGCCAAGGGCTGGCTGCTGATGCTCGACGAAGTGCAGAGCGGCATCGGTCGCACCGGCAAATGGTTCGCTCACCAGCACGCCGGCATCAAGCCGGATGTCATGACCCTGGCCAAGGGCCTGGGCTCGGGCGTGCCGATTGGCGCCTGCCTGACCACGGGTGCTGCTTTCGGCGTGTTCAAGCCGGGCAATCACGGCTCCACCTTCGGCGGCAACCCGCTTGCCTGTGTCGCCGCACTGACCACGCTTGAAGTCATCGAGCAGGACAAGCTGATGGTCAATGCCACCCGCCAGGGTGAGAACATCCGCGCCGGCATGGCTGCTGCGCTGGCCGGTGTTGCCGGCATTGTCGATATTCGCGGCGAAGGCCTCATGATCGGCATTCAGCTGGACCGCCCCTGCGGTGAACTGGTCAATCTGGCGCGCGAAGCCGGCCTGCTGCTCAATGTCACCCAGGATTCGGTGATCCGCCTGTTGCCGGCCCTGACCTATACCGATGCCGACTCGAAACAGCTGGTCGATATCCTGGCGCCGGTGGTCAAACAGTTCCTGGGGGCCTGAGATGAACAGCCCGCGCCATTTTCTGCAGCTGAAGGACCTGACGCGCTCGGAGCTTGAGCACATCTTCGCCCGTACGCGCTGGATCAAGGACCAGTACAAGTCCTACCAGAAGTACTGGCCGCTGGAAGACCGTACCCTGGTCATGATCTTCGAGAAGGCCAGCACGCGCACGCGTCTGTCCTTCGAGGCCGGCATGCACCAGCTTGGCGGCGCCGCCATCTACCTGAACACCCGCGATTCGCAACTCGGTCGCGGCGAGCCGGTCGAGGATGCGGCCCAGGTGATCTCGCGCATGAGCGACATCGTCATGATCCGCACCTTCGAGCAGAGCATCATCGAGCGCTTCGCCGCCTATTCGCGCGTGCCGGTGATCAACGGTCTGACCAACGAATACCATCCCTGCCAGATCCTCGCCGACATCTACACCTTCATCGAGCATCGCGGCTCCATCGAAGGCAAGACCGTGGCCTGGATCGGTGACTCGAACAACGTCTGCAACACCTGGCTGCAGGCCGCTGAAGTGTTCAACTTCAATGTGCACGTCTCCACGCCGCCCGGCTATGAAGTCGAGCCCGAGCGCGCCGGTCTCTACGGCACCGATCACTACGAAGAGTTCGCCGACCCGATGGAGGCCGCCAGGGGCGCCGATCTGGTGACGACCGACGTGTGGACCTCGATGGGCTTCGAGGCGGAGAACGAAGAGCGCCGCCGCGACTTCGCCGACTGGCAGGTCGATACCGACATGATGAAGGTCGCCGCCAAGGATGCCGTGTTCATGCACTGCCTGCCGGCGCATCGCGGCGAGGAGGTTTCCGCCGAGGTCATTGACGGCCCGCAGTCGGTCGTTTGGGATGAAGCAGAAAATCGCTTGCATACCCAAAAGGCCCTCATGGAATTTTTGTTGCTTGGGCATGTGAGTGTCGAATAAGCGTGTTTGAACGCAAGCGATTTCGGCGCAGGCTAACTTGCGCAGCAAGTTAAGGCACGTAAGTGCCGGCTGTAGCCAAAACTGGCTGCACTAATTTAAGTTTCGTTTTAGGAAGAAGACAGTAAATGAGCGATGTAAAGAAGGTGGTGCTGGCCTACTCCGGCGGTCTGGATACCTCGGTGATCCTCAAGTGGCTGCAGGACACCTATCAGTGCGAGGTGGTGACCTTCACCGCCGACCTCGGTCAGGGCGAAGAGCTTGAACCGGCGCGCACCAAGGCGCTGAAGTTCGGCATCAAGCCGGAGAACATCTTCATCGACGACGTGCGCGAAGAATTCGTGCGCGATTTCGTCTTCCCCATGTTCCGCGCCAACACCATCTATGAAGGCGAGTACCTGCTGGGCACTTCCATCGCCCGCCCGCTGATCGCCAAGCGCCTGATCGACATCGCCAACCAGACCGGCGCCGACGCCATCTCGCACGGCGCCACCGGCAAGGGCAACGACCAGGTGCGTTTCGA
>JAIEOJ010000177.1 GCA_019750575.1 Rhodocyclaceae bacterium | reverse complement strand
TAAGCCATGGCGACAGCCCGCCCCTTATCTCCGGCCTTATATAATCCGATCTGAAAACATTCCTGAATAGTACGCAAGCACAATGATTCTCGGTATCGACGTAGGTGGGACGCACACCGACTCCGTTCTCATGCAGAACGGAAAAATTCTTCGCAAATCCAAGGTCATGACGGACAAGGGCGATCTGCTCAAGTCGGTCATGAACGCCACTCAGGCAGTGACCACGCCTGAAGACATCAAGCAGTTGCGTCGGATCGTGCTGAGCACGACGATGACGACGAATGCCGTTGCCCAGCACCAGCTTGATCCGGTCGGCCTGATCGTGATGAGCGGCCCGGGTGTGGCGCACAGCGATCTGCCCCTGAGCGACAAATCCGCTTTTGTGAAGGGCTACATGAATCACCGCGGCCTGGAAGCGGAAGGCGTAGATGAGGACGAGATTCTGGCGCTCAAACAGGAGTTCGCCAACAAGGGCATCAGGCACTTCGGCGTGATCGGCAAGTTTTCCACGCGCAGCCCGGCGCATGAGCAGACGGTGCGCGAACTGCTGGCCGATCAGGCCGGCCATGTGACCACAGGGCACCAGCTGTCGGGTGAACTGAGCTTTCCGCGCCGCATCTCGACCGCCTATCTGAACGAGGCGGTATGGCGCCTGCACAGCGGCATGGCCGACCAGTTGCAGACCTATCTCAAGCAACTCGGCGTCGATGTGCCGCTCTACATCCTCAAGGCTGACGGCGGCACGATTGACGTTGAGCAGTCGCGCCACTTCCCGGTCCAGACCATCCTGTCCGGCCCGGCGGCGACCATCATGGGCGTGCTGCCCTATGTACCCACCGACCGTGACTCGGTGTCCATTGACGTGGGCGGCACGACGACGGACATCGCCTTGTTTGCCGATGGTGCTCCCCTGCTCGAGCCCAAGGGCGTGCAGATCGAGGAACACAAGACGCTGATCCGCGGCCTGCTCACCCACTCCATCGCCATCGGCGGCGACAGCCATGTGCGCGTGGAGAACGGACAACTCTTGATCGGCCCCGAGCGCAAGGGTGCGGCCATGGCCTTCGACGGCCCGGTGCCGACGCCGACCGATGCGATGATCGTGCTGGGCCTCGCCGACATCGGCGACAAGGCCAAGGCGACGGCCGCCATTGCCTCGGTATCAAAAGACTTGGGCGCCAGCATCGAAGAAACGGCGCAGGCCATCATGGACCTCGCCTGCGAGACCATCGCCGCCAAGGTACGCAGCATGATCGCCGAGGTGAATGCCAAGCCGGTCTACACCATTCACGAAATGCTGGAAGGCAAGGTGCTCGCCCCGACCGACGCCATCGTGGTCGGTGGCCCTGCCCCCTTCATGGCCAAACAGATCGGCAAGCTATTGAAGATGAAGGAAATCGTGCCCGGCGATTCGGACGTGATCAATGCCAGCGGCGCCGCCATGGCGCGCACCACGGTTGAACTGACGCTGATGGCCGATACCGAGGAGCGTCTGATGTCGGTGGCCGAGGAAGGCGTGCAGACGGATATTCCGCGCGGTTTCACCATCGAGGACCTGATCGAGATTGGCCGTGAAAAGCTGGAGAAGATCGCCCGCATCGCCGGTGCGCCTGAAGAGGACATCGAGATCGAGGTGGCCGACAGCCAGAGCTTCAATGTCATTCGTGATGGCGCCACCACAGGCAAGAACTTCCGCGTCCGTCTGCAGATCAAACCCGGCTTGACAAAGCACGCAACTGAGCACGCCGTTGAGCAATAAGAGGCACACCATGAAAAAGAAAACCGGACTCGTCTTCTTCCCCGCCTTCGACTACGCGATCTCCCCGACTCATCCTGAGCGTGAAGAGCGCCTGCTCTACACCCAGGATCAGGTCAGCGAGGAAGGCCTGCTCGACTTCGACAATATCTTCGAATTCAAGCCCGACCTCTGTACGCCCGAGGACATCAACCGTGTGCACTTCTGCGTGCCCGGCATCGACGAACTGGTGCATGCCTCGCACCTGATCTCGGTCGGCGGCACGCTGACTGCGGCCGACAAGGTGATGACCAAGGAGGTGGACAACGCCTTCGCCCTTGTGCGCCCCTGCGGTCACCACTCCATGCGCGTGGTGCACGGCACGCGCGGCTTCTGCACGCTGAACATGGAAGCCATCATGGTCGAGTACATCCGCCAAAAGTACGGCGAAAGCCATGGCATCAAGAAGATTGCCATCGTCGATACCGACTGCCACCACGGCGACGGCTCGCAGGACATCTTCTGGCACGACCCCAACACCCTCTTCATTTCCATGCACCAGGACGGCCGCACGCTGTATCCGGGCTCGGGCTTTCCGGACGAACTGGGCGGGCCGAACGCCTTCGGCACCACCATCAATCTGCCGATGCCGCCGAACACCTGTGAGGAAGGCTTCCTCTACGTGCTCGACGAGATCGTGATGCCCATCCTGGCGGACTTCAAGCCTGACCTGATCATCAACTCGGCTGGCCAGGACAACCACTATTCCGATCCGATCACCAACATGAAGTTCACCGCGCAGGGCTATGCGGTGCTGAACGACAGGCTCAAGCCCGATATCGCGGTGCTCGAAGGCGGCTACTCGATCGAGAGCGCCCTGCCCTACATCAACACCGGCATCATCCTGGCGATGGCCGGCCGCGATTATTCGCAGATCCGCGAGCCCGACTACGATCCGGAAGACCAGATCCAGGATCCGCGCATCGGCGACTACCTCAAGCGCCTCAAGGAAGTGACGTTGAGCCACTGGGAAAATCGCCACGCCCTGCGCGATCAGGTCTATCCCGATCAGCCCTTCCACACGCGCGAAAACAGCATCTACTACGACACTGCCGGCATCCGCGAGTCTCAGGTCGAGACCGTGCGCACCTGCACCGATTGCGGCGGCGCCGTCACCATCGAATCGCGCAATGAGTCGCGTCCGAAGCGGCCGGTCTTCGCCGTACAGATCCCGCGTTTCTGCTGCGATGCCTGTCGCGCCTGGGCCGAGGAGCAGTTCGCGGCGGCCGACAAATACACCTACGAGCAGGTGCTGCTGCAGGACAAGGACAGGGATAGCTACATCGAGAAGTGAGG
>JAIEOJ010000157.1 GCA_019750575.1 Rhodocyclaceae bacterium | reverse complement strand
GGTTGCGGCACGACCCAGCCGTTCTCACCGGCCTTGTCGATGATGGCGCGCTCGATCGACTTGATGCCGACCGGCTCACCGGGAATGTTCAGCGTGCAGGCCGCTTCACAGGGCGCCGGACAGATGCGGCTGGTGAATTCGGGGAAGTTGTTGGTCGAGTGCAGGACTTCGATGGCTTCGCGCCAGTTGCCCTTGTAGACCAGGTCGTTCCAGTCCGGAATGATGTTGTTGACCGGGCAGCCGTTATTGCAGAACGGAATGCCGCAATCCATGCAGCGCGCACCTTGCTTGCTGGCATCGGCATCGGAAAGCGCAAGGACGAATTCCTTGTAGTTCTTGACGCGATCCTTGACGTCCAGATAGCTTTCATCGACGCGGTGGAGTTCGAGAAATCCTGTGGGCTTGCCCATTTATACAACCTCAATCACGCCGCACGATGCGGCTACAAATTATCGGGGAGTTCTGCCTTGGTTGCCACCCTCGTCGCTATGACGAGGGTGGCAAGCCGAAACTACGCGGCTTCCTTGACTTCGTTCTTCTTCGCTTTTGCAGCCATCTCGGTCAGCGCGCGGCGATACTCGTGCGGGAAGACCTTGACGAACTTGCCACGGTAAGTTTCCCACTGGTCGAGGATCAGCTTCGCCTTTTCGCTGCCGGACATCTCGGCGTGTCTGGCGATCATGGCCTTGAGCTGGGCTTCGTCGGTCTCGCCGCGATGCAGCAGCGCATCGCTGAGCTGCTCGTCGTGCGGCAGCAGCTTTTCGAGCGCAACCATGGACATGTTGCAGCGCTTGGCGAAATTGCCGTCCTCGTCCAGCACGTAGGCGATACCGCCGCTCATGCCGGCTGCGAAGTTGCGGCCGGTCTGGCCGAGCACGACGACGGTGCCGCCGGTCATGTATTCGCAGCAGTGGTCGCCCGTGCCTTCGACGATGGCCGTGGCGCCGGAATTGCGCACGGCAAAGCGCTCTCCGGCGACGCCGCGGAAGAAAACCTCACCCTCGGTCGCACCGTAGAGCACGGTGTTGCCGACGATGATGTTTTCATCCGGCTTGCCGGTGAACTTGACGCTCGGCTTGACGATGATGCGGCCGCCCGACAGGCCCTTGCCGACGTAGTCGTTGGCTTCGCCCGTGAGTTCAAGCGTGATGCCGCGCGCCAGGAAGGCGCCGAAGCTCTGGCCGGCGGTGCCGGTCAGCTTTATGTGGATGGTGTCGTCCGGCAGACCGGCGCGGCCGTACTTGGTGGCCACGGCGCTCGACAGGATGGTGCCGAAGGTGCGGTTCTCGCTCTTGATCGCGGTCTCGATCACGACCTTCTCGCCGCGTTCGATGGCGGACTTGGCTTGCGCGACCATCTTGTGGTCGAGCGCCTTGTCGGTATCGTGATCCTGGCTTTCGGCGTGACGGCGGGCGACATCGGCGCCGGTCGGCGGCATGTAGAACACCTTGCTGAAATCCAGACCCTTGGCCTTCCAGTGTTCGATGCCGGCCTTCATGTCGAGCAGGTCGGCACGACCGATCAGGTCCTCGAACTTCTTGATGCCCATCTCGGCCATGTAGCCGCGGATTTCCTCGGCGACGAAGAAGAAGTAGTTGACCACGTGCTCGGGCTGACCGCTGAAGCGCTGGCGCAGCACCGGATCCTGGGTGGCGACGCCGACCGGACAGGTGTTGAGGTGGCACTTGCGCATCATGATGCAGCCTTCGACGACCAGCGGTGCGGTCGAGAAGCCGAATTCGTCGGCGCCGAGCAGCGCGCCGACCAGCACGTCGCGACCGGTCTTCATCTGGCCGTCGGCCTGGACCACGACGCGACCGCGCAGACGGTTAAGCACCAGGGTCTGCTGGGTTTCGGCGAGGCCGAGTTCCCACGGCGTACCGGCGTGCATCACGGAGGACAGCGGCGAAGCACCGGTGCCGCCATCGAAGCCGGAGATCACGATATGGTCGGCCTTGGCCTTGGCCACGCCGGCGGCAACGGTGCCGACGCCGACTTCGGACACCAGCTTCACCGACACCGAAGCGCGCAGATTGGCGTTCTTCAGATCGTGGATCAGCTGGGCCAGGTCTTCGATCGAATAGATGTCATGGTGCGGCGGCGGCGAAATCAGGCCGACACCCGGCACCGAGTGACGCAGGAAACCGATGTACTCGGACACCTTGTGGCCGGGCAGCTGACCGCCTTCGCCGGGCTTGGCGCCCTGGGCCATCTTGATCTGCAGCTGGTCGGCATTGGCCAGGTATTCGGCGGTGACGCCGAAACGGCCGGAAGCAACCTGCTTGATCTTGGAGCGCAGCGAATCGCCTTCCTTGAAGGTGAAGTCGCGCTCGATGCGACCGGCGCCGACCACTTCGGACAGCGTCTGGCCGGCCTTGAGCGGGATGAAGCGCTTCGGATCTTCGCCGCCTTCGCCGGTGTTCGACTTGCCGCCGATGCGGTTCATGGCGATGGCCAGCGTGGTGTGCGCCTCTGTCGAGATCGAACCCAGCGACATGGCGCCGGTAGCAAAGCGCTTGACGATCTCCTTGGCCGGTTCGACTTCATCAATCGACACGGGCGGGCCGGCCGGCTTGACCTCGAACAGGCCGCGCAGCGTCATGTGACGCTTGCTCTGATCGTTGATCAGCTGGGCGTATTCCTTGTAGGTGTCGAACTTGCCGCTGCGCGTGGCGTGCTGCAGCTTGGCGATCGAGTCCGGCGTCCACATGTGCTCTTCGCCGCGGATGCGGAAGGCGTACTCACCGCCGGCGTCGAGCGCGTTTTCCAGCACGGGATCGGCGGAGAAGGCGGCGGCGTGGGTACGCACGGCTTCCTCGGCGACTTCGGCGAGGCCGATGCCTTCGATCTGCGAGGCGGTACCGGTGAAGTACTTGTCGATGAAGGCCTTGTTGAGGCCGATCGCCTCGAACACCTGGGCGCCGCAGTAGGACTGGTAGGCCGAGATGCCCATCTTGGACATGACCTTGTTCAGGCCCTTGCCGATGGCCTTGACGTAGTTCTTGTGACCGGTCTTGATGGCTTCCGCATTTCCACCATTCTGCGGACCCACCATGTCGGTGATGGTCTCGAGCAGCAGCCA
>JAIEOJ010000320.1 GCA_019750575.1 Rhodocyclaceae bacterium | reverse complement strand
TCGCGCCTGCCGGCGCTGACGATGATGGAAGACGTGATGTACAAGGCCATCGCCATCGGCTTTGCCTTCTTCACCGTCGCCACCATCCTCGGCGCGCTATGGGCAGCCGAAGCCTGGGGCACCTACTGGCAATGGGACCCGAAGGAAACCTGGGCGCTGATCGTGTGGCTCAACTACGCGGCCTGGTTGCACCTGCGCCTGACCAAGGGGCTGCGCGGCGCGGTGCTGGCCTGGTGGGCCGTGATCGGCCTGCTGGTGACGACCTTCGCCTTCCTCGGCGTGAACATGTTCCTCAGCGGCCTGCACTCCTACGGCGCGCTGTAATCAGGGCGCTTAGCTCCTCTTCCGAAAAGCCCGCCGCCCGGCGGGCTTTTTCATTCAGCGGCGGTTGCGGCCACGGCGCGGAATATTGCTCAAGCAACAGGCGATAGGTCGCCTCCGCTTCCAGTCCACGTTCCGCGCACAGCACGCGAAACCAGCGGTCGCCGATGGCGACATGGCCGACTTCATCACGCAGGATGATGTCGAGAATGGCGACGGCCTCCATATCACCCACGCCCTGCAGCTTCTTCTGTATCGGCGGCGTCGCATCCAGACCGCGCGCTTCGAGCAGGCGCGGCACCAAGGCCATGCGTGCGAGCGGGTCGTGCGCCGTCTTCAGCGTCATCTGCCACAGGCCGTCATGCGCATCGAAATCGCCGTATTCATGGCCCAGCGTGCGCAGATGATCGCGTACCAGACCGAAGTGATAGGCCTCTTCGGCGGCCACCCGAATCCAGTCGTCGATGTATTCCTGCGGAAAATCGGGAAAGCGCACAATATGATCCAGCGCCAGATTGATGGCGTTGAACTCGATATGCGCAATCGCATGGATCAGCGCAGCGCGCCCCTCAGGCGTATGCGCGCCGCGTGCCGGCAATTGCGCGGGCGGCACCAGCCTCGGCTTTTCCGGACGACCGACCGCCGGCATGAGGACGCAAGGCGTGCAGTCCAGGCGCCCCGCCTGCCAGTCGGCGGCCAGTGCGGCCGTCAGCGCCAGCTTGGCATCGGGATCGGGGCAGGCCAGCGCGGCGGCGGCCTGCGTATAGACATTCGACATGAAGCGAGGGTAAAAGAAAGTAGCGTGATTGTAATTTCACCGCACCCATTTACGTCTATTCGACAAGGCCAATGAAATAGCTGCTTACAAGCCTGACGCGGGCGACAGGCAGTTTGCGCGAACCAAAGGCAGCCGCCCGATTCAAAATGCACGCTGAGCCACACCCAAGGACATAGCCATGCTGATCAAACACCCGGACGACATCCTGCCCTCGGAAATCACGCCTCAAGGGCTCTACCTGCGCCGCCGCGACTTCATCAAGACCGGCGTCGGGCTGATGGGCATGGCTGCCGGCGCCACCCTGCTGCCCGGCCCTGCGCATGCCGCGCCCAAGACGGCCCCGCCCTTCTCGACGGCACAGAAAAGCCCCTTGTCCACCACCGGCGAAGAACTGACCCCGCACCACGACATCACCAACTACAACAACTTCTACGAGTTCGGCACCAGCAAGGCCGACCCCTCGCGCCGTGGCGATACGCTGCAGACACGGCCGTGGACGGTCAGCATCGAAGGACTGGTCAGGCAGCCGAAAACGCTTGGCATAGACGACATCATCAAGCTGGCGCCGCTGGAAGAGCGTATCTACCGCATGCGCTGCGTCGAAGGCTGGAGCATGGTGATTCCCTGGGTCGGCTTTCCGCTGTCTTCGCTGCTCAAGCAGGTCGAGCCCCTGGGCAGTGCGAAGTATGTGGAGTTCTACACGGCTGTACAGCCGGAGAACATGCCCGGCGTGAGACGCCGCGTGCTCGACTGGCCCTACCTCGAAGGTCTGCGCCTCGACGAAGCCATGCATCCGCTGACCATCATGGCCGTCGGCCTTTACGGCGAAGCCCTGCGCAACCAGAACGGTGCGCCGATGCGACTGGTCGTGCCGTGGAAGTACGGTTTCAAGAGCGGCAAGTCGATTGTGAAGATACGCTTCACCGACAAGGAACCGCGCACCTCCTGGATGAAGGCCGGGCCCAACGAATACGGCTTCTATTCCAATGTGAATCCCGAGGTCGATCACCCGCGCTGGAGCCAGGCCCGGGAGCGCCGCATCGGCGAGATACTCAAGCGCCCGACACTGATGTTCAACGGCTATGCCGATCAGGTGGCCAGCCTCTACACTGGCATGAATCTGAAAATCAATTTCTGAGCTGACGGCACCCCGGGGGCTGGCGCACGCAAGGAGTCACCTGCAGCGACGCCTCACCAGCCCCGGGGTGAACGACAAAACCATGCAAGCCTCACAACAGCAACTTGCGCTCATCAAGGCAGCGCTTTTCCTGCTCTGTCTGCTGCCCCTGGGCTGGCTGATCGCGGGCTTCTGCGCCGACGTTCTGGCGATCAATCCCTTCGGCCTGCAGGATGAGGTGCTGGGCACCAATCCGGTCGAATTCATCATCCGCGATCTCGGTGTATGGGCGCTGCGCTTCCTGCTGCTCACGCTGTGCATCACCCCGCTGCGCAAGATGACCGGCATGCACTGGCTGCTGCGCCTGCGGCGCATGCTCGGCCTGTTTGCCTTTTTCTACGCGCTGCTGCACTTCAACATTTATCTCGGTCTTGACCAGAGCTACGACTGGGGCGAGATCGCCAAGGACATCCTCAAGCGCCCTTTCATCACCATCGGCATGCTGACCTTTGCACTGATGATTCCACTCGCCGTCACATCGAACAATGCAATGATCAAGGCCATCGGCGGAAAAGCCTGGCAGCGTCTGCATCAGCTGATCTATCCGCTGTCCATCTGCGCAGTGCTGCACTACTGGTGGCTGATCAAGCTGGACACCACACAGCCCGCCATCTACGCGGGGCTGCTGGCAATTCTGCTGATGGTGAGAGTGCGCGACTACTGGCGCAAGCTGCGGCAGCGCTACTGAACCGGAACCGGTCTCAGCCCTGGGGAGAGGGCCGCTCGCGGTGAAACTGCACGATGCTGCGGCCATCCGCGGCCTTCTTCGGTTCCGCACGCCAGGCACTGCCGT
>JAIEOJ010000266.1 GCA_019750575.1 Rhodocyclaceae bacterium | reverse complement strand
ATGCCGGCACTTGGCGACATTGCCTACATCAACCCGAACCCGGAAGAATCGGGACGCGGTTACCGCGTCAGCGCCAAAGCCAACTTTGCCTACACGCAGAGCGAAGGCAACAGCGCCAGCGACCAGTTGCACGCGGACGCCGAGATGATCGTGCGCGCACGCGACTACCGCCTGACCCTGGGCGGCGAGATGGACCAGGCCAGTGTGGACAAGAAGAAAGCGGATGACAGCCGCCGTGCCTACGGCAGCTATGACAGCTTCTTCAATCGCCGCGAATTCCTGTTCACCCACGGACAGCTGCAGAACGACCGCTTCCGCGATATCGAGCTGCGCGCGATTGTTGGCGGCGGCTACGGCTACCAGGTGTATGACACGGAAACCACCCAACTGGCGCTCAAGGCCGGTCTCGACATGGTCAATCTCGACCGCTAAAACGCGCCGCGCGAACGCTTCGCCGCGCTGGGCTGGCATATCGACCTGGAACACAAGCTCGCGCGCAGCGACATTGAGCTCTTTCATGCCCAGGACGGCTATCGCAGCCTGTCACGCGCGGCCTCGGTGCTGGTACAGACCCGCACCGGCCTGCGCTTCCCCCTCAGCGGCGGCCTGCATGCCCTGACCCAGCTCAATCTGGACTGGGAAAGCGACCCGGCACCCGGCCGCAAGAAGCTCGACAGCAAGGTGCTGATCGGCATCGGCTATGCCTATGACTAATCTGTCAAATAATTTAGAGCGTTGATATTAGGACTCACAGCCAAGGTTTCAAACACAAGGGTTGCCCATATTGCCGAAGACAGAGTGTTACGAGCTTCGAGTGCAACTCGTCTAATGATCTTGATTTGATAAAAATCAAACAGTGATCTTTTTGTATAAGGCCAGTAAGATAGACGTCAGCAAGGTTGATTTATGATTTTATTAATAACCCAATGTCATTAAAAGGATAAAAGTGATGCCTGTCACGATACGCGCTCGACTGATTTTCATCCTGCTCCTCACGCTCGCTGGACTCCTTACCCTCACCGGCACCTCGTTGTATTCGGCGTACCACAACCTGTTCGAAGACCGCAAGGTCAAAACCCGTCATGTGGTCGAGGTCGCCAGCAGTGTGGTCAAGCATTACCACGCACGACAAGCCGCCGGTGCCATGAGCGAAGCGGATGCCAAGGCGGCGGCACTGGCCGCGCTCAAGGCCATGCGCTACGAGAAGGACGACTACTTCTGGGTGAATGACATGCATCCGAACATGGTGATGCATGCAACCAAGCCCGAACTCGACGGCAAAGACCTGAGCGGCATCAAGGATCCGAACGGTACGTTTCTGTTCAACGAATTCGTCAAGACCGTGCGCGCCAACGGCAGCGGCTTTGTTGCCTACGCCTGGCCCAAGCCGGGCAAGGACAAGCCGCAGTCGAAGATATCCTATGTACAGGGTTTCGCGCCCTGGGGCTGGGTGATCGGCTCCGGCATCTACATCGATGACGTGCAGGAAATCTTCCGCGGCGAAGCCATCACACTGGGCCTGATCCTCATCATCAATATCCTGGTCATCGGCGTACTGGCGCTATTCATCGTGCGCTCGATTTCCGGCTCCATCGGCTCCATCCAGAGGGCCGTGCAGGATATCCGCAACAGCCGCAACCTGACCTTGCGTGTACCCGACGGCGGCCGTGATGAAATGGCGCAGATTGCCGCCGCGTTCAACGAACTGGTCGGCGTATTCCAGAACACCATCCGTCATGTCCTCGCCAGCAGCAGCCAGGTCAAGCAGCTCTCCACCGAGCTCTCGAATGCGGCCGACAGCGTGGCCCAGGCATCCATCCGCCAGAGCGAGGCCTCCACGGCCATGGCTGCCGCGGTCGAGGAAGCCCAGGCGAATATCGAACATGTTTCTGATAATGCCCGTGCTGCCCACAATAAAGCCGAGGAAGCCGGTAACGCGTCGGTCGACGGCAAGCGCATCGTCGAGCATGCTGCCGATGAAATGGTGGCGATTGCCAGCGCGGTCGGTGAATCCGCACAGCATATCCAGCAGCTCGACGAAATGTCTGATCGCATTTCCCTGATCGTCACCGCAATCAAGGAAATCGCCGACCAGACCAATCTGCTCGCCCTCAACGCCGCCATCGAGGCGGCCCGCGCCGGGGAGCAGGGGCGCGGCTTTGCCGTGGTCGCCGACGAAGTGCGCAAGCTGGCCGAACGCACCGCCAAGTCGACCGAGGAAATTGGCGACATGATCGGCAACATCCATACCGGAACCCAGCAGGCCGTGGCCAGCATGCAGCATGGCAATGCCCGCGTCAGCGGCGGTGTCGAGCTGGCGCGTGCCGCCGGCCAGTCCATCGGCCAGATCCGCAGCGGTGCCGACGAAGTCATCAGTGCCGTACGCGATATCGCCTACGCGCTGGAAGAACAGACCCAGGCCACCGAACTCATGGTGCAGAACGTCGAGCAGATTGCCAGCCACGCGCAGAACAACAGCGAGGCGACGCTGGGCATCGCCGCCTCGGCCAACCGGCTGGAAACATTGGCGCAGTCGCTCGAAGTGGAAGTCAGCGGCTTCCGCGTCTGAGCGGTCTTTCCTGGTCACCCGCATCGCAGTCGAAACCGGGGCTGTCGCTATAATGGCGGCAGCCCTTTTTTACTGACCTTCGCCATGCCTGCCATCGCTCCCGCCGTCCGCCAGCTCACGGAAGACCTGCTCGCCTTCATCGACGCCAGCCCCAGCCCCTGGCATGTAGTACACAACAGCGCGCAGCGCCTCGCCGCGCAGGGTTTTGTCGAGCTGCATGAAAACACCCGCTGGCAGCTTGAACGCGGTGGCCGCTACTACGTCATTCGCGGTGGCGCTTCCATCATTGCCTTCGTCGTCGGCACGGGTGATCTGGCCACGCACGGCCTGCGCATGATCGGCGCGCACACCGATTCGCCCGGCCTGCGCCTCAAGCCGAAGGCGCCGCATGCGGCCGATGGCCTGGTGCGCCTTGGCGTGGAAGTCTATGGCGGGCCGATACTCGCCACCTTCACCGACCGCGACCTCAGCCTCGCCGGCCGCGTCAATGT
>JAIEOJ010000262.1 GCA_019750575.1 Rhodocyclaceae bacterium | reverse complement strand
GCGCTGTATGACGCGAGCAAGGCCGGCGCCAATCTGCTGTTCGAAGGCGCGCAGGGCGCGCTGCTGGACATCGACCACGGTACCTACCCCTACGTCACCTCGTCGAACTGCGTGTCCGGCGCTGCCGCGGCCGGTTCCGGCGTGGGCCCGGGCATGCTGCACTATGTGCTCGGCATCACCAAGGCCTACACCACGCGTGTCGGCAGCGGTCCTTTCCCGACCGAGCTCTACGATGCGGTCAACAAGCAGGACCCGGTCGGCAAGTATCTGGCCGAAAAGGGCAACGAGTTCGGTGCCACCACGGGACGTGCACGTCGCTGCGGCTGGTTCGATGCCGCCGCCATGAAGCGTTCGATCCAGATCAACGGCGTCTCGGGCATCTGCCTGACCAAGATGGACGTGCTCGACGGTGTCGAGGAAATCAAGATCTGTACGGGTTACAAGCTCGAGGGCGGCAAGACCACCGACATCCTGCCGGTCGGCGCCGAAGAGCTGGCCTGCTGCGTGCCGGTGTACGAAACGATGCCGGGCTGGAAGGAAAGCACCGTCGGCGTGAAGACGCTGGAAGGCCTGCCGGCCAGCGCGCGTGCCTACATCAAGCGCATCGAGGAAGTCTGCGGCGTGCCGGTGGACATGATCTCGACCGGTCCGGACCGCGAGGAAACCATCGTCCTGCGTCATCCCTTTGCGTAAGCCGTTCGGGCCCGCAAATGCAAAGCCCCGCTGCGGCGGGGCTTGTTTTTTCCGGCGACGGAAAATACTGCGCTGCGAACAGGCAACAAAAAACCGCATGGAGCCTAAAGTGGCTATCATGCGGTCTGTTGCTCTTGCTTGGTGCCCAGGAGAGGACTCGAACCTCCACGGAGTTACCCGCTAGTACCTGAAACTAGTGCGTCTACCAATTCCGCCACCTGGGCAGCACCGACAAGAGCTGCGCATTATATAGGAAGAACCACAATTGTCAAAGACTACGAATAAAAAAAGCATAAAAATAAGCAAAATCCGTCAGGCCGATCCCATGCTCGAGCGCGAACTGGCCTCGTATGAGAACCCGCTGCCGAGCCGCGAATACATACTCCAGATCGTTACCGAGCAAGGCGTGCCGCTGACCTTCGAGCGTCTGGTCAAGCTGCTGGATATCCGTCCGGAGGAAGAGGAGTTCTTCATCCGGCGCCTCGGCGCGATGTCGCGCGATGGTCAGCTGATGCAGAATCGCGGCGGCCACTGGCTGCTGCCCGACAAGGCCAATCTGGTCACCGGCAAGGTGCTGGGCCATATGGACGGCTTCGGCTTCCTGGTGCCCGATGACGGTGGCTCAGACCTGTTCCTGTCGGCGCGCGAGATGGAGAAGGTCCTGCACGGCGATCGCGCCATGGCCCGCGTGGCTGGTACCGATCAACGCGGCCGTCCCGAGGGCAAGATCGTCGAAGTGCTGGAGCGCGCCAACAGCAAGCTGATCGGCCGCGTCTATAACGAGCACGGCGTCTGGTTCGTCGAGCCGGAGAACAAGCGCATCAGCCAGCGCATCCTGCTAGCGCCGCCAGAAGCGCCGAAGAAGGGCTTGATGAGCCGTTTGTCGCGCGCCCCCAAGCCCGTCGTGCCGGTGGCGGGGCAGGTCGTCATGGTGGACATCATCGAGCAGCCGAGCCGCAATGCTCAGGCCATCGGGCGTGTCACCGAGATCGTCGGCAACTACGCCGATCCGGGCATGGAAATCGAGATTGCCCTGCGCAAGCACGAGCTGCCTTACGAATTCTCCAAGGAGGGGCTGGCCGAAGCCAAGAAGCTGCCGGACATCGTGCGTCCCGCCGACAAGAAGGGGCGCGAGGACATCACGCATCTGCCGCTGGTCACCATCGACGGCGAGACAGCGCGCGACTTCGACGATGCCGTGTATTGCGAGCGGCAGGGCAAGGGCTATCGCCTCATCGTTGCCATCGCCGACGTCAGTCACTACGTCAAGGAGCGCGGTGATTTGGACCTCGACGCCTATGAGCGCGGCAACTCGGTGTACTTCCCGCGGCGCGTGATTCCCATGCTGCCCGAGAAAATCTCCAACGGCCTGTGCTCGCTCAATCCGCAGGTCGAGCGCCTGTGCATGGTCTGCGACATGGATATCGGCCCGACCGGCGAGATCAAGCGCTACCGCTTCTATCCGGCCGTCATGTTCTCGCATGCGCGCCTGACCTACAACGAGGTAGCCGCGGCCATCCACGAAAAGGAAATTCCGGCGCGCAGGAAGATCGGCAAGCTGCTGCCGCAGCTGGAGATGCTCGACGAGCTGTATCGTCTGCTCGTGGCCGAGCGCAGGAAGCGTGGCGCGATCGATTTCGAGAGTACCGAGACGCGCATGATCTTCAACGACAACGGCAAGATCGAGAAGATCGTCCCGGACGAGCGCAACGAGGCGCACAAGATCATCGAGGAGTGCATGCTGGCGGCCAACGTCTGCGCCTCGGCTTTCCTGGCCGAAAACGAGCAGCCCTGCCTGTACCGCATCCACCAGGGGCCGTCGCCCGAACGCCTGGCCAAGCTGCGCGATTTCCTCGGCACCTTCGGTATGCAGCTCGGCGGTGGAGACGAACCGCACGCCAAGGACTATGCGGCGCTGATTACCAAGATCAAGGGTCGGCCCGATACCGCGCTGCTGCAGACGGTGATGCTGCGCTCGCTGCGTCAGGCCATCTACAGCCCCGACAACGTCGGTCACTTCGGCCTTGCCTACGACCAGTACACTCACTTCACCTCGCCGATCCGCCGCTATCCCGATCTGCTCGTGCATCGCGCCATCAAGGCTGTGCTGCAGAAGAAGAAATACGTCCCCGACCATGAGGCCGGCGACTGGGAAAGCATCGGCCTGCACTGCTCCATGACCGAACGTCGTGCCGACGAGGCCACGCGCGATGTCGAGGACTGGCTGAAGTGTTTCTACATGCAGGACAAGATCGGCGAAATTTTCAGCGGCAGCATCGCATCGGTCGTGCCTTTTGGTATCTTCGTCGCCCTCGACGATGTCTTCATCGAGGGTCTGGTGCATGTGTCCGAG
>JAIEOJ010000269.1 GCA_019750575.1 Rhodocyclaceae bacterium | reverse complement strand
TCGAGGCTGTCGGTGGCGCATAGCTTGGGGATCGGATGCTCGATCATCTGCGCGGCGCGCATGATCGAGGTGCCGGCGGGAACCGTGACTTCGACGCCGTCGATTTCCAGGGTGACGTACTTGTCGGACTCCTTGGCGGGAGTGCCGTAGTCAGTGGGGCGGGGTAGGGACATCTTTGTTCTCCTGTTATTCAGGGAAGCTTTGATAAAGCTACTGTGCGACCGATCTGCTGCGTTGCGCGGTGCTCGCAATCCTCATGTATCCAAAATACATTCCGGTTGCTGCGCTCCGTGCGCCTTGCGTCTCGGCCTGCTCGCTACGCTTTCTCAAAGCATCCATAGAGGCTAGGCGGCTGCGGTCTTGTCGATGCCGAAGTCTTCAGGGAAGTGCTGAAGCGCCGACACAACAGGATAGGGAGCCATGCCGCCCAGCGCGCAGAGCGAGCCGTTGAGCATGGTGTCGCACAGCGAATTCAGCAGGGCGATGTTCTTGCCCACTTCCTTGCCTGCGATGATCTTGTCGATGGTCTCGACGCCACGGGTCGAACCGATGCGGCAGGGCGTGCACTTGCCGCAGGATTCGATGGCGCAGAACTCCATCGCGTAGCGGGCCATCTTGGCCAGATCGACGGTGTCGTCGAAGACCACGATGCCGCCGTGGCCGACCATGGCGCCGACCTTGGCGTACTCTTCATAGTCGAGCGGCACGTCGAACAGCGATTCCGGCACATAGGCGCCGAGCGGGCCGCCGACTTGTACGGCGCGGATCGGGCGACCGGTGGCGGAGCCGCCGCCGAAGTCGTACAGCAGTTCGCGCAGGGTCAGACCGAAAGCCTTTTCCACCAGACCGCCGTGCTTGAGGTTGCCGGTCAGCTGGAAGGGCAGGGTGCCACGCGAGCGACCCATGCCGTAGTTCTTGTAGAACTCGCCGCCGCGGGCCAGGATGATGGGCACCGAACCCAGCGACATCACGTTGTTGATGACGGTCGGCTTGCCGAACAGGCCTTGCAGTGCAGGCAGTGGCGGCTTGAAGCGGACCAGACCGCGATTGCCTTCAACCGACTCCAGCAGCGAGGTTTCTTCGCCGCAGATGTAGGCGCCGGCGCCTTCGCGCACAATCAGGTCGAAATCCTTGCCGGAGCCAAGGATGTTCTTGCCCAGGTAGCCTGCCTTGACGCAGTTTTCAATCGCAATGTTCAGGTTGCGGATCGAGTGCGGATATTCCTCGCGGCAGTAGATGTAGCCCTTGGTGGCGCCTACGGCGAGACCTGCAATGGTCATGCCCTCGATCAGACACATCGGATCGCCTTCCATCAGCATGCGGTCGCTGAAGGTGCCGGAGTCGCCTTCGTCGGCGTTACACACGATGTACTTCTGGTCGGCTTGCGCGCCGAGCACGGTATTCCACTTGATGCCGGTCGGGAAGGCGGCGCCGCCGCGACCACGCAGGCCGGAGTCGGTGACTTCCTTGACGATGGCGGCAGGCTCAAGCGTCAGGGCCTTCTTGAGGCCTTCGAAACCTTCGTGCTTGATGTAGTCCTCGACCGAGAACGGATCGATGATACCGACGCGGGCGAAGGTCAGACGTTCCTGCTTCTTGAGATACGGAATCTCTTCGGTCAGGCCGAGGTAAAGCGGATGCTGCTTGCCGCCCTGCTTTTCCTTACCTGTCAGGCCGGCGTCGAACAGGCCCGGCACATCCTTGGTCGTGACCGGACCGTAGGCCACACGACCTTCGGGGGTCTCGACCTCGACCATGGGCTCCAGCCAGTACAGGCCGCGCGAACCGTTACGGACGAGTTCGATCTTTTCACCGCGCTTCTCGGCTTCGGCAACAATCGCCGCAGCGGTCTTCTTGGCGCCCATGGCTTCCGCGGACGAATCCAGCGGGACGTAGATACGGGTAGTCATTTTTATGCGTTCCTCAGCTCGGCAATCACTTCGTCGAAACGTTCCTTGCTGACCTTGCCGACGATGTCGTTATCAACACGTATCGAAGGCGACAGGGCGCAGTTGCCGAGGCAATACACCGCTTCCAGGGAGATCTGACCGTCGGCAGTGGTGCCGTGGTAATCGATGCCCAGGGTGCTCTTGGCATGGCATTCCAGCGCTTCCGAGCCCATGGACTGGCAGGCTTCGGCGCGGCAGACTTGCACCATGTGCTTGCCGACCGGGTGGCGGCGGAAGTGGTGGTAAAAGGTGATCACGCCGTGGATCTCGGCGCGCGAGCGGTTGAGGGCCTTGGCGATGGCGGGCACGGTTTCGTCCGGCACCCAGCCCAGTTCATCCTGAATGGCGTGCAGAATCGGGAACAGCGGGCCCGGCTCGTCCTTGAGGCGGGCCAGAATGTCGTCCAGCGCTTTTTTCTGCGGGTCCGACAAGGGGGGGGTAGGTGTTGCAACTGAGGTCATGACTTCTCCAGATGACGCAAAAAACCGGGCTTGTGCAGTGAATCGCATAAGCACGGTAGTTATGCACTCGTGTGCATAAAGTCCGGGCTTCCTCCAAGCGGTCTCGAATTGCTTCAAAGTCCTTCTTGTTCAAAGCTGTTACGCACTGGATAATAGACGTCGACATTCCTCCTTCCAATATGATATTTAATGCATAAACGCATCATCAACATCGAAGCTGCATGGCGCTTTCGCAACCATCTTGGGCAGGACATCGAGCCGGCCCTGTTCGATGTTCTGACGGCAATTGCGGAAACCGGCAAGCTGACCGAGGCGGCCAAGCGCGCCGGCTATTCGTATCGCCATGCCTGGAATCTGATCCACAAGTGGTCGGATTTCTTCGGTGTTCCGCTGGTCGATACCGAGCAGGGCAAGGGCGCCAGCCTGACGCCATTGGGGGAAAAGCTGGCCTGGGCGGCGCAGCGCATTCGTGCACGCCTCGGTCCGCAACTCGACAATCTGGCGGCCGAGATCGACCTGGAGTTGTTGCGGGCCATCAATGCACTGGCCCCCGGCATCCGCGTCCATGCCAGCCACGGCTACGCCATTGCCCGCCTGCCGGAACTGATGCGGCCCGAGGACAATGTGCG
>JAIEOJ010000067.1 GCA_019750575.1 Rhodocyclaceae bacterium | reverse complement strand
GCCTCGCCGCCGGGCAGCCCCAAGGCGAGGCGACCCGCGCCGAAGGCGCAAACGCCAAGGAAATACTACGAAGAAGCGTTTAACGGGGGAGCGGCGCAGCCGCGAACCGAAGTCACCCTATCCCCTCGGGGGAGAGGGTCGGGCTGAGGCGCTTCCTTAACGGCTTGCGTAACGCGCGGCTTCCTGCAGGAAACGATTCGGGTTCTGCGCCACGCCGGCGACGCGCACCTCGAAGTGCAGGTGCGGACCGGTCGATCGCCCGGTGCTGCCGACGGCGGCGATCTTCTGGCCGCGCTTCACCAGGGCGCCATTTTGCACATAGACGGCGGAAGCATGCGCGTAGCGCGTGCTGATGTCGTTGCCGTGATCGATTTCGACCATATTGCCGTATTGCGGGTGCTGCTCGACATTGATGACTACGCCGGCGGCGGCGGCGAAAATCGAGGTGCCGCTGGGAGCAGAGAAGTCTACGCCTTCGTGCATGGCCCGATGGCCGGTGAAGGGGTCAATCCGCCAGCCGTAGGTCGATGCATTCCAGTTGGCGACCACCGGCAGCGTGGTCGGCAGCATGGCCCGGCGAATACGGTCTTCGAGCACCTGGGCCTCGATCAGGGCCATGGCATCGCTGCGCTGCTCAACCTGGCCGGCCAGGGCATCCAGCAACTGCTCCAGTTCCGGCGTGGTCAGGGGCTGCTCGCGCACGAGCGGACCGCCACGCCCATCGACGATCTGCTTCATGTCCTGCGGCTTCAGGCCGACCGAATGGGACAAGCGGTCGCCGAGCGTATCCAGCCGCGACAACTGGGCCTGCATCTGGCCCAGCTTGATGGCCATGACGTTAAGGTTTTCCCTGACCATGATGTCGCGCTGCTCGGTTTCTTCTGCCTGGATCGCGCGCAGCAGGCTTTTCAGTATCGGCAGGCGCACGTCAGCGGCATGCTAGACCGCGAGATAGGAAATCAGGGAGGAAAGGCTGAAAATGAGCAAGCACAAGGCGATCAGCGACACGACGACATGGCGGCCGGTAATGACGAGGGTACGCGCCGTTGCCAGCTTGTCCGATACGAGAATAATATGCACGCCTTGAACTCCCTAAATACGATGCCCCAATGACAGCCCGCCGCAAATCCGGCACGCCGCCGACGGTGACAGCGCTTCTCGAGTCGGAAGCGCATGTCGCCCGTCTGACCGCCCACGCAGGACGGCTGTTGCAGTTGCAGCGGCAGCTTGAACTCGCGCTGCCCAGGCAGTTGGCCCGGCTGGTACGGGTGGCCAACTATCGTTTGGGGAAGGTGGTGATCCATGCCGCCAACGGCGCAGTGGCCGCCAAGGTGCGGCAGATCGTCCCCGGCCTTGTCGAAAAGTATCGACAGAACGGGGCAGAGGTTAATGAAATCGAGATAAAAGTGCAACCCATTAACCCGGGCCAAGCCAAGGTCGCGCCAGTTTCACCCGCAGTTATTGGGGAAAGAGCGAAGCAAGGACTAACCGACCTGGCCCGAAAACTCCCCGAGGATGCGCCCTTGCGCCTCGCCCTGGAGCGGCTCGCGGCCAAGAAATAGGGCGCTCAGCGGCGCCTCAGTTGCTCAGACGTTCCACGATCAGCAGGCCGAAGACCAGCAGGGTGGCGACCAGGCCGAACTTGCCGAGACGGATGGCCCAGCGCTTGTAGACGGCCTTGCCGGTCAGGAGCCAGGCCGCCATGGCGGCGGCGATGGCAATGATCAGCAGGAGAAATGCGAGGCGCCACATCCGCGCAGATCAGGCTGCCTGCGGGTAGAGATTCAGGACGCGTTCCGGCGTGCTGGCCGGATCGGCAAAGGTGGCCCATTCCCAGGCGCTGGCATCGTCGAGCACGGCGCGCAGCAGCTTGTTGTTGAGACCATGGCCGGACTTGAAGGCCGAGAAGGCACCGAGGATGGGGTGCCCCGCCACGTACAGGTCACCAATCGCATCCAGCACCTTGTGCTTCACGAATTCGTCGTTGTAGCGCAGGCCGTCGCTGTTGAGCACGCGATACTCGTCCATGACGATGGCGTTTTCGAGGCTGCCACCCAGGCCGAGGCCGTTGGCGCGCATGTATTCCACATCCTGCATGAAACCGAAGGTACGGGCACGCGCGACTTCGCGGATGTAGTCGTTATCGGCGAAGTCGACCGAGACCTGGCGGCCGGTCTGATCCACTGCCGGATGATTGAAGATGATGGAGAAGTCGAGCTTGAAGCCGTCGTAGGGATCCAGTTGCGCCCACTTGTCACCCTCCTCCACGCGCACCGTCTTCTTGATGCGGATGAATTTCTTGGCCGCATTCTGCTCCTCGATACCGCCGGATTGCAGCAGATAGACGAAAGGCGCAGCGCTGCCGTCCATGATGGGCAGTTCGGGCGCATCGACATCGACGTAGATGTTGTCGATGCCGAGTCCGGCCAGAGCCGACATCAGGTGTTCAATGGTGGACAACTTCGCCTCGCCCTGTTGCAGGGTAGAGGCCATGCGCGTATCGCCCACGCCATTCGGACGCGCGGGCAGATCCACGGGCGGATCGAGATCGACACGGCGGAACACGATGCCGGTGTCGACAGCCGCCGGGCGCAGGACCATGGTGACCTTGACGCCCGAATGCAGGCCGACGCCGGTGGCGCGAACCAGGGTTTTCAGTGTGCGTTGCTTCAACATCTCGCTATTAGCGCCCGAAGGATGAATGGGGTTGACGTCCCGGGGTCGGGAGCAGGCTAAGTGCCTGTTTCAGATGTTGCATTTTACCGCAGCGAAGGTCCGGATGCATGGGGAGGAGGCGAATCGACCCCATACATCCAGACTATCGCTAACAGCTTGCTGAATCCTTGAAGAGCCGTAGCGAGCGGCCGGAGGGCAAGGCGCACGGCGCACAGGAACCGGAACGTACTTGAAGTACGTGAGGATTCCGAGCACCGAGCAACGCAGCCATACGGACGCGCAGTAGGCTATTCATGGGTTCAGTCCGCCTGACGACGCAGGAAGGCCGGTATGTCGT
>JAIEOJ010000152.1 GCA_019750575.1 Rhodocyclaceae bacterium | reverse complement strand
TTCCGCATCTTCAATCCGGTCACGCAATCGGAAAAATTCGATCCGGACGGCAAGTTCATCCGCCGCTATCTACCTGAACTGGCAAAAGTGCCGGACAAGTTCATTCACGCGCCATGGACCATGAAGCCGGTCGATGCGGCGGCCTGCGGTTTCGTGCTGGGCCGCGATTACCCGGCGCCTGTCGTTGATCATGCCCTGGCACGCGAACGCACGCTGGCACGTTTCAAGGCAGTCAGGGCGGCTTAGAAGCTTTCATCCTCGCGCAGATAGCGCCACTGCCCCAGCGGCAGGTCGCCGAGCTTGACGTTGCCGATGCGCACGCGCTTGAGCCCGACCACTTTCAGTCCGACCAGTTCACACATGCGGCGGATCTGGCGCTTGCGGCCCTCCTTGAGCACGAAGTGGAGCTGGTCGTCGTTGATCCAGTTCACCCTGGCCGGGCGCAGCTTGACGCCGTCGAGACTTAGGCCGTGATTGAGATCACGCAAGCCTTGGTTCGTCAGCGTGCCTTCGACACGCACCAGGTATTCCTTTTCCACATCCGAGTCCTCGCCGATCAGCTTGCGCGCGATGACGCCATCCTGGGTCAGCACCAAGAGGCCGGTCGAGTCGATGTCAAGTCGTCCTGCCGGGGCGAGGCCGCGCAGATTGGAGGGGTGGAAAATCTGCGCGCCGGATTTGCGCTGCTGCGTTTCCGCCTTGATCAAGGTGACGGCCGGCTTGTAACCGTCCTCGGCTTGACCGGAGACGAAGCCGATGGGCTTGTGCAGGATGATGGTGACGCGCGCATCCTGCTGCGCCTGTGCCAGCGTGTCGAGACGGATATCGGCGGAAGGATCGACCTTGGTGCCGAGCTCGGCAACGCGCTCGCCATTGACCCAGACAAGACCGCGTTCGATGTAGCTGTCGGCCTCGCGGCGCGAGCACAGGCCGCGTTCGGCCATGAGCTTGGAAATGCGCACCTTGCCATCGCCCTCGGGCGTCGGCGTGGTGGCGGGGATATGGCGTTGCGGCCGGGCGCGATCGTAGCGGCCCTGGGAACGCTCGGTCGTCTTGCCTGCGGGTTTGGGCGCGGCTTTGTCGGGGCGCGGCGCAATGCGCAGCGTGGGTTTCTTTTCTTCAGTCATGTGACAGCAATCCGTTCACCCTGAGCAGGTTGAAGGGTGAACACAGTAAAGAACATTTCTTCGCAACGGGCTTCGACAAGCTCAGCCCGAACGGGATTGATACCAGTGCGCTTCATTCCCGGCACGCTCAGTGGGCCTCATCCCAATTGTTGCCGACGCCGACTTCGACCAGCAATGGCACTTTCAGCTTGGCCACGTTCTGCATCAGCGGCGGCAGGTTTTCGCGCACCAGCGCGAGTTCGTTCTCCGGTACTTCGAGCACCAGTTCGTCGTGCACCTGCAGGATGAGCTGGGTCTTGAGCTGCTTTTGATCCAGCCAGTCTTGTACCGCGAGCATGGCCAGCTTGATCAGGTCGGCGGCCGTGCCCTGCATGGGCGCATTGATGGCGGCGCGCTCGGCACCCTGACGACGACCGGCGTTGCTCGACTTGATCTCGGGCAGCCACAGGCGGCGACCGAACACGGTTTCGACATAACCCTTGTCGCGTGCCAGGGTCCGCGTTTCTTCCATGTAATGGGCAACGCCGGGATAGCGCGTGAAGTAGCGGTCCATATAGGCTTGCGCGGCGCTGCGCTCAAGACCGAGTTCGCGCGCGAGGCCGAAGGCGCTCATGCCGTAAATCAGGCCGAAGTTGATGACCTTGGCGGCGCGGCGCTGTTCGCTGGCAACTTCCAGCGGCGTGATGCCGAAGATCTCGCCGGCGGTGGCGCGGTGAATGTCCTCGCCGTTGGCAAAGGCCTGCAGGAGGCGCTCGTCGTCGGACAGGTGCGCCATGATGCGCAGCTCGATCTGCGAATAGTCGGCCGAGACGATCTTGCTGCCGGGCGCCGCGATGAAGGCGGAGCGAATGCGGCGGCCTTCGCCGGTGCGCACCGGAATGTTCTGCAGATTCGGGTCGTTCGATGAGAGGCGGCCGGTGACGGCGGTGGCCTGCGAGAAGTTGGTATGCACGCGGCCAGTCGCCGCATTCACCATCTTGGGCAGCTTGTCGGTGTAAGTGCCCTTGAGCTTGGCGAGGCTGCGGTGTTCGAGCAGCAACTTGGGCAGCGGGTAGTCCTGTGCCAGTTGCTGCAGCACTTCCTCGTCGGTGGAGGGCGTGCCCGAGGGCGTCTTCTTCACCACCGGCAGGCCCTGCTGGTTGAAGAGGATTTCGGCGAGCTGCTTGGGCGAGTTGAGATTGAAGGGCTGGCCGGCTTGCGTATGTGCCTCGCCTTCGATCTGCAAGAGGCGGCGGCCGATCTCGTCGCTCTGCTGCGCAAGTGCGGCGCTGTCGATGAGCACACCATTCCTTTCCATGCGGAACAGCACTTCGGCGGTCGGCAACTCGATCTCGCGATAGAGCTTGCCCAGGGCTTCGGCTTCGCTCAGTTGCGGGGACAGCACCTGATGCACGCGCAGCGTGACATCGGAATCTTCCGCGCCGTAAAGCGCCGCCTGCTCGACGGCGACCTGGGCGAAGGAAATGCGGTTGACGCCCTTGCCGGTCAGCTCGTCATAGGGGATGGTCTTCAAGCCGCAATGGCGCGCGGCGAGACTGCCCAGTTCGTGCGGCTTGTCCGACTCCAGTACATAGGATTGCAGCAGGGTATCTTCGACGATGCCGGCGAGCGCGATGCCGTGATTGGCAAAGACATGGCGATCGTACTTGAGGTGCTGGCCAAGCTTGGCATGCTGTGCCGACTCCAGCCAGGGCTTGAGCTTGTTCAGGACTTCATCCAGCGGCAACTGGTCCGGTGCGCCGGCATAGCTGTGGCCAAGCGGAATATAGGCGGCCTTGCCCGCTTCACAGGCGAAGGAGATGCCGACCAGTTTCGCCTGCATCTGATCGAGATC
>JAIEOJ010000276.1 GCA_019750575.1 Rhodocyclaceae bacterium | reverse complement strand
AAGGTGCGGTAGCCGCCCAGCCAGTCATCCCTGCGCATCCATACCCGCACCTGTCCGAGGCGCTCGGGCAGCAGCGCAGCATGGGCATCGAGCAGGTCATAGACACCACGGCTGTAGTGCGCCAGCGGCTGTGCCGAATACGCCGCCCAGTGCGCAGCCAGCAGGTGATCGTAGAACATGTCCACCATGACGCCGGAATAACGCCGGCGCGCCGCGCTGACGCGGGCACGGCTGCGCTGAAAGGCCGGATGCGCATCGGCATAGCTGTCAATGCGCCGATGCAGGGCAACTCCGGCGGCGAGATCGGGGGGCAGACTGCCGGGGAGCGGTCCCTTGACGAAGTCACCCATGAGGCCGCCAAGGCGGTCACTGTCTGCATCGCCAGCAAGATAAGCGTGGGCCAGATAGTTCATGGCCCACAGTTTACAATCCGCGCATCTCCAGCTCGAAAGAACTTCACCATGTCCGTCTATGCCATCGGCGACCGCACACCGCAAATCCACGCTACGGCCTGGATCGCCCCCAATGCCACCGTCATCGGCTCGGTCACGCTGGGCGCAGGCAGCAGCGTCTGGTGGAACGGCGTCGTGCGCGGCGATGACGAGGCCATCACCATCGGCGCCAGCTGCAATATCCAGGACGGCTCCGTCCTGCATGCAGATCCGGGCGTTCCGCTGGTACTTGAGGACAATGTCACCATCGGTCACATGGCCATGCTGCACGGCTGCAGCGTGGGCGAAGGCAGCCTGATCGGCATCAAGGCAGTCATCCTCAACCGCGCCGTGATCGGCAAAGGCTGCCTGATCGGCGCCAATACCCTGATCCCGGAAGGCAAGGTCATCCCCGATCACTCGCTGGTGGTCGGTTCGCCCGGCCGCATCCTGCGCACCCTGAGCGAGGACGAGATCACCCGTCTGCGCGCCACTGCCGGCCATTATGTCGAGGCCGGCCAGCGCTACCGGGACGAATTGCAACAGCGCGAATGAAGCACCGCCCGCCGCCGACAAACGGAAGCGACTTCCATGTTTCAAATCGCTAGAATCCTGAAAACCACTCGGAGGGGATTCATGCGTGCCAACCTGCGGCTCATGCAACTGGGCCTGGCTGTCATTCTCGTCGTCATCGGCTCGCCGGCCGCGGGCCAGAACGCCAACGCGGTTTACAACAATGCTGCCCGCAGTGTCGGCATCGTCCTCGTCGGCACCTTCGAGGGGCAACTGGTCGGCTCGGGCAGCGCGGTCACGGTTGCTCCGCAAACCATGGTCACCAATCGCCATGTGCTGCTGCCCGGACATCGCTATCAGGTCTATATCGGTGGCAGCGTCCTCGATGCCGAAGCCGGTATCTGCGACAGCACCCAGGATCTCTGCCTGCTCTCGGTACCGAGACTGGACGCGCGCCCGGTCGAATTTGCCGAAGCCGACAGGTTCAGTGTCGGCGATCCGGTCTATGCGATCGGCGCCCCCAACGAGCTCGGTAATATCGTCGGCGTATCCCAGGCCACCAGACAGAAAAGCTATTCGCCGCCGCAAGTCACGCTGAGCAATGGCATCATCACCGCCTTGCGGCCGGTCGAGGATGGCAAGATCATTCAGACCAATGCCGCCATCTCCCCGGGCTCAAGCGGCGGCGGCCTCTTCGATGCGCAGGGCCGGCTCGTCGGCATCACCACCTTCGCCATGCGCAGCGGCCAGGGACTCAACATGGCCTTGCCGGTGAACTGGGTGGAACGTCTCGGCGTCAGCGGCGCGCCACGCACGAGCGAAACCGCGATCCCTGTGCAGATGCCGGCCATGGTGGCGGTCAACCGCACGCCGCCGAGCGTAAGCAGCAGCGAGCCCGAGCCCGTTGCCACGATCAGCCCGGCAGCACCGGTGGCCACTGTCGTTCAGCCGCCGGTAAAGCCGGCCGAACGCAGCTCTGCCACCGGCTACCTCTGGATTGCCTTGCCCCTGATCCTGATTGCGCTATGGATGCTGCGCCGGCGCCGCAGCGAAGCTGCGGATGAAGAATTCATCCCGCCAGTGGCGACAGCGCCCTCGCCTGCGCTGCAGCCCTTCATGAGTGCAGCCGAAGCGGAACTCGATCAGAATCAGCCCGACCTCAAGCTGTGGAACAGCGTGATCGCGGACAGCAAGGGGAACATGGATGCGGCACGCCGGTCCTATATTGCGCGTCGCGCTGCACGGCTGCTGTCGGAAGAAAAGGACAGGCAGTGGGCAGCCGCGGCGCGTCAGAACTCAACTCACTGAAAGGAAGATCATGCGTTATGCACTGGCGACCTGCCTGCTGCTTGCCGGCACGCCCCTGCTGGCACAAACTGCGCCCACAGCCGCCTCGGGCACACTGATCGAGCTGGCAGCAGAAGCCGCCCGGCCAACCGCGAATGACCTGTTCCGCGCTACCGCCTTTGCCGAAGCCAGCCAGGCCAACTCCGCCGCACTGGCGCGCCAGATCAACCAGCAGATCGCCGCGGCACTCGCCACCGCCAAGGACTACCCGACGGTCAAGGCGCGCACCGGCAGCACGTCCACCTACCCCATGTATGGCAAGAGCGAGCGGAATATCGAGTCCTGGCGCATGCGCAGCGAAATCCAGCTCGAATCACGTGATGCGGCCGCCATTGCCGAACTGCTCGGCAAGCTGCAGGGCAATCTAGGCGTGAGCCAGATCAGTGCAGCACCGGCCCCCGAAACCGCACAAAAGGCCGAGGCCGATGCCACGCTGGGGGCCATCCAGGCCTTTCGCGAACGCGCTGGCCTGATCGCCGGCGCCCTTGGCAAGAAGTACAGGATCCGTGAAATGAATGTCGGCAGCAGCAGCCGCGGCCCCGTCTATCCGCTGATGCGCGCCAAGTCCATGCTGGCGGCCGAAGCCGCCGCCATGCCGCTCGAGGGCGGCGAAAGCCAGGCCGTGGTCAGCATCAGCGGCAAGATCGAGCTGATCGACTGAACTCGGC
>JAIEOJ010000091.1 GCA_019750575.1 Rhodocyclaceae bacterium | reverse complement strand
GCCAAGATCGAGCTGAACGAAAAGGACAAGCTCATCACGCTGTGGGGCGACTCCGATTTCCAGCTTGACCAGATCAAGGAAATTCTCTTCCCTGCGATGGAAAAGAAGGAAGCCGAGAGCACCAAGCGTCTCGATCACCAGAAGGTCGAGTCGGTCTCCGGCAACAAGGCCAAGCAGGTGCTGAAGATCAAGGACGGCATCGAGACCGAGCTGGCCAAGAAGATCGTCAAGCTGATCAAGGATTCCAAGCTCAAGGTGCAGGCCTCGATCCAGGGCGACGCCGTGCGCGTGCAGGGCGCCAAGCGCGACGACCTGCAGGAGACGATTGCCTTCGTCAAGAAGAGCATCACCGACTTCCCGATCAAGTACGGCAACTTCCGCGACTGAGTGGTTTGACTCCAGGAAAAGGGCGCCAAGGGAAAACCCGCGGCGCCTTTTTTGCGCGCTTCGCAAGCCTGAAGCCGTTCGGGCTGAGCTTGTCGAAGACGTAGATGCCGCTGTTCTTTAATGCCGCTGTGATTGAGCCTTCGACTGGCTCAGTCCGAACGGTATCGGTTAACCGGGCTCAGCCTTTGAGGTTAGTAATCCACTTGCCGTACAGCGTGTCGGCAACCTCATGCAGGGTGGCGATGCGTTCGGCCAGCGGCGCGAGTTGCTGCTCGCGTTTTTGTACCGGGGCGGCAGGATTCTTCTCCAGTGCCCGCTCGATTTCGCGCGTGCCCTGTGCGCTCCAGTCCTCCACCATGGCCTCGGTCATCTCGACATGACATTGCATGCCCAGGTGCGGTCCGAGGGCGAAGGCCTGATTGGCGCAGTGCTCGCTCTCCAGCAGGCGCTTGCCGCCCTCCGGAATGCTGAAGGTTTCGCCATGCCATTCATAGGTGAGGAATTCGTTCATGCCGGGCAGCCATTCCGGGTCCAGCACGCGCACCTTGGTCCAGCCGATTTCCTTGACCGGGTTGCGCGTCACCGTGCCGCCCAGGGCCTTGGACAGCAACTGGCCGCCGAAGCAGTGGCCGATGACCGGAATGTCGAGTGCATGAGCCTCGCGGATCAGGTCGAGCAGGGCGGTGATCCACGCGTCCTCATCATTCACGCTCATCACGCCGCCCATGAAGCACAGGCCGCTGTAGCCGGCGATGGAAGCGGGCGGAGCCATGCCCTCATCGATGCGGAACTCCACCCACGGGATCGAGTGACGGTCGAGGAATGTGGCAAAATGACCGGGATTCTTGCCGGGGCTGTAGCAGAAGATTGCAACGGGCTTCATGAGGATCCTGCGTGTTTCTTGGTCTGAAAAATGTCTTCCGAATTGTATCCGTCACCCAGGCTGGACGCCATCACGGCAGACTGGCTGCGCCAGCGTTTTGCCGAGGGCTCGTCTGCACGGGCCAAGGACGTTCAGCATCTGCACCAGATGACCATCCCCGTGGCCGCGCTGCGGCCGGCCGCCGTGCTGGTGCCGCTGGTACTGCGTCCGAGCGGCATGACCGTGCTGCTCACCAAGCGCACCGCCCATCTCAAGGACCACGCCGGCCAGGTCAGCTTTCCCGGCGGCCGTTGCGAGCCCGAGGACGGCAGCCCGATCCGCACCGCGATCCGTGAAGCGGAGGAGGAGGTCGGCCTGGAGTCGCGCCAGATCGAGGTGCTCGGCACCTTGCCCGACTACGACACCGGCACCGGCTTTCATGTCGTGCCCGTGGTCGCCCTGATTCATCCGCCGCTCAATCTCAAGCTCGACGACTTCGAGGTCGCCGACGTCTTCGAGCCGCCCCTGTCCTTCATCCTCGACCGCGACAACCACCAGCGCCATCGTGTCGAGGCGCGCGGCAAGCTGCGCGAGTTCTGGGCCATGCCCTGGGAGGACTATTACATCTGGGGCGCCACCGCCGGCATGCTGGTCAGCCTGTATCACTATCTGTACGGCCCGGTCGGCGAAATCGGAGAGTGATCCGCGCGGCTGCGGAGGCCCGTCCTAACAGGTGATGAGGCCGGGCAGGGGCGGTCTATTCAGGGCTTAGTCAGGCTTTTGCCCTGTGCTATCTTTGTGCCTCACCCATGATGTAGCCGGACCATGACGCTGTTCTCCATCATCCTGACCCTGCTGCTTGAACAAGTGCGCCCGCTCGACGAGCGCAAGTTCGTGCTCGGACCGCTGGCGCGCTATGCGCTGCTGTTCGAACGCCAGTTCAACGACGGCCAGAACCGTCACGGCATGATTGCCTGGATCGTGGCCGTGATCGTGCCGGTGGTCCTCATGCTGCTGCTGCAGGGCCTGCTCTGGGCCTTCCAGCCCATCCTCGCCCTGGCCCTGTCGGTGGGCACGCTCTACCTCACGCTGGGCTTCCGTCATTCCAGCCATTTCTTCACCGACATCCATCTCGCCCTGCGCGACAAGGACATCAGCCGCGCCCGCGAACTGCTGGCCGAGTGGCGCAGCCGTTCCGGCGACACGCTCAGCAGCAACGAAGTGGCCCGCCTCGCCATCGAGGAAGCCCTGGTCGCCTCGCACCGCCATGTGTTCGCGCCCATGTTCTGGTTCGTCCTGCTCGGCCCGGCCGGCGCCGTGCTGTATCGGCTCGCGCTCTTCTTCAGCATCCAGTGGGGCGAGCGCGGCCTGCTCGAACATGACGCCGAATTCGGCGAGTTCGGCCGCTTCGCGCGCAAGGCCTACGCCATCATCGACTGGGTGCCGGTGCGCCTTTCCGCCATCGGCTTCGCCATCGTCGGCGACTTCGAGGACGCCATCTACTGCTGGCGTACCCAGGCCGCGGCCTGGACTGCAGACGCCTACGGCATCCTGCTCGCCAGCGGTGCCGGCGCGCTGGGCGTTCGCCTCGGCTTGCCCCTGCACGACGATGCCGGCGACCTTGGTGACCGCCCCGAGCTGGGCATGGGCGAGGACGCCGATGCCGACTTCCTGCAGAGCACCATCGGCCTCGTCTGGCGCACGCT
>JAIEOJ010000005.1 GCA_019750575.1 Rhodocyclaceae bacterium | reverse complement strand
TGCAGGATGTCGAGGGACAGCGGGTTGGAGTCGGCAGCCAGATCAAGCCAGGCCTTGCCCGGCGTGTGCAGGGTGCGAGCAACGAGTTCGGCGATATTGCCGTTGCCGCAGCGGAGCATGATCAGACGGCTGCTGGCGGAAATCTGGTCTACGCGCCGCTTGAGATCGCGCAGCGGGCCGGAGCGCGAGAAGGCCGCCAGCGACAGGCCGGTGGCGGCCGGGCGGGCCGTGCGTTCAAGACCGCGCTTGACCCCGGCCAGCAGCTTCTGCATGCCGATGGGCTTTTCGAGGAAGTCGAGTGCGCCGATCTTGGTGGCCTCGACGGCGGTGTCGATGGAGGCGTGGCCGGACATCATGATGACCGGCATGTTGAGCTGACCGGAAGCCGACCACTCCTTGAGCAGGGTGATGCCGTCGGTGTCCGGCATCCAGATGTCGAGCAGAACGAGATCGGGACGCTTCACCTCGCGCGCGATGCGCGCCTCGGTGGCATTTTCGGCAACGATGACATCGTGTCCCTCGTCGCGCAGGATTTCCGAGAGCAGTTCGCGGATACCGATTTCGTCATCAACTACAAGAATGTTGGCCATGCTGGATATCTACCTCTTCCCCATTCCCTGTTCCGACGCTATGGCCGGTTCAGGCTGAAACGGTGTTGTCACCTCGGGTGCGACAACCTGTCTAGCGTGTCCTGTCGAGGCGACGCTGGTACGCCTGACAGCACTGTTTTTATTCGGACCCTCGGGATTTCTGCAAGCAAGAACCCTCTTGGCGCGCTAGCCTACAGGAACTCGGGCGCTTTGTTGTATTCGGAAAAGCTGCAACTCGCAGGTTTTCAGGCCCTTATCCTCAGGCATCGGCGCTGGCGAGCGGCAGGCGTATGGTGATTTCGGCGCCGCCGCTTTCGCGGTTGCCGATGCGGATCTCGCCCTTGTGGTCGTCCACGATCTTCTTGACGATGGCGAGGCCGAGGCCCGTGCCCTTGGACTTGGTGGTGACGTAAGGCTCGAAGGCACGCGCCAGAATCTGCGGCGGGAAGCCGCTGCCGTTGTCGCAGACGGTCAGCACGCCACCGCGCGGATCGGCACGGGTGGCGATCAGCAGACGCGGATCGGGCAGGTCCACGATGGCGTCCTGCGCATTGCGCAGCAGATTGTGGATGACCTGGCGCATCTGGTTCACGTCGGCCGACACCGGGGCCAGATCGGCGGCCAGATTCGTCTCGATGCGCACCGCCGCATTCTCGTAGAGTCCCAGCACGTCGCGGACCAGGTCGTTGAGATCAACGGCCTTGAGCACCGGCGGTGGCGTGCGCGCGTAGTCGCGGAATTCGTTGACGAGATTCTTGAGCGCCTCGACCTGGTTGACGATGGTCGAGCTGGCGCGTTCCAGCATTTCGCGCTCCGCCGGCGCCAGCTTGTCGGCCAGCTTGATTTGCAGGCGTTCGGCGGACAGCTGGATGGGGGTGAGCGGATTCTTGATCTCGTGGGCGAGACGCCGTGCCACTTCGCCCCAGGCGGCGGTGCGCTGGGCCGAGAGTAGATCGGTGATGTCGTCGAACACGATCACGTGGCCGGCGCCGCCGGCCGCCGGCAGCGTGGTGCCGCGTAGCAGCAGGGTCTGGGTCACGCCTTCGCCGATATCGATTTCCAGCTGCTGCTGCCAGTCGCCCTGGTGTTCGCGGAAGCCCTCGAGGACGGCCGCGCAGAACTGGCGATGCAGGGGCCACTCCATCAGCGGGATGTTTTCCACACCGGCCAGATCGCTGCGCAGGATGCTGACCGCGCCAAGATTGGCCGCCCGCATGACGAAGTGGTTGTCGAAGGTGATGACGCCGGCCGAGAGATTGCCCAGCACGCTTTCCAGGTAGGCGCGCGCCGACTCGGTGGCGGCGCGGTGGCGTTCCGCCTCGCGGCGGGCTTCGTCGAGCTGGCGCGTCATCTGGTTGAAGGAGCGCGTCAGGATGCCCATTTCGTCGTTGGTCTCGACCGCCGCACGCGGCGTGTAGTCGCCGGCCGCCACCGCCTGCGTGCCTTCGGCCAGCAGCAGCAGCGGTTCGATCAGGCGTTCGGCCAGGGTGAAGGCCAGCGCAATGGCGGCGAACAGCGCCAGCAGCAGGGCCAGGGTCAGGGTCAGGGTATAGATGCGCTTGAGGCCGTCCTTGCCGAGCTGCAATTCCTGGTAGTCGCGATAGGCATCCTCGACGCTGGCGGCACTGCCGGCCAGATAGACCGGCACCACATCGGTCAGCTGCAGGACGCGCACTTCGCCGTTGACCATGAAGACGGGCACCAGTGCGCGCACGGTCAGGCCCTCGCTGGCCTCGCCCTCGGTCAGGGCGACGCCGCGTCCGTTGCGCGCCTGGCGCAGTTGTGCCGGGGTGGGCAGCTGCGGCAGCAGGCTTTCATCGCTGGCGGTGACGCTGACCAGCGTCTGCCCCCCGGACGAGAACAGGGTCAGCGTCATTGCATTCACGCGTTCGCGCATGCGCGACATCTGCGTGGCGGTGACGAAATCGGTGTCGCCCAGCTCCAGACTCAGGCTGCGGCCCTTCTCGAGCAGATCCGTCTGCTGCGCATCGAGCACGCTGCGCCCGAGGGCAAGGCCGCCTTCAAGCGCGTTGTCCACGCGCACATCGAACCAGGACTCGATGCTCTTGACCGCGAACTGCATCGACACGCTGTAGACGAGGGCGCCCGGCAGTACCGCCATCAAGGCCAGCATCAGCAGCAGGCGCACCTTGAGGCGCGAACCGAAGACACCGTCGCGATATTCGCGACGCAGCCGCAGCAGGCGGGCACCGACCAGGCCGAGCAGGCCGAGGGCAATGACCGCGTTGGCGCCGAGCAGCCAGGCGTAGTGCCGCGCAAACAGGGGGCTGTTGGCGCTGGCGCCGGCGAGCAGGAACAGGAAGACGGCGCCCAGACCGAGGGCGACCAGAATGGC
>JAIEOJ010000323.1 GCA_019750575.1 Rhodocyclaceae bacterium | reverse complement strand
TGCTCCTTGCGATGCCGTTCCGCCACCTTGTCCTGCGACAGGCACAGCTTGTAGGCGCCGACCTTGTCGTTCCATGCGGTCTTGGCCTTGGCTTCGTCGGCCTTGGCCTTGGCCTCGTCACTGGGCGCCGGCAGCTTGGCAAAGGCGCTTGCGCTGAACAGCAAGGCAAGGCAGAGACTGAGTTTCTTCATCATGTGTCCTCCGCTCAATTGGCGCGCTTGTATTCGTTCTGGTGCTGACCACGGGCGCGGATGTCCTTTTCCCATTGCGCCTTGTCGCCATTCCACGGCGCGCCATCATAGGGTCGTGCATCGGCCTTGCCGTGATACTCGCCCTGCTTGTAGTTCACCACCTGCGGATATTCGCCGCAGGCCGTGAGCAACAGCGCGAGCGCGGCGGGAATCAAAAAGGTCTTCATCACTTGTCTCCCTTCTTTTCCTGCGGCTTGCCGGATTGTTCACGCTGGCGCTCCCGCTTCATCTCGCCATGGCCGCCGTAGGCGGTGCCCCAGCCCCACAGTTCACCGCCCTTGCCGCGGGTGAGCGAGCGCTGGCGGAAGATGTCGGCCACCACGTCGGCGTCGCCGGCGAGCAGCGCCTTGGTCGAGCACATTTCGGCGCACAGCGGCAGCTTGCCTTCGGCGAGGCGGTTCTTGCCGTACTTCTCGAACTCTTCCTGCGAGTTGTCGGCTTCGGGACCGCCGGCGCAGAAGGTGCACTTGTCCATCTTGCCGCGCTGGCCGAAAGCGCCACTCTGCGGAAATTGCGGAGCGCCGAAGGGGCAGGCGTAGAAGCAGTAGCCGCAGCCGATGCACAGGTCCTTGTCGTGCAGCACCACACCCTCGTCGGTGCGGTAGAAGCAGTCGACCGGGCAGACCGCCATGCAGGGTGCGTCGGTACAGTGCATGCACGCGACCGAGACCGACTTCTCGCCGGGCAGGCCGTCACCAATGGTGACGACGCGGCGGCGATTGATGCCCCAGGGTACTTCGTGCTCGTTCTTGCAAGCCGTGACGCAACCGTTGCATTCGATGCAACGCTCGGAGTCACACAGGAATTTCATGCGGGCCATGATGTCTCTCCTTGGTTCTTCTCGTTATGCCTTCACGACCTGGCAGATGGTGGTCTTGGTTTCCTGCATCATCGTCACGCTGTCGTAGCCGTAGGTGGTGGCGGTGTTGGCCGCCTCGCCACGCACGATGGGATGCGCGCCTTCGGGGTAGTACTTGAGCATGTCCTCACCCATCCAGTGACCGGAGAAGTGATAGGGCATGAAGCAGGTATCTGCACCGACGCGCTCGGTGACCATGGCCTTGACCTTGAGTTGCGCGCCGGTCGGCGTCTTGACCCAGACCATGTCATCGTTGCGTATGCCACGGTCATTGGCGGCACGCGGATTGATCTCGATGAACATGTCCTGCTGCAGTTCGGCCAGCCAGGGATTAGAGCGGGTTTCCTCGCCACCACCCTCGTACTCGACCAGACGGCCGGAGGTCAGGATGAGCGGGAATTTCTCCTCCAGCTTGTCCTCGATGTTCTTCTGCTGCACCGACTTGAACAGCGTCGGCAGGCGCCAGAAGGCCTTCTTGTCCTCATGGGTCGGATACTTGGCCACCAGATCGGGCCGGGTGGAATACAGCGGCTCGCGGTGCAGCGGCACCGGATCCGGGAAGTTCCACACCAGGGCACGCGCCTTGGCGTTGCCGAAGGGATGGCAACCGTGGTTCTTCATCACCACGCGGATGATGCCGCCCGACTGGTCGGTCTTCCAGTTCTTGCCCTCGGCCTTCGCCTTTTCTTCATCGGTCAGCTCGTCCCACCAGCCCAGCTTCTTCATCAGCAGGTGATCGAACTCGGGGTAGCCGAACTGCAGGTCGGCGCCCTTGGAGGCGGAGCCGTCGCCGGCGAGCAGGCTGACGCCTTCGCGTTCGACGCCGAAGTTGGCGCGGAAGTTGCCGCCGCCATCCATGACGTGCTTGCTGGTGTCATAGAGATTGGGCGAGCCCGGATGCTTCATTTCCGGCGTGCCCCAGCACGGCCACGGCAGGCCGAAGTAGTCGCCGTCGCACGGGCCGCCGTTGGCACGCAGCGTCTTCACGTCGAAGGTGTGCATGTTCTTCATGTGCAGCTTGAGACGCTCGGGCGACTGGCCGGAGTAGCCGATGGTCCAGGTGCCCTTGTTGATCTCGCGCAGCGTGTCTTCCATGCTCGGTTCGTCGTTGGTCACCTTGATGTTCTTGACGAGTTCCTTCTCGAAGCCGAACACGCGTGCCAGCTGGTACATGATGGTGTGGTCGGGACGCGACTCGAACAGCGGCTTGATCACCGCTTCACGCCATTGCAGCGAACGGTTCGACGCCGTGCAAGAACCCTCGGTTTCGAACTGCGTCGCCGCCGGCAGTAGATAGACGCCGTCCTTGCGCACCATGGCCGCCATCGCCGCCGTGGCCGAGGGATAAGGGTCGATCACCACCAGGGTGTCGAGCTGCTTCATGGCCTCGACCATTTCCTTGCCGCGCGTCTGCGAGTTGGGCGACATGCCCCAGTACACCACGGCCTTGAGGTTGGGATCCTGGTCGATGTTCTCGTTCTTCTCGAGCACGCCGTCGATCCAGCGCGACACGGTGATGCCCGGCTTGGTCATCATCGCCTCGGAGGCGTACCGGCTCTTGATCCAGTCGTAATCGACGCCCCAAACCGATGCCCAGTGCTTCCAGGCACCCGGGGCGATGCCGTAGTAGCCGGGCAGCGAATCCGGATTCGGGCCGACGTCCGTCGCGCCCTGCACATTGTCGTGGCCGCGGAAGATGTTGGCGCCGCCACCCGAGACGCCGATATTGCCGAGCGCCAGTTGCAGGCAGCAGAAGGCGCGCACCATGGCGTTGCCGGTGGTGTGCTGGGTCTGGCCCATGCACCAGACGATGCTGCT
>JAIEOJ010000032.1 GCA_019750575.1 Rhodocyclaceae bacterium | reverse complement strand
ACCGGACAGGCGATTCCGAGTTACGGCCCGGCCTATGCGGCGCAGTTTTTCAACAAGCTGGACTGCTTCTGCTTTTCGCAGCAGACGCTGAGTCCGAATGAAGTGCGGCAGATGCCGGTGGTCTTCGTGATCGATCCGTCGCTGCCCAAGGATGTGAACACGATCACCCTGTCTTACACGTTCTTTGAAGTGGATGGAAAGAAGACGGCGGCAGTCGCGCCTGCAGGCAAGAATCCGGGCGCCTGAGCATGATGACGGAGGTACGCAAGCCGTCGCGCAGTTCGCTCAAGGCGGCATTCGGCGCCTTCGTCGGTTTGCGGCGACGCGCGGATTTCGAGCGCGACGCGGCAGAACTGACGCCGAGGCAATTGATCCTGATTGCGCTGGCACTGGTCGTGATGTTTGTAGGTGGGGTGCTTACCCTGGTCTTTCTGGTTTTGCGGTAACAGGAACGGTAGCGCTGGAAAACAATACTTGAGTCAGGAGAGTTTCGAATGAGTCAGCCGGCAAGTCACTATTTCGTACCCCAACCCTCGCACTGGCCCATTTTTGGCTCGGGCGCCCTGCTGCTGATGGCCACCGGGGCCGTACTCTGGATGAACAAGCTGGCTGCCGGGCCCTACTTGCTGTCGGCCGGTTTCTTCGTCCTGCTGACCATGCTCTTCGGCTGGTTCGCCAATGTCATCGGCGAATCCGAAGGCGGGTCTTACGGCAAGAACGTGGATGTTTCCTTCCGCTGGGGCATGAGCTGGTTCATCTTCTCCGAGGTGATGTTCTTCGCCGCCTTCTTCGGCGCGCTCTTTTATATCCGCGTGCTGTCAGTGCCGGATCTGGCCGAGGGGCTGTCGGGCGAATTCCTGTATCAGGGGTTCAGCGCAGCCTGGCCATCTGCCGGTCCCGGCTTCAAGGGCGAGTTCAGCCCCATGGGGGCCTGGGGCCTGCCGGCAATCAATACCGCGCTGCTGCTCACTTCCGGCGTCACGCTGACCTGGGCGCACCATGCGCTGATCAAGAACAACCGCCTGCATCTCAACCTCGGCCTGGCGGCCACCATCCTGCTCGGCTTCCTCTTCCTCTTCCTGCAAGTCGAAGAGTATGTCCATGCCTACGGCGAGCTCAACCTCAAGCTGACCACCGGCGGCTACGGTTCCACCTTCTTCATGCTCACCGGCTTCCACGGTTTCCACGTGACGCTGGGCGCCGTCATGCTGTGCGTGATTCTCGCGCGCTGTCTGAAGGGCCACTTCAAGCCGGACCATCACTTCGGTTTCGAAGGCGTGGCCTGGTACTGGCACTTTGTGGATGTGGTCTGGCTGCTGCTCTTCGTGCTGGTGTACTGGCTGTAAGGGCGGGCCAGCCACAGAGAACAACGCCGCCGGGTGGTCAGACCGGCGGCGTTGTCGTTTCAGTTGGCCGTTGCGCGTGTCACGGCATCAGAGTTTGTCGCTGATCCAGCCCAGCTTGTAGCTGATCATCAGCATGAGAAACAGCGTGACTGACAGGGCAACGCGTATAGTGAGGCTCCATACCACGCGCGGATGAGTCTGCTTGCTGCGCAGCATGTAGAACAGCGCCGAGCCCAGGCTGAACAGTATGGCGGCAAGAAAAAGAAAGACGAGATAGCGCACGATGCCTCACCTGCAAGTGAAGTTTTCATTCTACTCCCGGCACGCACTTGCCTTGTTTGCCGCCCCCTCGCGCGCGAACAAAGACATCTGTCTGCCGTGCAGCAAATCGCTTCCGCGCCGCGCATGGGGGCTTGCCTGATGCGTATCCGGCCGCTGTTCTGGGCAGTTTTGCTGATCGCCGTGCTGACTGCCGTGTTCGTGGCCGCAGGTATCTGGCAGATGGCAAGGGCGGATTACAAGGAGCGCATGCAGGCCGAGATCGATGCCGCGGTCGCCGATGCGCCCCTGCATGCCGGCAGCGAAATGCTGGCTGCCGCGCATGCCCACCTGCGCAGACTGGAGGCGCGTGGCACATGGTTGCCCGAGCGTACCATCCTGCTCGACAACAAGGTGCAGCAGGGCGTGATCGGCTACGAAGTGATCACGCCGTTGCGCCTCGAAGGCAGCGACATCTGCCTGCTCGTCAATCGCGGCTGGATACGTGCTCCGCAATTGCGCAGCGAGCTGCCCGTGATAGAAACGCCAGCTGGTCTGGTCGAGGTGCAGGGCATTGCGCGCATACCCAGCAGCCGCTTCCTCGAGCTCGGCAGCGAGGTCGTGAGCGGGTCGGTCTGGCAGAATCTGACCATTGAGCGCTATCGCAACTGGTCACAACTGTCCTTGCAGCCGGTGCTGCTTTACCAGCAGGGCGGCGCTGCCGACCGCCTGCTGCGTGTCGAGGCGGCGCCGGAGGCGGCCGGCATCAACGCCGCCCGTCATCGTGGCTATGCCATTACCTGGTTCTCGCTTGCCGGCGTGACGCTGGTGATGGGCCTGCTGGCCTGGCGCAGAAGTCGGAACAAACAACCCGAGTGATCATGGAACAGAAAACCAAATCCCGCCTCTTCCTGCTGCTGATTTTTTCCGCCTGCGCCCTGCCCATTGCGGCATCGCTGTTCGTTTACTACGTGTGGAAACCTGCGAAGTTTCTCAATCATGGCGAGCTCATGGAGTTGAAGGCCCTGCCGGAAGACAGCTTTGTCGATGCTGCCGGCAAGCCGGTGAAGCTGCAGGCCGAGGGCAAGTGGACCCTGCTGGTCCTCGATTCCGGCAACTGTGATGCGGAATGCAAGCAGCGGCTCTATGACGTGCGTCAGGTCTGGCTGGCTTTCGAGCTGAACCAGAATCGCCTGCAGCGCGTATGGGCGGTCAGCGACGATGTGAAACCGGATGCCAGCCTGCTCAAGGAGCACGAGGGCCTCGGGCTGGTGCGCGCCAG
>JAIEOJ010000130.1 GCA_019750575.1 Rhodocyclaceae bacterium | reverse complement strand
TGGGCCAGCATGTGGGTGAGCAGCGCATAGGAGGCGATGTTGAAGGGCACGCCGAGGAAGATGTCGGCGCTGCGCTGATACAGCTGACAGGACAGCTTGCCGTTGGCCACATAGAACTGGAACAGCGCATGGCAGGGCGGCAGCTTCATCTTGGGCACGTCGCCCGGATTCCAGGCACTAACGATATGGCGGCGCGAATCCGGATTGGTCTTCAGGCTGTGCACCAGCTCGGCGATCTGATCGACTTCCTTGCCGTCGTCGGCAGGCCAGTGACGCCACTGATGGCCGTAGACCGGGCCCAGGTTGCCGTTTTCATCGGCCCATTCGTCCCAGATGCGGACGCCGTTTTCCTTGAGGTAGCCGATATTGGTATCGCCCTGCAGGAACCACAGCAGCTCGTGGAAGATGGAGCGGGTGTGCAGCTTCTTGGTGGTCAGCAGCGGAAAGCCTTCTTCCAGATTGAAACGCATCTGCCAGCCGAACACGGATCGGGTGCCGGTGCCGGTGCGGTCGCTTTTGTCGTGGCCGTGTTCGAGGACATGGCGCATCAGGTCGAGATACTGCTGCATGCGGAGATTCCGGATGAGTGGGTTCAGTCCGCATTTTAAGGCGAAGCGGGCCATAAGGGCGGTGGTGCGCCTGCAACAATGGCCGCCTGCAAACTTTGCGAGGCTGGATGCGCATGCTTGCCGATTCTTGCATCTGCTACGATGGGCAGATCAGAAAATCGGGGAGACCAGCATGCTGGGTCTGTTTGCCGCCAAATCGGACCATCCCTTGGCCGACACCAAGGAGGCGCGCCGCCTCTTTGCCGACCTCGCCGGCAAGGATGTGGCCATGGCGCTCGACGACGCCACCATCCTGCTCGAATCCCTGCACCGGGATCACCTGGTCGGGCTGGAGCAACGCTGGGAGATCCTGCAGCAGATGGATGCGGTCGTGCATGCGGCGGCTTGCCGCTTTGCCCGCGACTATGCCGCCACGGCCTACACCTCGCGCAACGAGGAACTGCGGCACTGGCATCTGGGTGCCGATTACTGGAACCAGCTGGCCGAGTCCTACCTGACCTGCCTCAAGGAGCTGCCTTCGACCTCGTCCAAGGTGCGCGATGCGCTCAAGCCGGCCTTGCCGCTGCTGTATGTCCGCACCCTGCATGCGCTGGCAGTCGGGCTCAAGTGGCAGCAGTTCCGTTACGGCCCCACCGGCCCGGATTTCTGGCAAGTGCTGGGCAAGACCTATCTCGAATGCGTCGCCGCCAAGACGGCACAGAAACCCGCCGTCCTCTACCCGGACATGACGCCGACGACGCCGGAGCGCGAATACCTGAAGGCCCTGGCCTTCCATGCATCGTCCATGGACAGCCTGCTGCCGCAGGAGGTGGAGCTGGCCGAACGCCTGCTCGACCATCTGCTGCCGCAGTTCCAGTTCGGCGATCAGGAGCGGCCGGACAGCGTCTATTGGGTGGACGCCGCGACCGCGCAAGCGCCGGCGCGCCTTGCCGTCAAGCCGCAGCGCGCCGCCAGCGTGCGCTACTTCAGCCCGGGCCTGGCGCTGGATGCGGCCTATGCGCTCAAGGTCCAGGCCGAGCAGGCCGTACCGCCCAGCCTCAGTCTCGGCAACAGCTACCCGCCCAGCATGGTGGTGGACGTGCTCGATCACCTCGCCAGCTACTGGTCGCCGATTCCGCCGCAACGCAGCCATGTGCGTCACAAGGTCAAGTCGCGCATGGCCGTCGTGCCTGCCCTGGCCGCCGCCTACCGCTGCCTGACGTCGAGTTGCGATACGCGTACGGTTGAATCGTGGCTGGTCGAGGATGTCAGCCAGGGCGGCATGCGCGCCACCGCATCCCTGGGCAAGGATAGCCGCCTCGCCATCAATACCCTGCTCCTGATGCAGCCCGAGGGCGGCAGCAACTGGCTGCTCGGCGTGGTGCGCCGCTTTGCGCGCGAAAGCGAAACCAGCGGCAGTCTCGGCATCGAAACCCTGACCAAATCGCCGCGCGCCCTGTGCGTGGACAGCGGCGGCATCCAGACCGAAGTCATCCTCATCGATCCCTGGGAAACCTCAGCGCAGGTCCGCGTCGCCCTGCCGGCCACGGCCTGGGAAGACAACATCGCCATGACCTTCAATGACGAAGGCAAGTCGGTGAAGTTGTTTCCGGATGGGCAGGTGCAGAGTGGGCCGGATTACTTGATTGGACGTTATCGCGTCCGGGTGGCGGAGTAGGTTTCTCCCAGCCGTATCTGCAACTGCCAGTCCGCGTCCGGAGTTCGTCCGGACGGCCGACTTACTTTCTTTTGCTTCGCCAAAAGAAAGTAAGCAAAGAAAAGGCGCCCCCCTGCCTCGGCCCTACGGGCTGCCCTCACTCCGGGTAAATCATGCGGCCGGCTTGGAACTCGCTGCGCTCAGACAGCCAAGCCGGACATCCCCGCATGATTCCCCCTGCGTTCGGCGAGCCAGAAGGGGATGAGGAATGCCTGCGGCATTCGCCCCTCACCCCGGCCCCTCTCCCTCCAGGGGAGAGGGAGACAACCAAACGGTCGATAGCAAATGGGTTTGCACCCCTCGCCCCTGGAGGGAGAGGGGCCGGGGGAGAGGGGCGGACAGCAACGCTGTCCCGTATCCCTTCTGGCTCGCTGAGCGGAGGACAATCGGATCGGGGCAGTCCGGTCTGGCTGTCTGTGCGAAGCGATAACCGAAGGGAACCCCTGTTGCGGGGTTCCAGGCCGGCCGATTCGATTGTCTGGAGCGAAGGCACCGGCGTAGCCGGCGAGACGGAGGGTACGCTTCTTTGGCTACTTTCTTGTCGTATCACAAGAAAGTAGCTCGCCTGTCCGGGCGAGACCGGACATTGGCCGTTAG
>JAIEOJ010000261.1 GCA_019750575.1 Rhodocyclaceae bacterium | reverse complement strand
AGGCCACCGTGCAGTGGGGCTACGGCGCGCCGGCGCTGGTGTGCCGCAAATGAAGATGCACGCGCGCCTCGCCGAGTCCTGATCCAGCTCAGGGCTCGCGGTCCGCGTGCCTTTCCATGTGATCGACGAGCTGCACGCGGCGACGCTCCAGCAAGGCGCGCCAGTCGATGCGCGTGAACAGCCACAGCGCAACCAGCAGCACCAGCTGGGTCAGCACGAAATAACCGCCGAGATAACTGCCCCAGTCGCGCTGGTCCAGGCGGAACTGCTGCGCCACGCCGTGCGCGGCCATGCCCCACAGCGTGTAGGTGCCGAGACGGCCGAGCAGGAAGGGCAGGGCGATCATCGCCAGCGGCAGGCGCGTCAGGCCATGGGCAATGAAGAGAAAATTCGAGGCCGGGCTGTAGAGATAGAAGGCGAGCAGGCCGTAGCGCGCGCTGCGGCGCCGGGCGATCATCTGGCCGAAGACATCGACATTGGCACGGGTGGTCGAGCTCATCCAGCGTTCGCGCACCAGATGCTTGGCCCCGCGCGCCAGTGTAATGCGCCCCAGCGTCGCTGCCAGGGCCGCCACCACGGCGACGGCGAAAGGATTGAGCTCGGGCCGGTTCAGGGCGATCAGCGCAATCGCCATCCAGGTCGGCGGTGCAAACACCGGGATCAGGTGCAGCAGATAGACCGCCGCGAAGAGGAGCAGGGCTTCCATGCGTGAGGCCGCGCGGTCCCGGCCCTACTCGAGGTTCTGCACCTGCTCGCGCATCTGCTCGATGGCCAGCTTGAGGTCGAGGGCGATGGCGGTGATCTCGGCGGAGACGGACTTGGAAGCCAGGGTGTTGGCCTCGCGGTTGAGCTCCTGCATCAGGAAGTCGAGGCGCTTGCCGACTGCGCCGCCCTTCTTCAGCACGCGTTCGAGTTCGTCGAGGTGGGTATTGAGGCGGGCCAGCTCCTCGGCCACGTCCACCTTGGCGGCGAAGACGCCGACTTCCTGGCGGATGCGGTCTTCATCGAGGTTGGCCACGGCTTCGCGCAGCTTGCTCGCCAGACGTTCCTGGTAGTCGGCCACCGCCTGCGGCAGCAGGGGTGCCGCCTGGGCGACCCAGGTGCGCATGCGTGCGGAGATTTCCAGCAGCACGGTTTTCAGCTTGTCGCCTTCGCGCTGGCGCGTGGCGGTGAATTCGTCGAGCAGGGCCGTCACCAGTGCCAGGCTTTCGGCCTGCAGGGTGTCCGCTGGAATCGTGTCCTCGGCCAGCACGCCGGGCCAGCGCAGGATGTCGTGCACCGACAAGGGGCGGGCGTCGGGCGAGACCGTCAGCACCCCGGCCTGCAACTGCGTCAGGCGGGCGATGACGGCCGCATTGGGCGTGGCCTCGCGCGCCGCGGAATTCTGGTTCTGCAGATAGGCGCGGCACTCGACCTTGCCGCGGGCGATGCGTGCAGACAACAGTTCGCGGATGGGCATTTCGAGGGCGCGCAAATCCTCGCTCATGCGGAATCCCAGGTCGAGATAGCGGGAATTGACGCTTTTCAGTTCGATGCTGAGGATGGCGCTCCCCAGGTCGCGGGTGCCGGCGGCATAGCCGGTCATGCTTTGGATCATGGCAAATCGTGCGGCTTGTGGGAGAATGACCCGAGTATAAAGGAAGGCCCGCACGAGCTGCTGCGCGGGCGTATGGCGGCATCGTGCCGGAGAGGGGAAGGCCTGCGCCTTCCTCCCCTGTCGCAAGCCTTGCCTGCTGTGACAGGGGCGGCTTGCCGGGTTCCGGCGCGAGCCCTCCGTCCGCTCGCTACGGTTCTGCCCGCCCGCCAGAACCATTTCATGCCGATCACGCAGATAAACCATCCCTTGCCGCCGGGCTACCAGCTGGACCAGTACCGCATCGAGCGGCAGATCTCGCTCGGCGGTTTTTCCATCGTGTATCTCGCCCACGATGCCGAGGGCACGCCGGTGGCGATCAAGGAATATCTGCCGAATACCCTGGCCCTGCGCAGCGAAGGCAACATCCTGCCGACCATCAAGGAAGAACACCTGTCCGCCTTCAATCATGGCCTCAAGTGCTTCTTCGAGGAAGGGCGTTCGCTGGCCCGCCTCAATCACCCGAACGTGGTGCGCGTGCTCAACTTCTTCCGTGCCAATGCCACCGTCTACATGGTGATGCAGTACGAACGCGGCCGCACCCTGCGCGAGCACATCATGAAGCACCGCGGCAACATCAGCGAGAAGTTCATTCGCGTGGTGTTCTCGCGCCTCCTCAACGGCCTGCGCGAGGTGCATGCGCAGCGCTTCCTGCATCTCGATATCAAGCCGTCCAACATCTATCTGCGCATGGACGGCAATCCGGTGCTGCTCGATTTCGGCGCGGCGCGCCAGGCACTCGAGAACGATTCGCCGGCATTGCGCCCCACCTACACGCCGGGCTTTGCCGCGCCGGAACAGTACGAGGCGCAGGACCAGCTCGGTCCCTGGACCGACATCTACGGCATCGGCGCGACCATGTACGCCTGCCTGTTCCATGCCTCGCCGCAGGCCGCCAACCTGCGCCTGCAGGACGACAAGCTGGAGCGCGCAGTACAGCGCTGGCAGGGCAAGTACAGCCGGCAGCTGCTGGAAACCATAGACTGGTGCATGCAGCTCGACTACCTGGAACGGCCGATGAGCGTGTTCGCGCTGCAGAAGAGCCTGACCGAGGCACCGGAAGACACGACGCATGACAGCTGGCTGACCACCCTGAACCGCCGTCTGCGTGAAAAGGCGAGACGATGAAGTTCACGATCTATCAGGAAAGCCGCATCGGCACGCGCCAGCTCAACCAGGACCGCGTTGCCTACTGCTATTCGCGCGATGC
>JAIEOJ010000100.1 GCA_019750575.1 Rhodocyclaceae bacterium | reverse complement strand
CGCCTGATCGAGCCCATGCTGACAGCGGCCCAGGCCATCGTCGATGCCGGCATCGTCAGCGATGCCGATGCGGCCGATGCCGGCGTCATCTTCGGTACCGGCTTTGCGCCCTTCCGTGGCGGACCGCTGCACTACCGTGCCCGACGACAGTAAACATGGGCTAAAACCCGCTTTGCTCCATCCTTAGACCGGGGGCGGCGGCGCTACCATAGCCGAGTTTCCCTTATTGCCCTCGTGGTACAGGTAGCTCTTGGACGGGATCTTCGACTTCTTAGGCGACTTCGGCTGGCGTGAGGCTGTGGTGCTGTGCATAGTCATGGTGACGATCTATTTCGTTGTCATGGTGTTGCGCTTCCTGCAGCTGCCGCGGCGGGATGTTTATCGCCTGGACCCGGCCCGCGCGCCCGAGATGCGTACGCCGCCGCCCGAGTTCGACGCGCCGCCCGGCAGCGTCCTGGCCGGTGTGTGGGAGTCGCCGCCCGAGCCGCGTCTGGATGCCTTCATCGAACCGCGCATGGATGCGCGGCCGGCGCCGGCGCCCGAGCCGCGCTCCGATCAGCGTCTCGACTTCTATCTGGATGAAAACGCCGGCGACGCGCTGGCCGCGCCGCCGTCCGGCAGCTTTGCCGCCCAGCTCACGCAGAAGACGATGGAGGCGGAGGTGCGGCAGTTGCGCGACCAGCTTGCCGAGTCGCGCGAGGAAATCCAGCGCATGCGCGAGGAAATGGGGCGCCTGAGCGCGGCGCAGAAGGTGTCGCCGCTCTACAACGAGGCCATGGCCCTGGCTGTGCGCGGCGTCGATGCTGCCGGGGTGGCCGGTCGCTGCGGCATTTCGATTGCCGAGGCCGAACTGGTGGTGGCGCTGTCCAAGCGCCCGTGAGCCGGCAGAACACACAAGGGGAAGAGGCATGAACGAAACCGTCACGCAGGACATGGAAGAGGATGCCGATCTGACGCGCCAGCGCCTGCTGCGCCGCATTGCCATGGCCGGCGTGCTGATCGTGGCACTGGTCGCCAGTCTGGCCATCTTCGATGCCGTCTTCGTCAATCCGCCCGAGCCGGATGCGGCGGACGAGGCCGCGCCGGCGCCGGTCGCCTCGGTCAGCGTACCGCCGCTGGAAGAGCGTGGCCTGGAAAAGGCGGAAGAGGCTGCCGCCGAAGCCCCGCCCGAACCGGCCGCAGCCGAGCCCGCACCACCGCCGGAAAATGTCGAGGCCCCCAAGCCCGAGCCGGAGCCGGCCAAGCCAGTCGCCAAGGCCAAGTCCGAAATCAGGCCGATCACCCAGCCACAGACCAAGACAGCCGCCAAGCCGGTACCGGCCGTACCGGAAGGTACCGGTGCGCCTTCGGTGCCGCCGCCGCCGCAGCCGCCCGCCGCCCGCGTGCCGCCGGCCCCCGCACCGGCGCGTCCGCTGACCCCGGGGCAGGGTTATCTTGTGCAAATGGGCGTATTCAGTAATATCGCCAATGCCGAGGAGTTGAAGGTGCGGCTCGACCGGGCCGGCATTCCCGCCCACATCGAGGCGCGCGTGCAGGTTGGTCCGTTCCGCAACAAGGCCGAAGCCGAAGCGGCACAGAAGAAGCTGGCGGATATGGGCCTGTCTGGCCTGCTGCTGTCCCCGAGAAAATAAGCCAGGCCGTAGCGGCGTGGCCAACGAACAGGAAGCGTTCATGAATGCAAGCATCAACAGCAGCCGTTACGGGCTGGTCGAAGTCACCGAGGACAAGGTGATCGAGTTTCCCCGCGGCCTCGCCGGTTTCGAGAACCTGCGCCGTTTCGCCTTCCTGCATCCGGAAAGCGACAGCCCCAAGTACTACATCCTGCAGTCCATGGAGGATGCCGATGTGGCCTTCAGCGTTGCCGATCCGGCCGTCTTCGGCTTCAGCTACGAGATCACGCTGGACGAGGAGCTGAGCGGGCTGCTCGACCAGCCCGACAGCGCCGAAGCGGTGGCGGATGATGCGGTGCTGGTGATCCTCGCCAAGGATGAGGACAATGCTCCCCTGCGCGCCGTGCTCAAGGCGCCGCTGATCCTGAATCTCAAGACCCGTCGCGGCGTGCAGCACACCTTCACCCGCCTCGACTACACCCTCTGAGGAAAGACCATGTCCCGCAAGATCATTTCCACCCCGAATGCGCCCGCCGCCATCGGCACCTATTCGCAGGCCGTGCAGGTCGGCGACTTTGTCTACATGTCCGGCCAGATCGGCCTTGATCCCGCCACCATGCAGATGGTCGACGGCATCGATGCGCAGATCGTGCGCGTCTTCGAAAACCTCAAGGCCGTGGCCGAGGCCGCCGGCGGCACGCTGGATCAGGCTGTCAAGTTCAATATCTACCTGACCGATCTGGCCAACTTCGCCAAGGTCAACGAGACCATGGCCAAGTACCTGAAGCAACCCTATCCGGCACGCGCGGCCATCGGCGTGTCGGCTCTGCCGCGCGGCGCCGAAGTCGAGGCGGAAGCCGTCCTCTACCTGGGCTGATTCCCGCATGGCCGGTCGCAAGCAGGCCGGAGCCGGCCAGGCTGCGCCTGCGGCGGGTACCCTGGCCGGTGTTCCCGGCGTCAATCAGGCGACGGCAAGCAAGCTCGCCAGGCTGGGCCTGCGCAGCAACGAGGACCTGGCCCTGCACCTGCCGCTGCGTTTCGAGGACGAAACCTTCGTCACGCCGGTGGCTGCTGCGCCGCATGGCGTCAGCGTGCAGTGCGAGATCACCGTCATCAGCAGCGAGGTCACCTTCCGCCCGCGCCGCCAGCTGCTGGCGAAGGCGCGCGACAATGCCGGCGACCTGCTGGTGCTGCGCTTCCTGAACTTCTATCCCAGCCAGCAGAAGCAGCT
>JAIEOJ010000058.1 GCA_019750575.1 Rhodocyclaceae bacterium | reverse complement strand
TTTATGTATGATCTGCAGCACTGGATACGTTGTTTATACGTACATGCTCCGCCCGCCGTGTTCACGGCCCGCTGACCATGAAAACAGTCCCACTGCCGACAGGGCATACACCGGTAACTTAAATATAGTTGCGCGCAGTAACGGTACAAATTTCAGTGTCATGTGGCCAGCCATAGCCGGCGGCATGAACAAGAGAAACGACGGATAAACCACTTTGGCTCTGCCCGAGATGCTTACTAACAAGCCTCACACACTGCAGAAGAAGGACGCACCGCCCGGAGAGTAATTCCAGGGGGCGTGGTTTGTCGTGCCGTTCCCGCGCGCGGGAGCACACATGAAACGCATGCTTTTCAATGCGACGCAGGCTGAAGAACTGCGCGTCGCGATTGTCGACGGTCAGAAACTGATCGACCTCGACATCGAGTCAGCCACCAAGGAACAACGCAAGAGCAACATCTACAAGGCTGTCATAACCCGCATCGAGCCCAGCCTCGAAGCTGCCTTTGTGGATTACGGTGGCGAACGCCACGGCTTCCTGCCCTTCAAGGAAGTTTCCCGCGTCTACTTCAAGGAAGGTGTCGAGCCCAACAAGGCCCGCATCCAGGACGCCCTTTCCGTCGGCCAGGAACTCGTTGTCCAGGTCGAAAAGGACGAACGCGGCAACAAGGGCGCTGCCCTCACCACCTTTGTCTCGCTGGCCGGCCGCTATCTGGTCCTGATGCCGAACAATCCTCGTGGCGGCGGCGTTTCGCGTCGTGTCGAAGGTGAAGATCGCCAGGAGCTGCGCGAGGTCATGGATCAGCTCGAAGTGCCGCACGGCATGAGCCTGATTGCCCGTACCGCCGGCATCGGTCGCAACGCCGAAGAGCTGCAATGGGACCTGAACTACCTGCTGCAACTGTGGAGCGCCATCGACGCCGCTGCCACCCCGCAGTACGAGGAAGGCAGCAAGAAGCCGAGCAACCCGGCGCCCTTCCTGATCTATCTGGAAAGCAGCCTGGTCATCCGCGCCATCCGCGACTACTTCCAGCCCGATATCGGCGAGATCCTGATCGACACCGACGACGTCTATGAACAGGCCAAGCACTTCATGGGCGTGGTCATGCCGGGCAACGTCAATCGCGTCAAGCGCTACCAGGACGACGTGCCGCTGTTCTCGCGCTTCCAGATCGAACACCAGATCGAATCCGCCTATGTGCGCCAGGTGAACCTGCCCTCGGGCGGCGCCATCGTCATGGACCACACCGAAGCCCTGGTCGCCGTCGACGTGAACTCGGGCCGCGCCACCAAGGGCAGCGACATCGAGGAAACCGCCTTCCGCACTAACCTCGAAGCGGCCGATGAAATCGCCCGCCAGCTGCGCCTGCGCGACCTCGGCGGCCTGATCGTGATCGACTTCATTGACATGGAGTCGTCCAAGAACCAGCGTGAAGTCGAGAACCGACTGCGTGATGCTCTGCGCCACGACCGCGCCCGCGTGCAGACCGGCAAGATCTCGCGCTTCGGCCTGCTTGAACTCTCGCGTCAGCGTCTGCGTCCGGCCCTGGCTGAAACCAGCTACATCACCTGCCCACGCTGCACCGGCACCGGCCACATCCGCAGCACCGAGTCGGCCGCCCTGCACATCCTGCGCATCCTCGAAGAAGAGGCCATGAAGGAAAACACCGGCGCCCTGCACCTGCAGGTGCCGGTGGATGTCGCCACCTTCCTGCTCAACGAGAAGCGTGTCGATATCGCCCGCATCGAGATGCGTCATCGCATCAACCTGGTGATCGTGCCGAACCGCCATCTGGAAACCCCGGCCCACGAAATCATCCGTCTGCGCCACGACCAGCTGAACCAGGAAGGCATCGGCCAGCCCAGCTACCGCATGGCCGACGAACAGAAGCAGGCCAGCTACCAGCCGCCTTCGGCCAACAGCGAGCCGCGCCCTGTCCGTCCGGTTGCCGCCGTCAAGGGCATCACCCCTGAAACGACTGCACCGATTGTTGAATACCGCGCGGTCGAAACCCCGGTCGCCAAGCCGGTCGCCGAGCAAGCCGGCTTCATCGGCAAGCTCTTCGGCTGGCTGGTCGGCACGCCCAAGGCCGCGCCGGCACCGGTTGCGACCGAGGAAAGCACCGCCAAGTCGGGACGTCGCGAACGCGGTGGCCGCGATGGTGGTCGTGATGGCCGCCGTGGTGGTCGTGACCGCAATCGCAGCGAAGGTCGCAAGGACGAAGCCCGTGCTGATGGCAATGCCGAGCGTGGCGAACGCAAGGAGCGTGGCGAAGGCAAGCAGCGTCGCGAGGAAGGCCAGCAAGCCGAAGGCGGCCAGCGTCGTCAGCGCGGTGAGCGCAACGAGCAACGCGCAGACCGCAGCGAGAATCGCGAAGCCGCTGAAACCCGCCAGCCGCGCGAACCGCGCCCGCCGCGCGAGCCCCGCGAGCCGAGGCCGCCGCGCCAGCCGCAGGCTGCCGCAGCGAGCACCGAACTTGCCGACAGCGGTGTTGCCGCAGCGGTACCGGAAACCACGGTTGAAGGTCAGGCTCCCGCCGCCGAAGGCGGTCGCCGTCGCGGCCGTCGTGGCGGTCGCGGTCGCGGCAGGCAACAGGATGGTCGCAACCAGACCGGTACTGAGGACAGCATCGAGACCGGCGACAGCGCAGACAGCAACATCGACGCGAATGCAAGCGCGGAAACGGTAAGCCCGGCGGAATTCGCCAGTGCAACCGCGGCCGTTGTCAGCGCCGTGGAAACTGCCAGCGCAAGCGAAGCTGTCGCTTCCGAGCCCGCAGTCAGCGTCGCCGCAGTCGAAACAGCGCGAGTCGAGGCGCCCAAGGTTGAAGCC
>JAIEOJ010000211.1 GCA_019750575.1 Rhodocyclaceae bacterium | reverse complement strand
CTGACCGCCACACCGATCCCGCGCACCCTGGGTCTGTCGCTGGAAGGCCTGCGCGATTTCTCGGCGATTGCGACCGCGCCGCAGAAGCGCCTCGCCATCAAGACCTTCCTGCATCCCTGGTCCAAGGGCGTGATCCGTGAAGCCTGCCTGCGCGAGTTCAAGCGCGGCGGTCAGGTCTACTACCTGCACAACGAAGTCGCCACCATTGAGAACATGAAGGAGCGGCTGGAGGCCCTGCTGCCCGAAGCGCGCATCATTGTCGGCCACGGCCAGCTGCCGGAACGCGAGCTGGAGCGCGTGATGAAGGAGTTCACGCAGCAGAAGCACAATCTGCTGCTGTGCTCGACCATCATCGAGACCGGCATCGACAACGCCCACGCCAATACCATCCTTATCGGCCGCGCCGACAAGTTCGGCATCGCGCAGCTCCACCAGTTGCGCGGCCGCGTCGGCCGTTCGCACCACCAGGCCTACTGCTATCTGCTCAGCGATCAGGACGCCAAGCCCTCCAAGCAGGCGCAGAAGCGGCTGGAAGCGATCCAGATGACCGAGGAACTCGGCTCCGGCTTCTTCCTCGCCATGCACGACCTGGAAATCCGCGGTGCCGGCGAAGTGCTGGGCGAAAACCAGAGCGGCGAGATCCACGAGATCGGCTTTGCCATGTACACCAACATGCTGAACGCCGCCGTGAAGGCGCTCAAGGAAGGCAAGGAAGTGCCGGACCTGACCCAGCCGCTGTCGGTGACCTCGGAAATCAATCTGCGCTACCCGGCTCTGCTGCCGAACGACTACTGCCCGGATGTGCATGAGCGTCTGACGCTGTACAAGCGCCTGTCGAATGCCGATTCACGCCAGGAGCTGCAGGATCTGCAGGAAGAGCTGATCGACCGCTTCGGCGAGATGCCACCGCAGACGCAATCGCTGATGGAGACGCACAAGCTGCGCCTCGCCTGCGTGCCGCTGGGACTGACCAAGATCGATGCATCGGAGAACAGCATCAACCTGCAGTTCCTGCCCAATCCGCCGGTCGATCCGGCCGACATCATCATGTTGATCCAGAAGGACCGCAACCTCAAGCTGGCGGGACAGGATCGACTCAGCTGGAAGAAGAACACCGGCTCGCTGCAGGAGCGCGTCACGGCGATCCGCGAATTGCTGGGCAAGCTCAAGCCCGGCCAGTAGCCTGAAAACACGCGGGTTTGTCATCTGTCGCAGAATGCGCTGCAACTTTTCATGTGATTTGCGGACAGAGCTAGCCTGATCGTATTCACACATGAAAGGAAGCGTAATGCGCGCCATCAGCATCATCATGGCCTGCATGCTCCTGCTGGGCATTGCAAGGACCACCTACGCCGACCAGGTCATACTCAAGAACGGCGACATCATCTCGGGCAGGGTGATCAGCAAGAGCGGCGACACCCTGACCTTCAACACCAGCTATGCCGGCGATCTCAAGATCAGCTGGAAGGAAATCAGCACGCTGTCCACCGACAGCCCGGTCGCCACCCTGCTCGACGACGACAGCTATCTGCACACCTCCCTGCTGCCGGCGGAAAGCGGCGCGGTGCGCATCACCGCGCGCAACGGCAAACCCGCTGGAAATACAACCCAAAGCGGCGCAGACGCAGGCGCGGCTTTCGACGAGGCGGAGATCGAGAACAAGGCCTACGGCCTCAACGACATTCTCTACATCAACCCCACGCCCGAGGAATCCGGGCGCGGCTACCGCTACAGCGGCCGCGCCAATCTGGCGGTCAGCGACACCAGCGGCAACAGCAACTACCAGCAGGTGCACATTGACGCGGAGATCCAGAAGCGCGCGCGCGACTGGCGCTACACCATCGGCGGCGAGGCCAATCGCGCCCGCGACGAGGACACGACTTCGGTCTCCAATCGCCGCCTCTACGGCAGCTACGACAGCTTCTACACGCGCACCGAGTTCCTGTATGCCCACGCCGCGCTGGAACAGGATCGCTTCCGCGACATCCGCAACCGCCGCGTCCTTGGTGTCGGCTACGGTTATCAGGTGTACGAAACCGAGAACACCAAGCTCTCGCTCAAGGGCGGCCCCGACCTCGTTTCGGTCGAACGCTACGAGGCGCCGGACGAAGCCTTCGGCGCACTCGGCTGGCATGTGGACTTCACACACCGCATGACCTACCTGTCCAGCGTGCCGATCGAGGTCTTCCACCTCCAGGACGGCTATCGCGGCCTCAACCGCGATGCCGACATCCTGGTCAAGACGCGCAGCGGGCTGCGCATTCCGCTGAGCAAGGACTTTGTCGCCACTGCGCAATATCACGTCAACTGGGAAAACAATCCGGCGCCCGATCGCAGCAGCACCGACCGCCAGCTGATGATCGGCGTCGGCTACATGTTCCGCTAAAGCGCCGAAGCGATCATGGGCCGACCGACGGCCCATGAAACTTTTCCCGGTAAATGCAGCCTGATCCGAGTCACTCTCCGCTCAGGATGCTTTCATGCCCGCAGGACTCAAGGTTTTCAGCAAGGCCCTCGCACTGGCTTTCACGCTTGCCGCAAGCAGCATGGCACTGGCCGACCAGGTCTTGCTCAAGAATGGCGACCGCCTGAGCGGCAGCGTCATTTCCAAGCGCGGCAATACCCTGATCTTCAAGACCTCATATGCGGGCGAACTGAAAATAGACTGGGACGAAGTCGCGCAGCTGAATACGGACAAGCCTGTAGCCGTCATGCGCCAGGATGACAGCTACCAACAGCTGGCCCTGGAGACGCGCTCCCAGTCTGATCGCGCCGACATGCCGGC
>JAIEOJ010000306.1 GCA_019750575.1 Rhodocyclaceae bacterium | reverse complement strand
AGGTTCATCTGTTCGTGAATCTCGAAGATCTTCTTGCGGATGCTGTCGACCATGACATCGGAAATCGGTGCGCGCTGTGCATTGACCAGCGCGGCATCGAGCGTGTTGGCGAACTGGCGGGCGGTGCTCAGCATGCGCTCGAAGGCGTGGGCGCCATCGCGCACATGCGGCACGTCGAGCAGGAAGGTCAGACCGTGGGTGTGCATGGTTTTCATCGTCTGCGCATCAAAGGCATCGCCCATGTTCACCAGCGCAAACAGGAAGTTTCCATGTTCGTCATGGGCGTGGAATTCGCCCTTGCCGTTGAGCTGCATGCCGGCGGCTTCCGCCATGCCGCGAATCTTGGTGCCGGGGAAGGCACCCTGCCCCGCATCGAGCACATTGATGGCCAGTTGCAGGTCAAGCTGGGCACAGAATTCGTCGAGGGCGCGCGCCTGCTCACCCAGTGCCGCCACATCGGGGAAGTCCAGGCTGCCGTTGCGCAGCGAGGCCAGTGCCTGCAAGGCGTGACGCAGGGCCTCGAAATCATGGGTGCTGACAGCACCGCGCCGGTCCACCAGCTGCAGCGCAAACCAGGCCTGGGCATAGCTGTCCTCGCCCGCCTCGGCCAGCGGCAACCAGCGCCCGGCCTCGACGAAGACCCGCAGGTGCACGCGCTGATGCGCCTGCATCGCGGACTGTGCCTGGCGCAGATCGTCGGCGGCGATGCCGTCGTTGAAATGCAGGCGGGCAATCAGGTCTATGCTGTCATCGCACCAGTCGGCCGGCGGCGCACTGGCGGCGGCAAACTCGTGCGGCATCGCGGCCATCGGCATCTCTTCCAGCGGTTCATCGGCGGCCATCACCGGTTCACGCCATTCCGGCACCGGGGCCTCGTCCATCACCGGCTCGCGGCGCTCGTCCACGGCTGGCGGCACGAATGCCTCTTCGGCAAGCGGAGCTTCCTCCGGCAGCGGCTCGGCCACGGGCTCGAGCCCCTCGCCCGCCGGCGCCAGCAGATCCGGCTGCTCGCTGCGGAACACCTTCTCGGCGGCTTGCCGGTACTTGCGTTCCTGCAGCTTGTTGTAGGCCCAGACGCCGGCTACGAGTGCAGCGCCAAGTCCGAGCAGGCTCAATTGCAAATCACTCATCGTGCATCCCCTGTCAGGCCGCGACCTGGTCGTCGGCCATGCGCAGCGCTTCTTCCATGTCCACCTCGACCACGCGCGAGACACCCTTTTCCTGCATGGTCACGCCGATCAGCTGGGTGGCCATTTCCATGGCGATCTTGTTGTGGGAAATGAAGATGAACTGGGTCTGCGCAGACATCTTGCGGACCAGATTGGCGAAACGTTCGGTATTCGAATCGTCCAGCGGCGCATCGACTTCGTCGAGCATGCAGAACGGCGCCGGATTGAGCTGGAACATGGCGAACACCAGCGCGATCGCGGTCAGTGCCTTCTCGCCACCCGAGAGCAGGTGGATGGTCGAGTTCTTCTTGCCCGGCGGCTGCGCCATGATCTGGATGCCGGCATCGAGAATCTCGTCGCCGGTCAGCAGCAGCTTGGCCTCGCCGCCGCCGAAGAGGCTGGGGAAGAGCTCGCCGAACTGGCGGTTGACCGCATCGTAGGTGGCCTGCAGCTGCTCGCGTGTCTCGCGGTCGATGCGGCGGATCGCATCTTCCAGCGTATTGATGGCATCGGCGAGGTCGGTGGACTGGTCGTCGAGGAAGCCCTTGCGCTCGCGGGCACTGGTGAGCTCTTCAAGCGCCGCCATATTGACCGAACCGAGCGCCTCGATTTCATTGCCGATGCGGGTGATATCGCCCTGCAACTGGCTGTCGCGCAGATTCGGCGTGAGCATGGCCGCCAGCACCTGTTCTTCCTCGGCCGTGACATTGGCTTCGAGCAGGCGCTGGCTGAACTGTTCCTCGTTCAACTGGGCAGCCTGCTCCTTCATGCGCAGATCGTTGATGCGCTCGCGCAGCGGCACCACGCTCTGCTCGAGCTTGAGCCTCAGCTCGTCAAGGCCGCGCAGTTCGGCAGCGGCGGACTCCAGCGCATTGCGCTTGCCGGCAAGTGCGTTTTCGTAGTCGGTGCGCTTCTGCAGCGCGGTCTGCAACGACTCGCCCAGCAAGCCTTCGCTGATGGCGGCAAGATCGGTGCGCGCCTGCTCCAGCTCGCTGACGATGCGCTCCAGCTGGCGCACTGCCGTCTCGGTGGCGCGCGCATTGTCCTCAAGCTTGTTGCTGCATTCGCGCTCGGAGAACTGCGCTTCCTGCGCCTCGCGCGCCAGCTGCTGCTCCAATGCTCTGGCTTCTCTCAGCTGCGTCTCGGCACGGCGCAGGGCTTCGGCGGCTTCCTCGCCGCGTGCGCGCAACGCATCCAGCTGCTCGCGGTAGAGGCCTAGCTGCTCGTCCGAACGCATCTGACTGGCGCGTTCGTTCTCTTCTGCACGGCGAATTTCGGCGAGGTCGTGATCGATCTGGCCGGCACGTTCATCGTAACGCGCCTGCAGCTGATTCAGCTTGAGTGCCTCGACCTGGGCGGCATGCAGACGCTGCTGGGCTTCTTGCGTGGCGCGGCGGCCGTTGGTGAGCGCGGTTTGCGTGTCGTTGACCGCCTGTTCGGCTTCGTGCTGGGCTTCGCGCGCCAGCTCTTCGGCTTCGGCCAGCGCGCCGATCTGGCCGCTGAGCTCCTCGATTTCACGCTGGCGCTCGATCACGCCGTGGGTGCGCGCATCCGGCGAATACAGCACCAGGCCATGAGCGCTGGCGATATGCCCTTCGCG
>JAIEOJ010000194.1 GCA_019750575.1 Rhodocyclaceae bacterium | reverse complement strand
CTGCGTTTCCAGTTCGAAGCCCGGCAAGGTCAGCTTGAAGTCCGCTTCGATCATCTCAGGCCGCCTTCTTCCGGCTCGGGTTGAAGGTGTAGAGCAGGAACAGCACCACGAAGGCGAAGATCAGCATGAGTGCGGCGAGGCGATGTGCTTCGCCATATTCGAGCGCCTCCACATAGTCGTAGATCTGCACCGAGACCACGCGTGTCTTGTCCGGGATGTTGCCGCCTATCATCAGTACCACGCCGAATTCACCCACGGTGTGCGCAAAGCCGAGCACCGCGGCGGTGAGGAAGCCCGGCCTGGCCAGTGGCACCGCAACGCTGAAGAAGCGATCAAGCGGTCCGGCGCGCAGCGTCGCCGCGGCTTCGTACATGCGTTCGTCGATGGCCTCGAAGGCGTTGTGCAGCGGCTGCACGACGAAGGGCACCGAGTAGATGCAGGAGGCGAGGAGCAGGCCGCCGAAGGTGAAGGGCAGGGTGCCGAGGCCCAGGCTTTGCGTGAGTTCGCCGAGCGGGCCGTTCGGGCCCATGAACACCAGCAGGTAAAAACCGATCACACTGGGCGGCAATACCAGCGGCATGGCTACCAGCGACACGATGACGGGCTTCGCGCGCGAGGTGGTGCGCGACAACCACCACGCAAGCGGGGTGCCGAACAGGATCAGAAGCAGGGTGGTGAGGCTGGCGAGCTCGAGCGTGAGCCGTATCGCCCCCCAGTCGCTGGCGGTGAAATTCATGGTGCGGCTATTGTAGCGATATGGTGTCTGGCATCAGCAGGCCTTCAGCTGCGGACAAACGGGGATAGGCCGGGCACCTGCTCCTCCGCTACACCGGGAGGCGCTGCGTGAAGTTACAGGCTGTAGCCGTAGCCGAGAATGATGTCCCGGGCGGCCTTGCTCTTGAGAAACTCGAGGAAGGAGGCCGCGGCCTTGTTGTCCTTGCCCTTGTTGAGCAGTGCGGCATCCTGGCGGATGGGTGAGTAGAGTTTTTCCGGCACGATCCAGTAGGAGCCTTCGATCCTGCCATCCTTGAGCACCTGTGACAGGGCGACGAAACCCAGCATCGCATTGCCGGTGGCAACGAACTGGTGGGTCTGGGCAATGTTTTCACCCGTGACCAGCCGGGATTGCAGGGCTTCGTACACACCCAGGGCCTTCATGGTTTCAAGCGCTGCAGCACCGTAGGGCGCGACCTTGGGGTTGGCGATGGCAAGGTGATTGAAGCTGCCGTGTTTCAGCACCTCGGCCTTGGCGTCGATAATGGCCGGCCTCGCCGACCACAGCACCAGTTTGCCGATGGCATAGGTATAGCGGCTGCCTGCGACGGAATGACCCTCCCTCTCCAGCCTGGCGGGGGTTTCGTCGTCGGCGGCGAGCAGAATGTCGAAGGGAGCGCCATTGATGATCTGCGCGTAGAACTTGCCTGTGGAGCCGGTGGCGAGGACAGCCTTGTGCCCGGTCTGTTTTTCGAACTCGACGGCAATCCTTTGTGCCGGGCCGGCAAAGTTGGCGGCGACGGCGACCTGCACATCGGCGTGGGCGTGGTGGCTATAAAGGACGAGCAGCAGGATGGGCAGCAGGGATTTCATGGGGTCTCGGCGAGATGGGCAGCGTGATGTTGTTCTGGTTGGATATGTATTTAAAGATATAGCGAGGGGTTGGAGACGCGAAACGCAGCGTTTCTTTTACATGAATTTCAGTCGATAACCGGATACGGCTGAATCTGTTTTTGATATATCCAAATGGATACAGCGATACTATACGGCGCGCGCGTCCGTCGCACAAGCCCGCATGCAAATGCGAGCGTCCCCGGTCATCTGGCGTATGCTTCGCGGATTCACATGTAATCATGTATTGCAATGTTCATCCGTCAGCTCAAGTATCTCGTCACCCTTGCCGAAGTCCGCCACTTTGCGCGTGCCGCCGAACGTTGTCATGTGTCCCAGCCGGCGCTTTCGACCGCGATCCGCAATCTCGAAAAGGAGCTGGACCTGAATCTGGTCAGGCGCGGGCGGCGCTTTGAGGGCTTGACCGAGGAGGGCGAGCGCGTGGTCGGCTGGGCGCAGCACATGCTCGCCAGCTACGAGGCCATGCGTCAGGAGGCGATGAGTGCGCACAGCAACCTCAAGGGCTCCCTGAACATCGGTGCGATCCCCACCACCATGCCGGTGGTGCCGCTGTTGTCCACGCCCTGCCAGGAGCAGTACGCCGGTATTGATTTCACGATCCTGTCGCTGCCGGCACAGGAAATCACGCGCCGACTCGACAGCTGCGAATTGGATCTGGGCGTCACCTACCTCTCTGATACTTCGCTGGCCGGATTTACTGTCCATCCGCTTTATGTTGAACGCTATGTACTGATGACGCGGGATGATTCCATGCTCAAGGGGCGAACGCATCTGGAATGGGGCGAGGTCGCCGAGCTGCCCTTGTGTCTGCTGACAGGCAATATGCAGAGCCGCAGCATCATCGACACGGCTTTCCGCCAGGCCGGTGCCACCCCGCGTGTGAAGATGGAGACGGATTCGATCTTCGGTCTTTACTCGCAGATACGCTGCAGCAACCTTTGTGCGGTGGTGCCGCACAGCGTGCTGAGTCTGATCGAGCTACGCCAGGAAATCTGCGTGGTGCAGATCGTGCCGGAGCTGTCGCGTCAGATCGGGCTGGTGGCGCGCAAGCAGGACCCCTATCCGCCGATGACCGCAGCGATGATAGAGCTGTCGCGCGGCATCGATCTGCAAAGCCGCTT
>JAIEOJ010000245.1 GCA_019750575.1 Rhodocyclaceae bacterium | reverse complement strand
GAGGCGGGCGAACGCCTGGGCTTTCTCCCCGGCGATCTGGCGCAGAAGGTCGACCCCTATCTGCGCCCGCTCTATGACGCGCTCTATGACCTGATGGGTTTCGACAAGGTCACCAAGATGTTCGAGAAAGGCAGCATCGAGATTGCGCCGCTGGCCTACATGCGCGGCCGCACCCTCAACCATGCCTTCATCATTCTCGACGAGGCGCAGAACACCACGCCCGAACAGATGAAGATGTTCCTGACGCGCATGGGCATCGGTTCCAAGTGCGTGATCACCGGCGATGTGACGCAGATCGATTTGCAGAAGGGTCAGAAGAGCGGCCTGATCGAGTCGCGCCATATTCTCAACGATGTGCGCGGCATTGCCTTCACCGACTTCCTCGCCGAGGACGTGGTGCGCCATCCGCTGGTGGCGCGCATCGTCGCGGCCTACGAAAAGAACGAAGCCAGGAAATCGTGACTACCGCCGGCAAGAAAGCAGTGGCCAAGCCCAAGCCTGTGCCACCCTCCCTGTCGCTGAGCGTGCAGTATGCGTGCGAGAGCGAGGCGCTGCCGTCTCGACCGCAGGTGCGGCGCTGGGTGAAGAAGGCGCTGGAAGGCGACAGCGCCGAAGTCACGGTGCGCTTTGTCGATGCCGAAGAAGGGCAGATGCTCAACCGCGAGTATCGCCACAGGGACTACGCCACCAATGTGCTGTCCTTTCCCTACATACCCAATCCCGCCATGGCCGGCGACCTGGTACTGTGCCTGCCGGTCGTGCTGAAGGAGGCGGCCGAGCAGCAGAAGCCCGCCGAGGCGCACTTCGCCCACCTGATCGTGCATGGTATGCTGCACCTGCAGGGATACGACCACGAAACCAGTGATTCCGAAGCCGAAATCATGGAAGCCCGCGAACGCGAAATCCTCGCCGCGCTCGGCTATCCCGACCCTTATCTGAGTGAACGCGAGCCGCAGGCGTAGTGCATTGCACCAAGCCCGAAGCTCAAACCAAATGGACCCTTCCCCTAGTAAACCGAATCTTCTAGAGCGTCTTTCCTCGTTGCTGATGCGCGAGCCCGAAGACCGCGAACAACTCCTGAATCTCCTGCACGGTGCCTACGAGCGCAATCTGCTCGACGCCGATGCCTTGTCCATCATCGAAGGCGCACTGGCCGTCTCCGACATGCAGGTACGCGACATCATGGTGCCGCGCGCGCAGATGGACGTCGTCGACATCAACGACGATCCGGAAAAGATCGCCGCCCTGGTCATCGAGGCCACGCACTCGCGTTTCCCCGCCATCGATGAGCACAAGGACGACGTGATCGGCATCCTCCTTGCCAAGGACCTGCTCAACTGTTTCGCCGGCCGTGATTTCGACCTGCGCGGCACGCTGCGTCCGGCCATCTTCATCCCCGAGTCCAAGCGCCTGAATGTCCTGCTGCGCGAGTTCCGCGCCAGCCACAACCACATGGCTATCGTGGTCGACGAATACGGCGGCGTGTCCGGTCTCGTCACCATCGAGGACGTGCTGGAGCAGATCGTCGGCGACATCGAGGACGAATACGACTTCGACGAGACCGCCGGCAATATCGTGCTCGACAACACCGGCCGCTATCGTGTCAAGGCGACCACCGAAGTCGAGGACTTCAACACCGCCTTCGGCACCGAGCTCAGCGACGAGCACTACGATACCGTCGGTGGTTTCGTCATCCACGAACTCGGGCGCCTGCCCAAGCGCGGCGAAGTCATCTTCCACAAGGATCTGCGCATTGCCGTGCTGCGCGCCGACAGCCGCCGCGTGCATACGCTGCTGATCGACCGGCAGCGCACCCTGCCGCTGACCGAGAAGGAACCGGCCGACGCATGAGTGCGCCGGCTCGCCTCTGTCGCCTGGCCCCGCAAGGTCTGCGGCGGAGGCGGGCTCAGTGAAGCGCTGGCAACACGCACTGCTGCCGTGCGCGGCCGGTGCCCTGCAGGTGGCCGCCTTCGCACCGCTGGGCTGGTGGCCGCTCAGCTTTCTCAGTCTCGCCGTTCTCTTCCACGGCTGGCGCACGGCGACCCCGCGCCAGGCTGCCGTTCAGGGCTACGCATGGGGTCTGGGCTGTTTCCTCGTCGGCATCTCCTGGGTCTATGTGAGCATGCACGATGTCGGCGGTATGCCGGCGCCGGTGGCTGCGCTGATGACCCTGCTCTTCGTGCTCTACCTCGCGCTCTACCCGGCCTTGTCCGGCTGGCTGGCGGCCCGTTTGCGCACGGGAACAACGTTCTCACTGCTGCTCATCGCGGCTGCATGGACGGCCGGCGAGTGGCTGCGCGGCATCGTGGCCACCGGTTTTCCCTGGCTTGCCGTCGGCTATGCACAAACCCCGATCAGCCCGCTGGCCGGCTATGCGCCGGTACTTGGCGTGTATGGGGTCGGCTTCGTGGTCGCGCTGCTTGCAGCGGCGCTGGCCGAGCTTTACCGCCTGCGCCGGCCTGCCATGCTTCCGCTGGCGTTGTGCGCCACCTTGTTGCTCGTCGGGGCCGGCCTGCGCATGATGCAATGGACGCAGCCGCAGGGCGCACCTTTCACGGTCAGCCTGTTGCAGGGCAATGTGCCGCAGAGCCTGAAGTGGGATCCGCAGCGTCTCAGCCTGTCGCTGAATACCTATGCCACGCTCGCACAGGCGCACCCGGCCCAGCTCATGGTGCTGCCGGAGACGGCCATACCGCTGATGTTCAGCGAGATTCCGCGCGACTACCTGAGGCAGCTCGCCGG
>JAIEOJ010000081.1 GCA_019750575.1 Rhodocyclaceae bacterium | reverse complement strand
GCCTTCAGCATGGGGGGCAGGGTGGCGAGCAGGGTGCGCCGGTCGGCGCCGGCGAGCAGGGCGCGCTCGGCCTCGCGGTCGGGGTAGCCGAGCTCGATGCGCATCAGGAAGCGGTCAAGCTGGGATTCCGGCAGCGGGAAGGTGCCGATCTGGTGGGCCGGATTCTGCGTGGCGATGACGAAAAACGGTTGCGGCAGCGCGCGCGTCACGCCTTCGCTGGTGACCTGACGTTCCTCCATTGCCTCCAGCAGTGCGCTCTGGGCCTTGGGTGTGGCGCGGTTGACCTCGTCGGCGAGGATCATCTGGGAAAAGATGGGGCCGGGGTGGAACTGGAAGCTGCCGCTGCTGCGTTCGAACACCGAGACGCCGATGATGTCTGCCGGCAGCATGTCGCTGGTGAACTGGATGCGCTGGAACTCCAGGCCCAGCAGGCGCGCCAGCACATGCGCCAGCGTGGTCTTGCCGACGCCCGGCAGGTCCTCGATGAGCAGGTGGCCGCGCGCCAGCAGGCAGGCCAGGGCCAGCTTGAGCTGGGCATCCTTGCCGAGAATGATCTGGCCGGCGGCGGTCAGCAGGGCGCGGGTGGTGGCGTGGTGGCCGGGAAGGTCGGTGATCATGTTCATGGCGGCATCGAGACGGAGTTGCGAACCCTGATTTTGATGCAGGAAGCTGGGTAGACAACTGCGAAAACGTTCCGGTTTCGGCGATAATGGCAACTTTGCCACAATTCCCCCGACTTCCCGCCCGGGTTTTCAGGAGAGCCGCATGAGCGCATACACGACCGCCTTCATTTCCCATCCGGATTGCTGGAAGCATGATCCGGGCAGCTACCATCCGGAGCGCGCTGCGCGCATGGATGCGATCAACGACCGCTTCGTCGCGGCCGGCCTGTTCGACCATCTCGACCAGTATGAGGCGCCGCTGGCCTCGGACGAGGAACTGGCCCGCGTGCATCCGGATGACTACATCGAAATGATCCACCGCTCGGCGCCGCAGCAGGGCATCGTGCATCTGGATCCGGATACCGCCATGAGCCCGGGCTCGCACAACGCCATTTTGCGCGCAGCGGGGTCTGGTGTACTTGGCACCGATCTGGTCATGGAAGGCAAGGTCAGGAACGTGTTCTGCTCGGTGCGTCCCTGCGGCCACCACGCCGAGAGCGATCGCGCCATGGGCTTCAGCTTCTTCAACAACATCGCCGTGGCCGCTGCGCATGCCGTGGATCACTGGGGCCTGGAACGCGTTGCCATCATCGACTTCGATGTGCATCACGGCAACGGCACCGAGGAGATGTTCTCGAACCGGCCCGAGTACCTGATGTGCAGCATCTTCCAGCACCCCTTTTATCCGGGCTCGGGCACGCAGAATCCGGCACCCAACATGATCAATGTGCCGCTGCCGCGCGGTTCGCGTGGCGATGCGCTGAAGAAGGCCGCGCTGGAGGAGTGGATTCCCGCGCTGGAGAAATTCCAGCCGCAGATGATCTTCATCTCGGCCGGCTTTGATGCCCACGTCGAGGACGACATGGCCGGACTGGCCTTCGTCGAGTCCGACTATGCCTGGGTGACGCAGCTGATCAAGAGCTTTGCCGATCAGGTGTGCGAAGGTCGCATCGTGTCCATTCTCGAAGGCGGCTACAACCTGTCGGCCCTGGGCCGCAGTGCCGAGGCGCATGTGCGCGTGCTGGCCGAGCTCGGCAGCTGAAACACACAAACGCTTACACAGACGCTGTGCTTGGTCCTCATCCCGATTTAAACTTCCTTTCCTGCCCGCTTCCTAACCGAGTAAATCATGATCACAGGTTCGCTTCCCGCCATTCCCACCCCCATGCAGGACGACGGCAGTCTCGACATTCCTGCGCTGAAGCGCATGCTCGACTGGCATGTGGCCGAGGGCACGGACGGCATCGTCGTTGTCGGCACCACGGGTGAGTCGCCCACCGTTGATTTCGACGAGCACTGCCTGCTGATCAAGACCACGGTCGATCACATCGCCGGCCGCATTCCCGTGATCGCCGGCACCGGCGCCAACTCGACGCCGGAGGCGATCGAACTGGCCCAGTACGCCAAGGATGCCGGCGCCGATGCCCATCTCTCGGTCGTGCCTTACTACAACAAGCCGACCCAGGAAGGGCTGTACCAGCATTTCAAGGCGATTGCCGAGGCGGTTGAGCTGCCGCTGATTCTCTACAACGTGCCGGGCCGCACCGTGGCCGACATGTCCAATGACACGACCCTGCGCCTGGCACAAGTCAGGAACGTGGTCGGCATCAAGGATGCGACCGGCAATCTCGAGCGTGCCGCAGACTTGATCAAGCGTGCGCCCAAGGGCTTTGCCATGTACAGCGGCGACGATGCCACCGGCGTGGCTGCCGTCCTGCTCGGCTACCACGGCTGCATCTCGGTGACCGCCACCGTGGCGCCGAAGCTGATGCACGAGATGGTGGCTGCCGCGCTTGCCGGTGATGTGGCGACGGCGCGCGATACCCACTTCAGGCTGCTCGGCCTGCACCGCAACCTGTTCCTCGAAGCCAACCCGATCCCGGCCAAGTGGGCCGTGCAGCAGATGGGGCTCATCGGTGGCGGCATTCGCCTGCCGCTGACCCCGCTTTCCTCCGAATATCACGAACGTGTGCGCGTCGCCATGCGCGAAGCCGGCATCCAGGTCTGATCATGAAACAGTTCCGCTCTCCCCTTGCGTCCGCGCTGCTGAGTGTACTTGCC
>JAIEOJ010000226.1 GCA_019750575.1 Rhodocyclaceae bacterium | reverse complement strand
ATGACCGGTGCCGTGATTCCGGACGGCGTGGATACCGTGGTGATCCAGGAAGTCAGCACAGTCGATGGTGATTTCGTCACCATCCCGCCCGGCCAGAAGCAGGGCCAGAACATCCGCCGCGCCGGCGAAGACCTGCGCAAGGATCACGCCGCGATTGTCGCCGGCAAGCTGCTGCGTCCGGCTGAACTCGGCCTGCTCGCTTCCATCGGCGCCGCCGAGGTCAGCGTGCGCCGCAAGGTGCGCGTCGCCCTCTTCTCCACCGGCGACGAACTCAAGTCGCTGGGCACGCCGCTCTCGGGTGGCGAGGTCTACGACAGCAACCGCTACACCATGTGGGGCGTGCTCACCCGCCTCGGTTGCGACATCATCGATATGGGCGTGATTCCGGATGATCCCGTCAAGCTTGAGGCTGCATTCAAATCGGCTTCCGAGAATGCCGACGTCATTCTCACCAGCGGCGGCGTCTCGGTCGGCGAGGCCGACTTCACCAAGCAGATGATGACGCGCATGGGCGAAGTCCTGTTCTGGAAGATCGCCATGAAGCCGGGCCGACCCATGGCCTTCGGCCGCATCGGCAAGGCCTGGCTGTTCGGCCTGCCCGGCAATCCGGTCGCCGTCATGGTCACCTTCTACCAGTTCGTGCGTCAGTCCATCCTCAAGCTCGCCGGCGTCAGCCCCGTTCTACCCCTGCCCACCTTCGGCGTACCGGTCAGCGTGAGCCTCAAGAAGAACCCGGGCCGCACCGAGTTCCTGCGCGCCGCCCTGAGCATGAACGAACAAGGCCAGTGGATGGTTGCTCCCGCCGGTGCACAAGGCTCGGGCGTATTGCGCTCCATGTCGGAAGCCAACTGCTTCATCGTGCTCGAACACGAACGTGGCAATGTCGCCGCCGGCGAGATGGTGCAGGTGCAGCCCATGGAAGTGCTGGTGTAAGCCAGTTTCGTGCGAGTTGAATTGCAGCTCCCTGAAAACCGCCGCGTGATGCGTCCAGCACGCTGCCTGATGCACAAGGTCGGATCATGAACCCCTCCACCCTGATCGGCATGATTGCCAGCGTTGCGCTGCTGGTTGTCGTGGTCTTCTTTGCAGCCAACGACCCGGCGCGTTTCGTCGACTGGCCGGGCCTGGGTATCGTGCTCGCGGGCACCCTTGCCGCCACCTTCCTCAGCTACCCGCTGCGCGAGGTGGTGCGCTGCGTGCGGCTGCTGCCAACGGTGCTGCGCAATGAACGTCTCTATGCCCACGATGACATCGACGAAGTGGTGCGCCTGTCGCGCCTGTGGCTGAAGGGCGATGTGATTGCCGTCGAACAGGCCCTGCCGCATATCAGCAATCCCTTCCTGCGCACCGGGGTGCAACTCGTGATCGACCGCGTAGACGAAGCGGAAATCTTCGACCTCCTGCACTGGCGCATCGAATACCTGCGCTCCCGGGAGAGCGCAGAAGCACAGCTGTTCCGCGGCATGGCTGCCTATGCGCCCGCCTTCGGCATGCTCGGCACCCTGGTCGGCCTGATCAACCTGATGGACCTGCTCGGCGCAGGCGACATGAAACTGATCGGCGCCCAGCTGGCCATCGCGCTGATGACCACCTTCTACGGCATTCTGCTCGCCAACCTCGTTTTCAAGCCGGTCGCAGTCAAGTTGGAGCGCCGTACCGAAGAACGCATCGTGGTCATGAACATGGTCCTGCAAGGCATCTCGATGATGTGCGCACAACGCAGCCCCTCCATGATGCGCGAGACGCTCAAGTCCTTCGTGGCAAATTACGAAGATGAAGTCCATGACGCATACACCCCGCCGCGTCCGGACCAGCAGAACCCGGGCAAGACGTGATGACCACGCTCAGCTCGCCGCCAGCCGGCACTGCGCCAGATGACGGCCAACTTGATGCGCAGAAGAAACGATCATCAGGCCGGCGCCTGCGTACCTGGAACGCGGCTCCTGTCGTGGCCGAGGAACAGGAAGGCTGGCTGATCACCTATCTCGATGTCATCACCCTGCTGCTGGTCATGATGGTGGTGATGCTGGCCTTTGCTGGCCCCATCGGTGCCAAGGGGCCGGGCAGCACGGATCAGCCTGCCAGTCTGTCCATCCCCAGTATCCGCCCCACCCTGCCCCTGCAACAGCCACGCACATCCAGGGATGCCCTGGCCGGACTTCCGGTCGATGCGCTTGGCAAACAGGTCGAGGTCATCGTGAACCAGGACAAGGTGAGTTTCCGGATCAGCAGCGAGCTGCTGTTTGCCTCTGGCGAGGCGAACCTCGTCAGCGGTGCCAGTGCCGTGCTCGACCAACTGCTGCCGCTGTTTGACAAGGTGCCCGACCATACCGTGGTCGTCGAGGGGCATACGGACAACGTCCCGATCCAGACCGAGCGCTATCCCTCCAACTGGGAATTGTCGACCAGCCGCGCCGGCGCGGTGGTGCGCTATCTGGTCAGCCGCGGCGTCGAGCCACAGCGACTGCGGGCCACCGGCTATGCCGACACCCGGCCGCTCACAGCCAACGACAGTCAGAACGGCCGCGCCGCCAATCGCCGTGTCGAGTTGGTGCTTGAGGCGCCCGCGCTTGCACCGGCACGCCAGCCGGACTAGACCTTACACACCCGACACCCGGAACTGCCCGACCAGCTTGTCCAGCTTCATCGCGCCGGTACCGGTGCGCTCGGCGCTGTGCGTGGCTTCATCGAGCGC
>JAIEOJ010000298.1 GCA_019750575.1 Rhodocyclaceae bacterium | reverse complement strand
CGGCCATGGATATCTGGTTCATGCCGCGCGCCGGCAAGGAGCTGGAGCCGCGCAAGTCCGGCGACAACCGGGGCAAGCTCGGCACCATTGCCAGAAAGCGCGCCAATCCGGTGATTGCAGCGGCGGTGGCCGCATCGATTGCACAGCTCCTGAGCGCAAGCCAGGCCGGCCGCGTGACGGTGGACGATAAAGGAATATTGCGTCCGCTCGCCGGTCAGGATATCGCCGTGCTGGTCAAGTCCCACTATCAGGGCCAGCTGGTACGCGCCGAGCTGCAGGCCCTGGGCGTGGCCAGCGTGCGCTACGGGCAGGACAGCATTTTCGAGACGCCGGATGCGCTCGAGGTCGAACGCGTGCTGCTCGCCATCGCCCATCCGGCGCGCGAAGGCCTGGTGCGTTCGGCGCTGGCGACCCAGCTCATGGGGGTGCGCGGTGATGCGCTGGCGGCACTGGATGGTGCGGCCTGGCTGCAACGGCTGGAAGACTTTCACCGCTGGCATGTGCAGGCGCGCGATCAGGGTTTCATCCGCATGTGGCGCAGCTGGCAGCTGGAAGCCGGCGTGGCCGAGCGTCTGCTGGCGCTGCCCGACGGCGAGCGCCTGATGACCAATCTGCAGCATCTCTCCGACCTGCTGGCCGCGCTGGCGCATGACGATCAGCTCGGCATCGAGGCACTGGCCAAGCATCTCGCCGATGCGCGCAACGACGCGCGCAGCGAGACCAACAGCGGGGAAGGGCGGCTGCTGCGCCTGGAAAGCGATGAGAACCTGGTGCGCATCGTCACCATTCACACCTCCAAGGGCCTCGAATATCCGCTCACCTATTGCCCCTTCCTGTGGGACGGCAAGCAGCGCGAGCATGAAGGTCCGGTGCGCTATCACGATCCGGCGCAGGGGCATCGCGCCGCGCTGGATTTCGGTTCGCCGGCGCTGGCCGATCACGCCGCACTGGCGGCCGAGGAAAGCCGCGCCGAGGCGCTGCGTCTCGCCTATGTGGCGCTGACGCGCGCGCGCCAGCATTGCGTGCTGGTCTGGGGCGCGCTGGCGGATGCCGAGGCCTCGCCGCTGGCCTGGCTGCTGCACGGCGAGGACAGCGTGGATTTCGGCAGCCGCAGCGATGCGGAACTGCGTGCCACGCTGAACGACTGGCATGCTGCCTGCGAACACATTGTTGTCCATGATCTGCCGGAAGCGAACGCCGCGGTGGTCGAGGCGCCGGCTGAAACACATGCGCCGCTGGCCGCCTTGCCCTGGCCGCAACGCGGCCTGCCACCCTGGCGCATGCACAGCTTCTCGGCCTGGCTGCTGAATGCCTCCGAGGCCGGCGTCGATGAAGCGCCGGAGCACGATGCGATTGCGCCGCTGCCCGAGGGCAACGTGGATGCAGTCGAGGTCAGCAAGTTTCCGGCAGGCGCGAATGCCGGTACTTGCCTGCACGCAATGTTCGAACGCGCCGACTTTGAAAGTCCCGAGCCCGAGATCATTCTCGAGGCGCTGGCCGAGTTCGGCTTCGAGGCCGACTTGCAGCCGGTCGCCACGGCCTTGCTCAGCGATGCGCTGGCCACGCCGATGGCGGCGAATCTGCCGCCGCTGCGCGAGATTCCGTTGGCCCAGCAGATCCGCGAAATGGAGTTCATGCTGCCGTTGCGGACGCCCGACATGACGGCGCTGGCCCTTGCGGTCGGACCGTACGCGGGGGCCGACGGGCGTCTCGCGGAACGCATTCGCCTGCTGCAGCCCGCGCATCTGTCGGGCTTTCTCAAGGGCTTCGTGGATCTGGTGTTCATGCACGAGGATCGTCATTACGTGCTCGACTACAAGTCCAACCATCTCGGTCCCCTGCTGCGCCACTATGCGCAGCCGCAGCTCGCGGCGGCGATGGCAGCGGCCATGTACGACCTGCAGGCGCTGCTGTATGGCGTGGCCTTGCATCTGGCCCTGCAGCAGCGGCTGCCAGATTACGACTACGAGCGTCATTGCGGCGGCGCACTGTATCTCTTCCTGCGCGGCATGCAGCCGGCAGTACCGGGCAGCGGCGTGTTTGCCTGGCGCCCGTCGCGCGTGATGGTGGAGCGTGTTGCTGCCTGCCTGATGCGCAGGGAAAGGGTATTCCTGTGAGCACCATGCTGAAGTCGCTCGAAGCCGCGCGCCGCCAGGGCCAGCTCGCCGATCTGGATGTGCACTTTGCACGCCTGATTGCCAGCCATGGTGATTCACCGCCTGTGGTGCTCGCCGCCGCCTTGCTGAGCCAGCTGAGCAGTGCTGGCCATGTCTGCCTCGATCTGGCCGCATTGGCGGAGCAGACCGTGCTGGAGGGCATCAGTACGCCGCCGCTGGCCGACTGGATTGCAGCATTGCAGGCGCATCCCGCCTGCGGTGATGCTGCGGCCTATACGCCGCTGACGCTGGATGCCGGGCGCCTCTACATGCGTCGCTATTTCGATTACGAAACGGCGGTCGCGGCGGCATGGCGCAGCGGCGACAGGGTGGGCTTGCCGCCCTCGCTGCAAGCCAGGGTGGCCACCCTGTTTCCGGCCCCGGCGAGCGGTGAAGACCGGCAGTGCGACCAGCGCGCGGCGGCGATTGCCGCGCTGGAAAACCGGCGCGTGCTGATCTCCGGCGGCCCCGGTACCGGCAAGACCACCACGCTGGC
>JAIEOJ010000012.1 GCA_019750575.1 Rhodocyclaceae bacterium | reverse complement strand
CGCAGGGTGATCGGCGTCTTTGCGCTCATCAGTTCAGTTCTCCATGCAGTGACTGGACCGAATAGGTTTCCAGCTCGGCCAGATGGCGCATGCCGGCACAGGCCGCGCGCGCACCTTCGATGGTGGTGAAGGAAGTCACCTTCTGGGCCAGGCCCGAGGTACGGATCGAACGCGAGTCCTGGATTGCGCTGCGCTTTTCCTCGACCGTATTGACGATGAAGGCGATCTCGTTGTTCTTGATCATGTCGACGATGTGCGGACGACCTTCGGTCACCTTCTGCACCGACGTGACCGGCAGACCGGCCTCGGAGATGGCTGATGCGGTTCCGCGTGTGGCGACCAGCGTGAAGCCCAGATCGTGCAACTCGCGCGCCACCTCGACGGCCTTGACCTTGTCACTCTGCTTGACGCTGATGAAGGCCTTGCCCGACTTCGGCAGTTTGGTGCCGGAAGCCATCTGCGACTTCACGAAGGCTTCGCCGAAGGTACGGCCCACGCCCATGACTTCGCCGGTCGACTTCATTTCCGGACCAAGGATGGTATCCACGCCCGGGAACTTGTTGAAGGGGAACACTGCTTCCTTGACCGAGTAGTACGGCGGAATCACTTCCGTGGTCACGCCTTGATCGGCCAGGCTGCGGCCGGCCATGCAGCGCGCGGCGACCTTCGCGAGGGGGATGCTCGTCGCCTTGGAGACGAAGGGGACCGTACGCGAGGCGCGCGGATTCACTTCCAGCACGTAGATGACGTCCTTGCCGTCGGCCTGTCTCTGCACGGCGAACTGCACGTTCATCAGGCCGACCACGTTGAGGCCCTTGGCCATGGCGGCGGTCTGGCGACGGATCTCGTCCTGGATTGCCGCGCTCAGCGAATACGGCGGCAGCGAGCAGGCGGAGTCGCCCGAATGCACGCCGGCCTGTTCGATGTGTTCCATGATGCCGCCGATGATGACTTGCTTGCCGTCGGACAGCGCATCGACGTCGACTTCGATCGCGTCGTTGAGGAAGCGGTCGAGCAGCACCGGCGAGTCGTTGGACACTTTGACTGCCTCGCGCATGTAGCGCTCGAGCTCCTTCTGCTCATGGACGATTTCCATGGCACGGCCGCCGAGTACGTAGGACGGGCGCACCACCAGCGGGTAGCCGATTTCGTTGGCCAGCTCGATGGCCTGCTCCGGCGTACGCGCGGTGCGGTTGGGCGGCTGCTTGAGATTCAGGTCGTGCAGCAGCTTCTGGAAGCGCTCGCGGTCTTCGGCGGCGTCGATCATGTCCGGGCTGGTGCCGATGATGGGCACGCCGTTGGCTTCCAGATCGCGCGCACGCTTGAGCGGCGTCTGGCCGCCGAACTGCACGATCACGCCGGCGGGCTTTTCGAGATCGACGATCTCGAGAATGTCTTCCAGGGTCAGCGGTTCGAAATAGAGGCGATCCGAGGTGTCGTAGTCGGTAGACACGGTCTCCGGATTGCAGTTGACCATGATGGTCTCGTAGCCGTCCTCGCGCATGGCCAGCGCGGCATGCACGCAGCAGTAGTCGAACTCGATGCCCTGGCCGATGCGGTTCGGACCGCCGCCAAGGACCATGATCTTCTTCTTGTTGCTCGGCTGTGCCTCGCACTCTTCCTCGTAGGTCGAGTACATGTAGGCGGTATCGGTGGCGAACTCGGCGGCACAGGTATCGACGCGCTTGTACACCGGGCGCACGCCCAGCGACTGGCGGAACTTGCGCACGGTGGTTTCGTCGCTGCCCATCAGGTTGGCAAGGCGACGATCCGAGAAGCCCTTGCGCTTGAGGTTGCGGATCTCGTCCTTGCTGAGGCTTTCGATCTTTTTGCTGCGCAGGGACTCTTCGACCTGCACGATGTCCTGAATCTGCACCAGGAACCACGGATCGATCTTGGTCAGGTTGAAGACTTCGTCGAAGGTCATGCCGTCGCGGAAAGCCTGACCGACATACCAGAGGCGCTCGGCGCCCGGGTTGGCGATTTCGCGCTCGATCTCTTCGCGCGTGGCTTCGACTTCGTCCAGACCATACACGCCGGTTTCCAGTCCGCGCAGGGCTTTCTGCAGCGATTCCTGGAAGGTGCGGCCCATGGCCATGACTTCGCCGACCGACTTCATCTGCGTGGTCAGGCGGTCGTTGGCCATCGGGAACTTCTCGAAGGCAAAACGCGGCACCTTGGTGACGACGTAGTCGATCGAAGGCTCGAAGGAAGCCGGGGTGGCACCGCCGGTGATTTCGTTCTTGAGTTCATCGAGCGTGTAGCCGACCGCCAGCTTGGCGGCGATCTTGGCGATCGGGAAGCCGGTGGCCTTGGAGGCCAGGGCGGACGAACGCGACACGCGCGGATTCATTTCGATAACGATCATGCGGCCGTCATCGGGGTTGATGGCGAACTGCACGTTCGAGCCACCGGTATCCACACCGATCTCGCGCAACACCGCGATCGATGCGTTGCGCATGATCTGGTATTCCTTGTCGGTCAGCGTCTGCGCCGGCGCGACGGTGATGGAGTCGCCGGTGTGCACGCCCATCGGGTCGAGGTTTTCAATCGAGCAGACGATGATGCAGTTGTCCTTGCGGTCACGCACCACTTCCATCTCGAATTCCTTCCAGCCGAGCAGCGATTCTTCAATCAGCAGCTCGCTGGT
>JAIEOJ010000253.1 GCA_019750575.1 Rhodocyclaceae bacterium | reverse complement strand
CTGAGGGTGGCCTTGAGCAGCATGCCGCTGGCCTTGTCCACCCAGAAGCGATGGCCATAGCGGTATTCGTCGCGCGGCTCGAGAATGATGGACTGGGTTTCCAGCCCGGCCACGCGCGCCGGCGGGCCATTGCTGATGGCGTAGTACTCGGCGATATTGCTCAGGGAGGCCGGCAGAATGGCAGGGAAACTGCCGCGCTCACTGCGCTTTTCGATGAAGACGGTGCGTGTCTCAGGCAGGTAGCAGGTCACTTCCTCACCCTCGCGCACCACCTCGCGCGGACTGCCGTCGAGCACTTCCAGGTGCTCGTATTCCTTGCCACCATCGATAAAGTGGGTGATGCGCGAGGTTTCGCTGACGCTGCCGTGCCGATAGACAAAGGTACCGCTGTAATTGAGGCGCGAAGTGACCTGCATCGCCTTGTTCAGCACTTGTACGGCATCACTCTCGCGTGCCAGCAAGGCACCGCTGCCGGCCAGTTGCAGGGCCGCAAACGCGGCCAGACTCATAACCTGCACACGCATCAACGGCCGCCTGTTTCCATGGAAACCGTCTTGATGTAGTGCGCTGCCCCCTGGGCGCTCGGCGCATGCGTCTGGTGCGCCACCAGATAGGCCTGCAGGCTGGCGCCGGTGAGCTGCGACGGCACCTGGGCCTCGACCGGAACGCTGGCCACCTGAACCACCGCATCCGGCCGGCCGGACCAGGCGAGCGCGGCAACCAGGGTAATCCCGGCCACCGATGCCGCCAGCGCCAGGGTGCGCTGGAATGCCGACTGGCGCGATTGCAGGCGCGGCGGGGCCAGCACGACGGGTTCGTCGATCAGGGCCTCCATCACGCGTGCCGTCAGGTCGATGTCCAGACCTGCAGAACCGCGCATGGCATCGCCGACCAGATGGAAGTCGCTCCACTGCTGGCGGTAATCCTCGCTGCTGCGCAGGCGCGCCAGTGCGACCGCAGTCTCGGTCTCATCGAGTTCGCCATCCATGAGGGCTGAAAGTTTTTCGCTCATACTCACCACCGTTTGTCGGGTGCCGTGTCCAGCAGCGGCCGCAGTTTCTGTGCAATCGCCTCACGTGCACGGAAGATGCGCGAACGCACCGTGCCGATGGGGCAATCCATGATCTGCGCGATTTCCTCGTAACTCAGGCCTTCGATCTCGCGCAGGACGATCGCCGACCTCAAATCCTCGGGCAGCGCCTCCATGGCGCTGTTCACCGTTGCCCCGATCTGCTTCGACATCAGCACACGCTCGGGCGTGTCAGTGTCGCGCAGCAGTTCGGCATCATCAAAACCTTCCGCCTCCTCGCTGTCAAACCCGGTCGAGGTCGGCGCACGCCGCCCTTGGGTTGCCAGCCAGTTCTTGGCCGTATTCACACCAATCCGGTACAGCCACGTATAAAACGCACTGTCACCGCGAAAGTTCGGCAAGGCCCGATAGGCCTTGACGAAAGCTTCCTGCGCCACATCTTCAACCTCTGCCGGGTCGCGAATCAGGCGGCCGATCAGGCGTATCAGCTTGCGCTGATACTTCGCCACAAGCAGGCCGAACGCCTGTTTGTCGCCACGCTGAACGCGCTCCACGAGCAGCTGATCCGCTTCACGGTCTCCCATTGGCCTGTGCTTTTTTGGAATCGTTATTCGAGTTGTCGAGTATACCCGACCGGCCAGGCCTCCCCCGAGTACTTTGCCGCAGATCCTTTGCAGACACAGACCCGGCGCTTCTGAATTAGTTCATTCAGCGTGGTATATTTTCCGGCTATTCGCTCTCGGCCAGACCGCCTCTCCCGCCCCACCATGCCCCATTTCGACGTCCTGATCATCGGCAGCGGCCTTGCCGGCCAGTCCCTGGCACTGCGCCTGGCCGAAACCCGGCGTGTCGCCCTGGTCAGCAAGCGCACCCTGGCCGACTCTGCCTCCGCCTGGGCCCAGGGCGGGATTGCCGCAGTGCTTGACCCGCATGACACCATCCAGGCTCACATCGATGACACCCTGGTTGCCGGGGCCGGCCTCTGCGATGCCGAGGCCACGCGCTTTGTGGTGGAGAACAGCAAGGCGGCCATTCAATGGCTGATCGAGCTCGGCGTTCCGTTCACGCCCGACAACGACAGCGAACTCGGCTTTCATCTGACGCGCGAGGGCGGCCACAGCCAGCGGCGCATCATCCACGCAGCGGACGCAACCGGTGCGGCGGTACAGGCCACCCTGATCGACAAGGTGCGTAACCATCCCAACATCAGCGTGTTCGAAAAGCACATCGCCGTCGATCTCATCAACGGCGCCCAGCTCAAGGCCGGCGCCGGCCAGCGCTGCCTCGGCGCCTACGTGCTCGACATCGAGGGCGACAAGGTCATCACCATCGGCGCCACCCACACCGTGCTCTCCACCGGCGGCGCCGGCAAGGTCTACCTGTACACCTCGAATCCGGACACGGCCACCGGCGACGGCATTGCCATGGCCTGGCGCGCCGGCTGTCGCGTGGCGAACATGGAGTTCATCCAGTTCCACCCGACCTGCCTCTACCACCCGCATGCCAAGTCCTTCCTGATCACCGAAGCCATGCGCGGCGAAGGCGGCATCCTGCGCCTGCCGGACGGTCATCGCTTCATGCCGGATCA
>JAIEOJ010000233.1 GCA_019750575.1 Rhodocyclaceae bacterium | reverse complement strand
CCCACGGCGCGCGGCTTGCAGACCTCCGGCAGCAGCTTTTCCTCGAAACTGCCATCGTTGATCTCGACGATGCGCGGGCTGTCTACTTTTTCCTCGCGTACAGCCTGGCCGGAGGCGTCGACATAGACCCGTTTCAGGGTCATGTATTCGCGTTTCTTGCAGTTGTAGCTGTTGAGCGCCTCGATGGCGTTGTAACGCACCCCGGTATGCGCATCCGGAATGTCGAAGCCCAGCGTCAGTCGGCTCCAGGCCGCGGTGTTGCCATTCGGCATGCGGAAAATGCGCGCCTTGTCGAGGGCAATGCGCTGGTTTTCCTGCTTGTCGATGAGTTGCCATGAGTGCACAGGTTGCGGCGCAGCCAGGGCCGGCAGGCTGGCCAGGGCCATCAGTAAGCAGACTACGGTAGTTTTGCGCATGTCCTAGTTCCAGTCGGCAGAGCACGTCAATGGCATAACGGCAGGGGCCGCTTGAACTTTAGGGTCTCCGGAGGTTTCAGCCGGACTGCAGTTCCTTGAGCGCCTGTTCCGGCTTGAGGATGCGGTAGCGGCCGGTCAGCTTGCGGTTGAGCTTGAGCAGGGCCTTGTCCGAACTGACCAGCCAGTCGGCGCCGATATCGCGGGCGAGTTCGAGAAACTTCTGATCGTCCTTGTCCTTGCACCTGGGCAGGGGTGCGGGTTCCGGCGGGGTTTCGTGTTCCGGCTGGCGGGCAATGGCGGCATAGGCGGCGTAGGCGCTAGCCTGGCGATCAGCCTCCAGCTTGAACATCGCGTAGTCGAGCACGCGCCGGAACTCTTCCAGGCAGTCGCTGCGGGTGTAGGCCAGCCAGCGTCCGGCATCGACCTCGGCACGCAGCAGCGCGAAGCGGCTGTCGGCAAAGACGAACATGGACAGCAGCACATTGGTGTCGAACACCACGCGCAGCGGTCTGTCGAGCGGCGCCTGGCCTGGCAGGGGGGCGATGCTCATGCGCGGTAACGGAGCACGCCGTCCTCTTCGTTACGGCGGACTTCGCCACGCTGCTCCAGATAATTGAGGTGAGCGATGGCCTCGCTCATGGCGAAGAAGGTCTGGTGCGGGTCGGTGATGTCGCGCTGGAACAGTATCGGCAGGAGCGAAGCGGCGGTGTGGGGCTGCGTGCGGCAGGCGGCGACAAGGTCGGCGCAGCGGTCGGCATGATGCTGCTCCAGCGCGGCCACGCGTGCATGGATGCCGCGGAAGGGGCGTCCGTGCGAGGGCAGGGCCAGGGTGTCTGCGGGCAGTTCATCGAAGCGACGGATCGAGGCAAGAAAATCGCTGAGCGAGTCCTCATCCGGATTGGGGGCGAAGACGGCGACATTGGTCGAGATTGACGGCAGCATCATGTCGCCGCCGATCAGCACGCCGAGTGCTGCGCAATAGAGCGCCGCATGTTCGGGACAGTGGCCGTTGCCGGTGATCACGCGCCAGTGGTGAGCACCGATGCGCACCTGCTCGCCTTCGCGCAGGATCGTATAGGTCACGGGAATCTGGGGAACGCCGCGTCGGTAGGCATTGCCACGCTGCGCCAGCGTTGCCAGACGTTCCGCAGACAGGCCATGGCGCCGGAACAGCTCGCCCGTGGCCTGGGGCGAATAGTTGCCGATTTCATTGGCGAAAGCCTGAGCGGTCAGATACTCGGCCTGGGTCATGGCCAGCGGTGCGCCGGTTTGCTCCAGCAGCCAGGCGGCGAGGCCAAGGTGGTCGGGATGGTAATGCGTGACGATCTGGCGGGTCAGCGGATAGTGCGCGGTCAGGGTTTGCCAGTGCTGCTTCACATCGCCCATGTCCATGCCGGTATCGACAGCGCACCAGCCCTCGGCGCCATCCTCGATCAGCCACAGATTGATATGGTTGAGCGCATAGGGCAGGGGCATGCGTATCCAGCGCACGCCGGGCACGAGTGCCATGGCGGTGCCGGGTTGCGGCAGCGTGTCGCCGTAGGGATACTGGATGAAGCTCATGCGGCGGCAGTCAGGCCCGGGTGATGCGGTAGATGCCGAGACTGCCGAGGAAGTTGTGTTCCTCCTGTACCAGCCTGCCCTTGTCATCAAGAACCTCGCGCATGCGGATGGCGATATTCATCTTCTGACAGAGTGCTTCGAAGTCGGCGAGTGTGAAGAAGCGTACATTCGGCGTGTCGTACCACTCGAAGGGCAGGTCTTCTGACACCGGCATGCGGCCGTTGAGCACGGCCTGGCGGTTTTTCCAGTAGCCGAAGTTGGGCACGCTGACGACAGCCTCGCGGCCGACGCGCAGCATCTCCCGCAGGGTGTTCTCGGTCTGCTTGACGGTCTGCAGCGTGCGCGACAGCACCACGTGCTCGAAGGCGTTGTCCCTGAATTCGGCGAGGCCGCGGTCGATGTCGGTCTGTACGACATTGATGCCGTTACTGATCGCCGCCAGTACGTTCTGGGCGTCGATCTCCACGCCATAGCCGCGCGCGCCACGCTCCTCGATCAGGAGCTTGAGCAAGGAGCCGTCACCGCAACCGAGGTCAAGCACGCGCTCGCCCGGTTGCACCCAGCCGGCGATGATGTTCCAGTCGGAACGGTTGGCCAGTGTCTTTGCGGGGGCGGTGTTCATGACGGCACC
>JAIEOJ010000278.1 GCA_019750575.1 Rhodocyclaceae bacterium | reverse complement strand
GCCGGCGGCCGGCGGCCGGCCGTGCGCATTCAGGTCAACCCGACCCAGCTGGCGGGCATGGGCCTGTCCTTCGAGGACGTGCGCACCGCCATCGGCAACGGCAACGTGAATATCGCCAAGGGCAGCTTCGACGGCGCCATGCGCGCCGCGACCATAGACGCCAACGACCAGTTGAAGTCCGCTCAGGAATACGAAAACCTCGTGACTGCCTGGAAGAACGGCTCGCCGATCCGCCTCGGCGATATCGCCAGCGTGATCGAGGATGCGGAAAATTCGCGCCTCGCGGCCTGGGTGGATACGCAGCCGGCGGTGATCCTCAACATCCGCCGCCAGCCCGGCGCCAATGTCATCGTCGTCGCCGAGCAGGTCAAGAAAATGCTGCCGCAGTTGCAGAGCAGCCTGCCCGGCTCCATCGACGTCGCCGTGCTGACCGACCGCACCACCTCGATCCGCACCTCGGTCCAGGACGTGCAGTTCGAACTGATGCTGGCGATTGCACTGGTCGTGATGGTGATCTTCGTCTTCCTGCGCACCCTGCCCGCCACCTTCATTCCCAGCGTGGCGGTGCCGCTGTCGCTGGTCGGCACCTTCGGCGTGATGTACATGATCGGCTTCTCGATCAACAACCTGACCCTGATGGCGCTGACCATCTCGACCGGCTTCGTGGTCGACGACGCCATCGTCATGATCGAGAACATCGCCCGCTACGTCGAGGAAGGCGAAGATCCGCTGGCGGCGGCACTGAAAGGCTCGAAGCAGATCGGTTTCACCATCATCTCGCTGACCTTCTCGCTGATCTCGGTGCTGATCCCGCTGCTTTTCATGAGCGATGTGATCGGCCGCCTCTTCCACGAGTTCGCCATCACGCTGGCGGTCGCCATCCTGATCTCGGCCTTCGTCTCGCTGACGCTGACGCCCATGCTCTGCGCCTACCTGCTCAAGCACCAGAAGGCAGAAGAGCAAAGCGCCTTCTCGCGCCGCATGGGCGCCCTGTTCGATCGCATCATCGCGCGCTACGGCGAGATGCTGACCTGGGTGCTGGAGCGCCAGCGGCAGACCCTGCTGGTCGCCCTCGGCACCCTGGTGCTGACCGTGCTGCTGTATCTGGTCATTCCCAAGGGTTTCTTCCCGACCCAGGATACCGGCACCCTGCAGGCCATCACCGAAGCGCCGCAGAGCATTTCCTTCGCCGCCATGTCCGAGCGCCAGCAGGCACTGGCCGCCGTCATCCTCAAGGACAAGGATGTCGCCAACCTCTCCTCCTTCATCGGCGTGGACGGAGAGAACGCTACCCTGAATGCCGGACGCATGCAGATCACGCTCAAGCCCATCCGCGAGCGCGATTCCTCGGCAGAGATCATCCGCCGCATCGGCAAGGCGGCGCAGGAAGTGCCGGGCATCGCGCTCTACCTGCAACCGGTGCAGGACCTTACCGTCGAGGACCGCATCTCGCGCACCCAGTACCAGTTCATGATGGAGTCCGCGGACAGCGCGCTGCTGGCCGAATGGGTGCCGCAATTCGTCGCCCGCCTGCAGCAACAGCCGGAACTCGCCGATGTCGCCAGCGACCTGCAGGAAGACGGATTGCAGGCCTATGTGGAGATCGACCGCGAAGCCGCCGGACGCCTCAACGTTACCGTCGCCGCCATCGACAATGCGCTCTACAACGCCTACGGCCAGCGTCTGATCTCGACCATCTTCACGCAATCCAACCAGTACCGCGTGGTGCTGGAGTCGGCCCCGGATGCCGGGCGCGGACTGCGCAGCCTCGACTCGATCTATGTGCCGGTCAGCGGCGGAACGACAACAAGCGCGACCACCGGCACAAGTTCAACCACGACGCCCGCCAGCGTGACGAAACAGGTGCCGCTGTCGGCCGTCGCGCGTATCGTCGAACGCAGTACGCCGCTGGTCATCAACCATGTCGGCCAGTTTCCGGCCACCACGGTTTCCTTCAACCTCGCCAAGGGCGCCTCGCTCGGCGAGGCGGTCGACGCAATCCGTCGCGTGGAGCAGGACATGCAGATGCCGCGCAGCATAGAAACCCGCTTCCAGGGCGCGGCGGCAGCATTCCAGGGCTCGCTCTCCTCCACCCTGCTGCTCATCCTCGCCGCCGTCGTCACCGTCTATATCGTGCTCGGCGTGCTCTACGAGAGCACCATCCACCCGGTCACCATCCTGTCCACCCTGCCTACCGCCGCTGTCGGCGCGCTGCTGGCGCTGCTGCTCACCGGACATACCCTCGACATCATCGGCATCATCGGCATCATTCTCCTGATCGGCATCGTCAAGAAGAACGCGATCATGATGATCGACTTCGCCCTCGATGCCGAACGCAACCAGGGCATGGCCCCGCGCGAAGCCATCTACCAGGCCTGCCTGCTGCGCTTCCGGCCCATCCTGATGACGACCCTGGCCGCCATGCTCGGCGCCTTTCCGCTGATGCTGGCCACCGGCATGGGCGCCGAACTGCGCCAGCCACTCGGCATCGCCATGGTCGGCGGCCTGCTCGTCAGCCAGGTGCTGACCCTGTTCACAACGCCCGTGATCTACCTCGCCTTCGACCGCCTGGCCCGTCGCCTGCGCCAGCGCTTCGGCAAC
>JAIEOJ010000252.1 GCA_019750575.1 Rhodocyclaceae bacterium | reverse complement strand
TCGCCACCCGCCTCGAACCCCACATACTGTTCGCCAAGCAGGCCGGACGTATTGATGGTCGCAAACGTGTCGCGAGGAAACTTGTAGGCGGCATCGACATCAAGCGTCACGATGGCGAGATAGTCTTCCTGGTCAAAGCGGATATCCTTGACCCGGCCAACCACCACGCCGGCGCTCTTGATCGGTGCGCGCACTTTCAGTCCGCCAATGTTACCAAATCGGGCATGCACAGCATAGGTCTCGCCGCGACCACTCTGGGTCAGATTGCCCACTTTAAGGGCCAAAAACAACAGAGAGGCCAGGCCAATGGCAACAAAAAAGCCGACCCAGAGATCGAGTGTCGTGCGTTTCACTTTACGCTCCCGTGAACATGAATGCGGTCAGGACAAAGTCGGCGGCCAGGATGGCCAGGGCCGAAGTCACCACGGTCCGCGTCGTGGCTGCCGATACCCCCTCGGCCGAGGGAGCGGCATGAAAACCTTCGAAGACGGCGATCCAGCTGACGATCACGCCGAAAACACAGCTCTTGATGACGCCATTGACGATGTCGAGACGGAAGTCCACCGAATCCTGCATCTGCGACCAGAAGGTGCCTGCATCCACACCGATGAGGACAACCGCGATCAGGTAGCCGCCAAAGATACCGATGGCTGAGAACAGCGCCGCCAGCAAGGGCATGGAAATGACGCCCGACCAGAAACGCGGCGCCACCACACGGGCCACCGGATCCACCGCCATCATTTCCATGGCCGAGAGTTGCTCTGTCGCCCGCATCAGGCCGATTTCGGCAGTGATGGCAGAGCCGGCACGGCTGGCGAACAGCAGCGCCGCCACCACCGGCCCCAGTTCACGCACCAGAGACAGGGCAACCACGCCGCCGATCATGGTGCCGGAACCGAAGCGCTGCAGCGTTTCGTAGAGCTGCAGACCCAGCACCATGCCGACGAAGAGGCCGGATACGCTGATGATGATGAGGGACAGCACACCTGTGTAGTACAGCTCGCGCATGATCAGGCGGAAACGGCGCCAGGCCGTGCCCGAACCCAGCAGGGTCGCGCCAAGGAAGACGCTGGCGCGGCCCAGGCGCTGCACGCGGGTGGTCACCCGATGCCCCAGACGGGCAAGCGAATCGAGCAGCGCTTCAAACATGGCGATCCCCACGCTCAATCAGCTCGGCCGCGTAGGTCGGGGCGGGATAGTGGAAAGGCACCGGGCCATCCGACTCGCCCCAGATGAACTGGTGCACAAAGGGATCCGTGGAGTTACGGATGTCATCCGGCGTGCCCTGCGCCACGATCTTGCCACCGGCCATGAAGTAGATGTAGTCGACGATTTTCAGCGACTCCGGCACATCGTGGGTCACCATGATGGAGCTCGCGCCGAGGGCATCGTTAAGCTTGCGGATCAGTTCGCCGGTAATGGAGAGCGATATCGGGTCAAGGCCGGCAAACGGCTCGTCATACATCATCAGCATGGGATCCAGCGCAATCGCGCGGGCCAGCGCCACCCGCCGCGCCATGCCGCCCGAAAGCTCGTTGGGCATCAGCCGGTGTGCGCCGCGCAGGCCGACGGCATGCAGCTTCATCAGCACCAGGTCGTGAATCAGGGCTTCCGGGAGATTGGTGTTCTCGCGCAGCGGAAAGGCCACATTGTCATAGACGGACAGATCCGTGAACAGCGCGCCGAACTGGAACAGCATGCCCATGCGCCGCCGCAGCGTGAACAGCTCGCTGCTGGAGAGGCTGCCGACATTCTGCCCGGCGACCACCACCTGCCCCTGCGAAGGACGCAGCTGGCCGCCGATGAGGCGCAACAGGGTGGTCTTGCCACAACCGCTGGTCCCCATGATGGCGACCAGCTTGCCGCGCGGGATCTCAAGATTGATCCCGGTCAGGATGGGGCGGCTGTCGTAGGCAAAGTTCAGATCACTGATCTGGACTAGCGGAGCACTCGAATCGAAAGACACGCTATTCCCCGCCGATGCAATGCGGCGGGCATTAAGGGAAAGCGGCGATTTTAGCAGATACGCCCTGCCCGACTGGATTTATTCTGTCGCCAAACAGCGACAGACAGCGCCGGTAAGGCAGGGAAATGCACCGATTTTCAACAGACCGCCAGTCCGCACTTGGTCGTTCAATACAAGGATTGCAAGATCGGGGCTCTCCATGCCGAACGCCTGCCATCACCAAGTCACCCCCTGCGCCCGGACCGCCTGAGCCGCCATGTATCTCGAACACTTCGGCCTGCGCGAATCGCCTTTCCGCATCACGCCGCACACGGAATTCTTCTTCGCCGGCGCCAATCGCGGCGCCACCCTGGACGCCCTGATCTACGCCATCACGCATGACGAAGGCATCGTCAAGGTCAGCGGCGAGGTCGGCAGCGGCAAGACTATGCTCTGCCGCGTGCTGCTGGAACGTCTGCCGCCCCACGTCGTCACCATCTATCTGGCCACGCCGTCGCTGTCGCGCGACGACATCCTCCATGCGCTGGCGGAAGAACTGCGCCTGCCGATTCCGCCCTCAGCACGTGCCGCCCAGCTGGTGCGCCTGCTGCAGGACCACCTGATCGAGCTTTACGCGCAGGGGCAGCAGGT
>JAIEOJ010000243.1 GCA_019750575.1 Rhodocyclaceae bacterium | reverse complement strand
CCGGGTTTCGTGCCGCCGGCTGCCGAGGCCGTCGGCAGCGCCCTGGCCGACTGCGGCTGGCAGCGCGTGCGTCTTGAGGGCGCGCGCCTCTTCCAGCCGGGCGGTCTGCAGCTGGATCTGTCCTCGATCGCCAAGGGCTATGCGGTCGATCTGGTGGCGGCGTTTTTGCACGCGCACGGCGTGGATCATTTCCTGGTCGAGGTCGGCGGCGAGCTGCGCGGCGCCGGCATGAAGCCGGATGGACAGCCCTGGTGGGTAAGCCTGGAGCAGCCGGATGACAGGAGCGCCGCGACGATTGCCGCACTGCACGGCCTCTCGGTCGCGACTTCAGGCGACTACCGGCGCTGCTTCGAGCATGCCGGGCGTCGCTATGCGCATACGCTGGACCCGCGCAGCGGCTATCCGCTGGGTGCCGGCGTGGCCTCGGTGACGGTGCTGCACAAGGAGTGCATGCTGGCCGATGCCTGGTCGACTGCGCTGACGGTCATGGATGTCGAGGCGGGGCTCGAGTGCGCCGAGGCGCAGGCACTCGCGGTGCGCTTCCTGCGCCATGAGCCGGATGGCTACCGCGAATACATGAGCACGGCCTTTGCGGGAATGTTGCAGTAGTGCGGCCGACCGAATTATTGCTGGATCCGTCCCTGCGCCTGGGTTGCGCCGCATTGCTGACGGCTGCCTACGCCGGCGTGTGCGGCGCGGTGAATTGGCGCGAGCGTTACCGGCGCAAGGCACGCACCGCGCTCGCCCGGGCCGGTGCGGACAGCCCCGCCTGGCTGGTGCTGTATGCCAGCCAGACTGGCGCGGCCGAGCAGATGGCGCTTGAAACCGCACGCCATCTGCATCAGGCCGGACTTGCGGCGCAGGTGCTGGAACTCAATCAGCTTTCCGCCCGCCAATTGCAGACTACCGAGCGTGCCCTGTTCATTGCGAGTACCTGCGGCGAAGGCGATGTGCCGGACAATGGCGCACTGTTTGCCACGCAGCAGATGGCGCAAGCCCTGGCGCTGCCGAATCTGCATTTCGCCGTGCTCGCATTGGGCGACGACAGCTATGCCAAGCACTGCGCATTCGGCCGCGCGCTGGATGCCTGGCTGAATGACTGCGGTGCGCAAGCCATGGCGCCGCGCATTGAAATGAATCGCGGCAATGCCGAGGCACTGAGCGCATGGCAGGCCTTGCTAACGCATCTGGCCGGCAGCAGTGATGCGCCGGACTGGACGGCGCCGGATTTCCAGACCTGGCGGCTGGTGGAGCGCGCCTGCCTGAATCCCGGCAGCCAGGGCGCGCCGCTCTACGAAATCACCCTGATGCCGGCAGCCGGCGCATTGCCCGACTGGGCATCGGGCGATCTGGCCCAGGTGCAGCTGGCGGCCGACCCCGGGCGTCCGCGTGAATACTCGATCGCCTCGCTGCCTGCCGAAGGGGCGCTGCGCCTGCTGGTTCGTCTGCATCGCGACGCGAACGGGGTGAACGGTCTTGGCTCGGGCTGGTTTGCCGAGGCGGAAATCGGCAGCCACATCCCCCTGCGTGTACGGCCGCATCGTCTGTTCAGGCTGGGGCCGAATGCCCGGCGACCGTTGATCCTGATCGGCAACGGCAGCGGTCTTGCCGGTTTGCGCGCACATATCAAGGCCCGCGAGCAAAGCGGCTGTGGTGACAACTGGCTGATCTATGGCGAGCGCAATGCCGCGCATGATGCGATCTGGGCGCCCGAGCTGGAGGGCTGGCGTGATGCGGGAATGCTGAAGCGCCTCGATCGCGTGTTCTCGCGTGACGGGCAGGGCCCGCGCTATGTGCAGGATGTGCTGCGTGACAGTGCCGATCTTCTGCGCCACTGGGTTGACGAGGGTGCGGCCATCTATGTGTGCGGCAGCCGCCAGGGTATGGCTCAGGATGTGGATGCAGCCCTCAACGCGGCCTTGGGCGAGGCCGGGCTCGCGTCACTGGCGCTGGCCGGTCGTTACCGGCGCGACGTTTACTGATCTCGGATCCGCCAGCGTTTTCCTGAACCACGGCAATTTTTTGTTGCAAATGTGTATGAGAATGGTTATCATCTGTGTCCAGTTGTAAGTAGCCAGCCATCTGTTCCTTTGTTGCGCCATGCGACAGCAGTAGCCAGCCACGCATACCCACCCGGCAATTCAAAGGACCCAGCAATGCCCTCTCACATTCGTGCCCGCAAGCACAAGGCGAATCAGTTCGCCACCCTCATCACCCTCGCATTCCCCGCCGCCGCCCTGGCCCAGCAGCCCGTGACGCTGCCGGAAGTCAAGATCGAAGCCAAGGCGGATGTGCCCTACAAGGCGGATCGCCTGTCTTCCTCCAAGCAGACTCAGCCCATTCTCGACATTCCCCAGGTGGTCAATGTCATCAAGAAGGAGTTGCTCCTGGAGCAGGGCGCGACGACCCTGGTGGAGGCCCTGCGCAACACACCCGGCATCACCCAGCAGCTGGGCGAAAACGGCAACACAGCCGCCGGCGACACTTTCCAGATGCGCGGTTTCTCGACGCAGAACTCGACCTTCGTCGACGGTGTGCGCGACATGGGCGCCGCCACGCGTGACATTTTCAATCTGGAATCGGTCGAGGTGGT
>JAIEOJ010000118.1 GCA_019750575.1 Rhodocyclaceae bacterium | reverse complement strand
CTCAGCGATGAATTACCGCCGGGGTTTGCGCGCTTTGAAAGTCTGGTCGAGGTGGTCAGTCAGGAAGAGGCTGTCCGCAACAGCGGCCGCGAACGCGTCAAGTTCTACCGAGAACGCGGCTACGAGGTGCAGTTCAAGGATATTGCAGGCGAGTCGGCATGAGCGAACAGGACAAGGACGACGCATCTTCATTGCTGCAGCAGGCCGATGCGCTGATGCGGCGGCATCGGCGCGTCTTTGTCGCCGGCGCGGAAACGCCTAAGCCGGTGGGGCCGGTATCGGCCGATAATGGCGACGTCCCCGTCCTCACCGAGGTGGTTGAGGCTGACCAGCTGATTGCCACTGTCTCGAACGCGGCCGAGGCCGACATCAAGGCGCGCATTCACGCGGCTGTCGGCGCGAATGATGCCGAGCTGGCGCGCGCCCTGGAACGCTGGATATCCACCCAGTTGCCGGACGCGCTGGCGCAGGCGCTGGACAGCGTAGCCGAACAGCTGAAACTGGAACTTGCGGCACGTCTGCGGGCCGAGTTGCTGACCCGGCCGATGTTCGACCAGCAGCCCCTGTTCAAGCCGGCCGAACCCAAGAAGTAAGCACCTTCCGGCGGCAAGCGCTGGCTGCCAGTCCCGTATAATCCAAGGTTTCCCTTTTCCGCAGTAAATCATGGAACTCGCCAAGAGCTTCGAACCGGCCGATATCGAACGCCGGTGGTATCCCGCCTGGGAAAACGCCGGTCATTTCAAGGCCGGCCTCGACACCAGCAATCAAAACGCTTTCTGCATCCTGCTGCCGCCGCCGAATGTCACCGGCACGCTGCACATGGGTCACGGTTTCAACCAGACCATCATGGATGCGCTCACGCGCTACCACCGCATGCGCGGCGACAACACGCTGTGGCAGCCGGGCACCGACCACGCCGGCATCGCGACCCAGATCGTCGTCGAGCGCCAGCTTGATGCACAAGGTGTTTCGCGCCACGACCTCGGCCGCGAGAAGTTCCTGGAGAAGGTGTGGGAGTGGAAGGAGTTCTCCGGCAACACCATCACCAAGCAGATGCGCCGTCTCGGCACCTCGCCCGACTGGTCGCGCGAGCGCTTCACCATGGATGCCGGTCTCTCGAAGATCGTCACCGAAACCTTCGTGCGCCTCTACAACGAAGGCCTGATCTATCGCGGCAAGCGTCTGGTGAACTGGGATCCGGTGCTGCACACCGCCGTGTCCGATCTCGAAGTGGTGTCCGAGGAAGAGGACGGTTCGCTCTGGCATATCGCCTATCCGCTCGCCGACGGCAGCGGCACGCTGACCGTGGCGACCACGCGTCCGGAAACCATGCTCGGCGACACCGCCGTCATGGTGCATCCGGAAGATGAACGCTACGCCCACCTGATCGGCAAGACCGTCAGGCTGCCGCTGTGCGACCGCGAGATCCCCATCATCGCCGATGAATATGTTGATCGCGAGTTCGGCACCGGCGTGGTCAAGGTCACTCCGGCGCACGACTTCAACGACTACGCTGTCGGCCAGCGCCACCAACTGCCGATGATCTGCATCCTCACGCTGGACGCCAAGATCAACGACGAAGCCCCGGCCCAGTATCGCGGCATGGATCGCTTTGCGGCACGCAAGCAGATCGTCGCCGACCTCGAAGCGCAAGGCCTGCTGGTCAAGATCGACAAGCACAAGCTCAAGGTTCCGCGCGGGGACCGCACCAATGTCGTGATCGAGCCCATGCTCACCGACCAGTGGTTCGTCGCCATGACCAAGCCCGGCAAGGACGGCAAGAGCATCACGCAACAGGCGCTGGACGTGGTGGCCTCCGGCGAGATCAAGTTCTACCCGGAAAACTGGGTCAACACCTACAACCAGTGGCTTAACAATATTCAGGACTGGTGCATCTCGCGTCAGCTCTGGTGGGGCCATCAAATCCCGGCCTGGTACGGCGACAACGGCAAGGTCTATGTCGCCCACGACGAGGCCGAAGCCCGCGCACAGGCGGCCAAGGACAGCTACACTGGCGCGCTCCGCCGCGACGACGATGTGCTCGACACCTGGTATTCGTCGGCACTGTGGCCCTTCTCGACCCTGGACTGGACGCCCGAGTGGCCGGCCAAGTCGAATCCGGCACTCGACCTCTACCTGCCCTCGACCGTGCTCGTCACCGGCTTCGACATCATCTTCTTCTGGGTGGCGCGCATGGTCATGATGACCAAGCACATCACCGGCAAGATCCCGTTCAAGCACGTCTATGTGCACGGCCTGATCCGTGACGGCGAAGGCCAGAAGATGTCCAAGTCCAAGGGCAATGTGCTCGACCCGATCGACTTGATCGACGGCATCGGTCTCGATGAGCTCGTCGCCAAGCGCACCACCGGTCTGATGAATCCAAAGCAGGCCGAGCAGATTACCAAGCGCACCAGGAAGGAGTTCCCGGAAGGCATCCCGGGCTTCGGCACCGATGCGTTGCGCTTCACCTTCCTCTCGCTGGCCTCGCCCGGCCGCGACATCAAGTTCGACATGCAGCGCTGCGAGGGCTATCGCAACTTCTGCAACAAGCTGTGGAACGCCAC
>JAIEOJ010000025.1 GCA_019750575.1 Rhodocyclaceae bacterium | reverse complement strand
TCATAGAGCGGGCGCAGATAGGGGTCGACCTTCTGCGCCAGATCGCCGGGGAGAAAGCCCAGGCGTTCGCCCGCCTCGACCGCCGGGCGAGTGAGGATGATGCGCGAGACCTGATCGCGTTCCATCGCATCCACCGCACAGGCGACCGCCAGGTAGGTCTTGCCGGTACCGGCCGGACCGATGCCGAAGGTGATGTCGTGCTCCTGGATCTGGCGCAGATACTGCACCTGGCGCGGCGTGCGGCCGTGCAGGTCGCCCTTGCGCGTCATCAGCACGAGATTTGGCAAATGAGCGGACTCCACCGACTCGTCGCTGCTGCGCTCGATCTCGATGACGCCGAGCTGGATGTCATCTATGCTCACCGGCGCATCCGACTGCGCGTAGAAACGCTCTAGCGCAGCGATGCCGAGCCGCGCCTTGCTGGCGCTGCCGGTGACGCGGAAGTGTTCGCCGCGACGGGCAATGGCGATGTCGTAGGCGGTCTCGATCTGGCGCAGGTTTTCATCCAGCGCCCCGCAGAGATTGGCGAGGCGGGCGTTATCGACCGGGGTGAAATTGATTTCAAGACTGCGCGGGCGCGGGCTGCTGGCCATGTATTCGGCTTACTCGGCGATGACGCTTATTTAACAACAATCTCGCCGCGCAGGCTGTGCGGCTGGGCTTCGGTGATGCGCACTTCGACATAGTGGCCGAGCAGGCGCTCATTCCCCGCGAAGTTCACCACGCGATTGTTCTCGGTGCGGCCGGCAAGCTCGGACGCGTCCTTCTTTGACTTGCCTTCGACCAGCACGCGCTGCACGCTGCCGACCATGCTGCGGCTGACTTCCTGCTGCTGCTCGTCGATCTTCTTCTGCAGACGCATCAGGCGCTTCAGCTTCACCTCCTGCGGCGTATCGTCGGCCAGATCCGAAGCCGGCGTGCCGGGGCGAGCGGAGTAGGTGAAGGAGAAGCTGCCGTCGAAGACGACGTCCTCGATCAGCTGCATGGTCTTCTCGAAATCCTCCTCGGTCTCGCCCGGGAAGCCGACGATGAAGTCGGATGACAAGGACAGGTTCGGACGCGCGGCGCGCAGCTTGCGCACCAGGCTCTTGTACTCAAGCGCCGTGTAACCGCGCTTCATGGCCGCGAGGATGCGGTCGGAACCGGCCTGCACCGGCAGGTGCAGCTGCGACACCAGTTTGGGGATGCGCGCGTAGGCGTCGATCAGACGCTGTGTCACTTCACGCGGATGCGAAGTGGTGTAGCGGATGCGCTGGATTTCCGGAATCTCGGCGATCAGTTCGATCAGCAGCGCGAGATCAGCGGGTTCGGCGTCGGTGTCGATGCTGCCGTCGGCCTTCTTCATGGCGCCACGATAGGCGTTCACGTTCTGGCCGAGCAGGGTGATTTCGTGCACGCCCTGCATGGCGAGGTTGGCGACTTCGGTCAGCACATCGTCAAGCGGGCGCGACACTTCCTCGCCGCGCGTATAGGGCACGACGCAGAAAGTGCAGTACTTGGAGCACCCTTCCATGATGGAGACGAAGGCAGCCGTGCCTTCAACGCGCGCCGGCGGCAGGTGGTCGAATTTCTCGATCTCGGGGAAGGAGATGTCGACCTGCGACTTGCCGCTTTCCTTCCTTGCGGCAATCAGCTGCGGCAAGCGGTGCAGGGTCTGCGGGCCGAATACCACATCGACGTAGGGCGCGCGCTGCACGATGGCAGCGCCTTCCTGCGAGGCGACACAGCCGCCGACGCCGATGACGAGATTGGGGTTCTGCTGCTTCAGCGCCTTGACGCGGCCAAGGTCGTGAAACACGCGCTCCTGGGCCTTCTCGCGCACGGAACAGGTGTTGAACAGGATGATGTCGGCATCTTCGGGCGTATCGGTCTTGACGATGGTGTCGCCGGCGGCGAGCACATCGGCCATCTTGTCCGAGTCGTACTCGTTCATCTGGCAGCCGAAGGTGCGGATGTACAGCTTTTTGGTGGTCATTCCGGAAAATCAGGGAGTTGCGAGTCAGGATTATAGCTGCTGATGCCGCCCAAACCGCAGTTACGCGATGTCGGGCCGCTTTACACCCCGGCCAAACCCGAACTTCCATGACAGGGTAATGGCGGCGGGCATGCCCATCTCAATCAACAACTTAGGTGAGCTCAATCTGAAATGGCTCAATTGTTGCTATTTCAGATTTGCATTTTAATTGCGTGCATCGCCCATTTCCGCGCATTTTGCGCTCCAGGAGCCGTCATGAACCGTCTGCTTGGCTCGTTTGCCTTCATTTGTGCCCTGTGTGTACCGGCGGTATCTTCCGCATACACCCTGGGACCGACCTCGCCCGGCAAGTGGGGCCCGCCGGTCTTCGGCACCGGCGCCACGGTCACCTGGAGCCTGATCCCGACCGGCACCGGCTGCGATAACGGCAACTGCACCGCCTTCGCCGACATCATGCCGGCTGGCTGGCAAACCGCCATCACGACGGCCTTCTCGCTGTGGTCTTCAGTCGCCAACCTGACCTTTATCCAGGTAGCGGACGACGGCAACCCGTTCAACGGGGCAACCAGCGC
>JAIEOJ010000188.1 GCA_019750575.1 Rhodocyclaceae bacterium | reverse complement strand
TCTTCGCGCTGCGCACCTGCCCACGCAAGCGGGCTCAGGCACAGCAGGGCAAGGAAGGCGGCCAGCGTACGCATCAGCGGCCGAGCAAACCCCGGACATGCACGGCGACGGTCGCGGCATCGAGCAAGGTCGCCTCGGCGTCGGTACGCGCCTTGTACTCGATCTTGCCTTCCTTGAGGCCGCGCTCGCCGACGACGAGACGATGCGGCACACCGATCAGCTCCCAGTCGGCGAACATCGAACCCGGGCGCTCGTCGCGGTCGTCAAGAATGACGTCCACACCAGCCGCCTGCAGCTCGGCGTAGAGCTTGTCGGTCTCAGCCTTGACCTGCTCCGACTTGGCATAGCCCATGGGCACGATCACGACCTCGAAGGGCGCAATCGCGGCCGGCCAGATGATGCCCTTGTCATCATGGTTCTGCTCGATCGCGGCGGCGGGCAGGCGCGTGATACCGATGCCGTAACAACCCATCTCGAAGAACTGAGGCTTGCCGCCTTCATCCAGGAAGGTCGCATTCATGGCCTTGGAGTACTTGGTGCCGAGATAGAAGATGTGACCGATTTCGATGCCGCGCTCGATGGCCAGCACGCCCTTGCCGTCCGGCGACAGATCGCCCTCGACGACGTTGCGCAGATCGGCCACGAGCTCCGGTTCCGGCAGATCGCGGCCCCAGTTGACACCGGTGATATGGAAATCGGCCTCGTTCGCGCCGCAAATCCAGTCAGCCATGACGGCCACTTCACGGTCGGCGACGATACGTACCGGCTGCTTCAGATTGAGCGGGCCGAGGTAGCCGGGCCTGGTGCCGAAATGCTCGACGACCTCGGTCTCGGTGGCAAAGCGGTAGCCTTTCTCGAAGCCCGGCAGCTTGCCAACCTTGACCTCGTTCATGTCGTGATCGCCGCGCAGCAGCAGCAGCCAGATCTGGCTCTTGACGATGGCGCCGTTCTCATCGACCTCATCGGTCGCCAGCACCAGCGACTTGACCGTGCTCGCGAGCGGCACATTCAGCAAGGCCGCCACATCGGGACAGGTGCTCTTGCCCGGCGTCGGCACCCTGGTCAGCGGCTGGCTGGCAGCGGCACGCGTGCCTTGCGGCGCCAGCGCTTCGGCCTTTTCGATATTGGCCGCGTAATCGCTGGTCGGGCAGTAGATGATGGCGTCCTCGCCGGTGGCGGCGATGACCTGGAACTCCTCGCTCAGGTCGCCGCCGATGGCGCCACTATCGGCGGCGACGGCGCGATAACGCAGGCCGAAGCGATCAAACGCCGCGCGGTAGGCTTTCGCCATGGTCTGGTAGCTGGCTTGCGCAGCGGCCGGATCGCGGTCAAAGCTGTACGCGTCCTTCATGACGAACTCGCGGCCGCGCATCAGGCCGAAGCGCGGACGACGCTCGTCGCGGAACTTGGTCTGGATCTGATACAGGTTCTTGGGCAGTTGCTTGTAGCTCTTGAAATCCTGACGGGCGATATCGGTGACGACCTCTTCGCTGGTCGGTTGCAGTACGAAGTCGCGGTCATGGCGGTCCTTGATGCGCAGCATCTCGGGGCCCATTTTCTCGAAGCGGCCGGTTTCCTGCCACAGGTCGGCAGGCTGCACGACGGGCATGCACAGCTCGATCGCGCCGGCACGGTTCATTTCCTCGCGCACGATGGCGGCCACCTTGTTGATCACGCGCAGGCCCATCGGCATGTAGGTATAAACCCCCGCGCTCAAGCGCTTGATCATGCCGGCGCGCATCATCAGCTTGTGGCTAACGACTTCGGCGTCCGACGGGGCTTCCTTGAGGGTGGCGATGAAAAACTGCGAGGCACGCATGAAAGGGCTTCCGGAATTGATCAAAACGCAATTTTACGGACTTTTACCCGGCAGATACATGCCTAGTCCGGCTTTGCACCCGCCATGAATTATGAAAGAATGGAGGCAGTCAAAAATTAAAGGTGTTCCCATGCTTGATCGGGAAGGCTATCGGCCGAACGTTGGCATCATCCTGGCCAACAGTCGCAATCAGGTGTTCTGGGGCAAGCGCATCCGGGAACACGCCTGGCAGTTTCCGCAGGGCGGCATCAACAAGGGTGAATCGCCGGAGCAGGCCATGTTCCGCGAGCTGCACGAGGAAGTCGGATTGCTCCCCGAGCATGTCCGGATTCTCGGCCGCACGCGCGAATGGCTGCGCTACGACGTGCCCAAGAACTGGGTGCGGCGCGAATGGCGCACCACCTACAAGGGCCAGAAGCAGATCTGGTTCCTGCTGCGCCTGGTCGGCCGTGACAACGACGTCTGCCTGCGCGCCAGCCAGCATCCGGAATTCGATGCCTGGCGCTGGAGCGACTACTGGACACCGCTCGACGGCGTCATCGACTTCAAGCGTGGCGTGTATGAGTCGGCCCTGACAGAGCTGGCGCGCTTCCTGTTTGCCAATCCGGCGCAACAGAAGCCGCAATGGCAAAAGAATACGGCCACCATCGGACCGGCCTCCGAGGAAACATGAACTATTTGACCCTTGTCCTCACGGCCCTGATGGCCGTGCTTGT
>JAIEOJ010000142.1 GCA_019750575.1 Rhodocyclaceae bacterium | reverse complement strand
GCGGCGATTGCCGCGCTGGAAAACCGGCGCGTGCTGATCTCCGGCGGCCCCGGTACCGGCAAGACCACCACGCTGGCGAGCATTCTGGCGTTGCTGATCGAGCAAGCGCAGCTTGCGCTGCCCGCCAATCGCGGCCTGTTCGATGCCGAACCGCAGGCGCTCAAGATACTTCTCGCCGCGCCCACCGGCAAGGCGGCGGCGCGCATGCAGGATGCGATTCGCGCAGCGCGGGGGCGCCTGCCCGTCAGCGATGCGGTGCGCGCGGCCATGCCGGAGAGCGCCCAAACCCTGCACCGCCTGCTGGGCGCGCGACCGCAGGGCGGCGGCATGGTGTGGCGGCATGATGCCGACAATCCGCTGGATTGCGATGTGCTCGTCGTCGATGAGGCCTCGATGATAGACCTGGCCCTGATGGCGCGCCTGCTCGCAGCGCTGCCGCCGCAGGCCCGCCTGATCCTGCTTGGCGACCGCGACCAGCTGGCCTCGGTGGATGCCGGTGCGGTTTTCGCCGACCTGTGCACGGCCGGCGCCGCCACCCTCAATGTGAGCTTCCGTTTCGGTGCGGACAGCGGCATCGGCCAGCTGGCTGCGCTCCTGCGCAGCGGCGCTGCGGATGCGGCCATGCAGCTGTTGCGCTCCGACCCCGATCATCTGCAGTGGTCGCCGGAGGCGGATCGCGCGGGCGTGGTGGCCCATGCGCTGCAACACTATGCCGACTTCATCCGGCAGGCAGGAGAGGCACCGATCGAGACCGTGTTCGAGCGCTTTGCCGCCTTCCGTCTGCTCACGCCCCTGCGTCAGGGGCCGCTGGGCGTGGCTGCGCTGAATGCCGAGATCGAGCGTGGCCTCGCCGCGCGCGCTCTGATTCCGCCGCGCAGCCACTGGTATGTAGGCAAGCCGGTGATGATTGCCGGCAATGACTATGCGCTGCGCCTGTTCAATGGCGATATCGGCATTTGTGTAAGCGACCCCGAGACGACTGAACTTCGTATCGCTTTTGCGGCGGACAGCGAACAGGGCGGGGTGCGGCTGCTGGCGCCGGTACGCCTGCCTGCGCACGAGACGGCCTGGGCGATGACGGTGCACAAGAGTCAGGGCTCCGAGTTCGACGCGGTGGCGCTGGTGCTGCCGGAGGCGCAGGGCGATCTGGTCACGCGCGAGCTTGTGTATACCGCCGTCACGCGGGCGCGCCGCAGCGCAGCGATTTGGGCCTCGGAAGCGGCCTTGCGCGCCGCCTGCACGCGTCGGATCATGCGCCATTCGGGGCTGGTTGCGCGTTTGCAGGCACTTTCGCTGCCTCCGACTTGATTTGTCTCAGGCCGGAATGATGCAGTCTGCCTATAATCGTGTATCCCTCGAAGGCTGCAAGCATTGCCGATGACATATAAGTTTCTCGAAGACCTGCTTCACAACGCAGCGCTGCTGCTGCTGATTGTTTACCTGTATGACCTCGCCAGCAGTCGCTGGCGTCTGGATCGTCTCAGCCTCGCAGATACCTCTGCTGCTGGCGCAGACTTTATGCTGAGACTGGCGCTGGGCCTGGCGCTGGGCCTGATCGGCATGGGCGTCATGATGACGCCGCTGGATGTCGGCCACGGCGTAATCTACGACACGCGTTCCGTGCTGCTCGGCATCACCGGCCTGTTCTTCGGCGGCATTCCCACCATCGTGGCGATGTTGATGACGGGCGCATACCGTCTGTACGTCGGAGGCGGCGGCATGTGGACCGGCACCGCAGTCGTGCTTGCCAGCGGTTGTTTGGGTCTGCTCTGGCGACATTACCGCCGGCCGGACCTGTCCCGCATGCGTATCGGCGAGCTGTATCTGTTCGGCTTTGCCGTCCAGTTCACCATGCTCATGCTGCAACTGACGCTGCCCAACAATCTCGGCTTGCAGGTGCTGCCGGAGATCGTGGTGCCCGTGCTGCTGGTTTTCCCGCCGACCATGGTGCTGATCGGCGTCCTCATCATCAACCGCATGCGCCGCGAGGAGCAGACCAAGGCACTGCTGATCAGCGAGAATCATCTCGAGGCCCTGTATCGGCATGCGCCCGTGGCCTTGTGGCGGGAAGACCTGTCCCGGGTCAAGCATGAGCTGGATCTGATTCGTGCGGCGGGCCACGCCGATATCGGCGCCTATTTCAGTGAGCATCCGGGCGAGCCCTGGCGTCTGGCGCAGCTCGTGCGTGTGCTGGATATCAACGATGCCGGACTGAGCCAGATTGGCGCAGCCTCTCTGTCCGAAGCGCGGATTTCGCTGGACAAGGTCTTCAACGAGAATTCGATCGCGGTGTTTGCCCAGCAGGTGGTTCAACTGGCTGAAGGGGCGACGCTCTTTCATGCCTGCACCACCTGTACCACGCTGCAAGGCGAGGTGCAGCAGATCGAGCTGACGTGCTTCGTCATTCCCGGCCACGAGGAGACGCTCGATCTGGTCATCGTGACCACCCAGGACATCACCGAGCACGTACACCGGCATCAGGCCTTGAAGTCGAGCTACAG
>JAIEOJ010000213.1 GCA_019750575.1 Rhodocyclaceae bacterium | reverse complement strand
ACGATGGGCATGAAGAAATCCGTCGTCGCCACCAGCGCCTGCTCATCGTTGAGGCGATACACGGCCGCATCGTCGGCCGTCTCGTGGCCCACCAGCAGATCGGGGAACAACTGCGCCTGCGGCAGCGTCTTCAGCATCTCGGCCAGCACGGCCGGCGCGATTTTGCAGCCGCAGCCGCCGCCGTGGGACAATTGGGTCAGTCTGATTTCGTTCATGTTGCAGCTCGATTCGACAATACGGAATTATCGCTTAATGCTCAGATGTCGGTTCGGACTAAGCATTAGCAACAGGCCAGTCCTTACGGGATCGGAGCCGGGCATTTATCGCCAGGTGTTCCAATCCCGTCAGGACGCAGCAGCCGGCTTCATACCAAGCAGAAAGAATATTTCAGTGTCCCACCAACTCGCCACCCTCGCCGAGCGCGACAACTTCGACGAAATCATCGACGTGCGCACGCCGCTCGAATTCGCCGACGACCACATCCCCGGCGCCATCAACGCGCCGGTGCTCAGCAACGAGGAACGCGTCGTGGTGGGCACCCTATACAAGGCCAATCCCTTCGAGGCCACGCGCCATGGCGCGGCGCTGGTGGCGCAGAACATCGCCCGCCACCTGCAGACCACCTTTGCCGACCGCCCGCGCAGCTGGCGGCCCATGATCTACTGTTGGCGCGGCGGCAAGCGCTCCGGCTCGATGACGGCGTGGTTCAACCTGATCGGCTGGAAGGCGCGCCAGCTCGATGGCGGCTACAAGGTCTATCGCCATCATGTGCTCGAACAGATGATCGCCCAGCCCGGCCGCTTCCAGTATCACGTCATTGCCGGCCTTACCGGCAGCGGCAAGACGCGCCTGCTGCAGGCGCTAGGCCGTGTCGGCGCGCAGGTGCTCGATCTTGAAGGCATCGCCCGGCATCGCGGCTCCCTGCTCGGCACCCTGCCCGGGGAAACCCAGCCCAGCCAGAAAAGCTTCGACAGCCAGCTGCTCGCCGCCTTCACCAGCCTCGATGCACAACGCCCGGTGTTTGTTGAAGCGGAGAGCAAGAAGATCGGCCAGCTCCAGCTACCCGCCACCCTGATGCAGGCCATGTCTGCGGCAGACTGCATCCGCGTCGAGGCCAGCCTGGCGGATCGCGTCGAGTTTCTCTGCGAAGACTATGCCGCGCTGTTCGACGCACCGGCGCAGTTCAAGAACCAGCTCGTCAAACTCACGCCCCTGGTCAGCAAGCAGACTGTTGCGCACTGGCTGGAACTGATCGATGCCGGCGCCAAGCCCGAACTCTTTCGCGAACTGATCGAACGCCACTACGACCCGGCCTACAGGAGCAGCAGCCACGGCCTCTACCCCAAGCTGCCCAAGGCCCTGCCCTTCGAATTAAACCCGAATGCGCAAGCACTGGACGACGAGGCGCGACGCTTGCTGGACATGCTGGACCGCCACTAGCCGCCTGACGATCGCGCGTGCGCACTGACAGGGCATCGGCGCATGCAAGCCATTGACGCTGGCGGTCGCCATGGACTCTAATGAATGCACGGCATGACAGCGGCAAGTCATCGCCAGCCACCGCCAGGGAAGACAGATGAACACCGAGACGCCCAGCTTTGCTCATCAAACGTCGCGCAAATACCTGCGCCACTGGATCACGCTTGCACTGATGGTGCTCGCCGGCTGCGCCTGGCTCACGCCGCTGGACGACACCGCCGGCCGCCTTACCGACGACGGCCTCAAACGCGCCCTGATCAGCTTTGCCACTGCACGCGCACTCAATGCCGTGATCTCCGTGGCACAAGGCACCGAAGTCGCGGTCGAGCCCGCCGGCATCGGCGTGAACTTCGCGCCCGGCCAGGTGCTGGACCCGCTCAATGATCTGGTCGAACACTTCGGCGATCTCATGCTCGCCGCCAGCATTGCCTTCGGCGTGCAGAAACTGCTGCTCGCCATTGGCGGCACCTCGGCGGTATCGGTGCTGCTGACCGTGATGGCCGCTGCCTGCATCGTACTGCTGTGGCGCAACCAGAAGGCACACGCCCCGCCCCTGCCCGGCTGGAGCTTGCGCATCCTTGCCCTGCTGATCCTCGTGCGCTTTGCCGTGCCGCTGGTCAGCATCGGCAATGAAATGCTGTTCCAGGCCTTCCTCAAGCACGACTACCAGCAAAGCCAGAGCGCCGTTTCCGCCTGGAGCGGCAGCCAGGACAACATCGCCGCCCCGCCCGCCAGTCAAGGCACGCTGGACAGCGTGAAAAACTGGCTCAACAAGAACGTCGACGTGCGCGAGCGCATCGAGAAACTGCGCATCGCCGCCGAGGAAACCACCGAGCACATCATCACCCTGATGGCCATCTACCTGCTGCAAACCCTGCTCATCCCGCTGGGCTTCCTGTGGCTGCTGGTGAAGACGGTGGGCTACCTGCTCGGCATGCGCAGCAGCAAGTCCGCAGGCTAGCCGGCGCAGCCCGGGC
>JAIEOJ010000044.1 GCA_019750575.1 Rhodocyclaceae bacterium | reverse complement strand
GAGCAGTTCGGGCGGCGCCTCGGGTAGCGCCTGGGTGAGGAAAGGCGCTGCCGCGCGGCGCGTCTTGCGCGCCACGGTCGCCGCATGCGCGTAGTGCGCCGCATGGCTGTAGAGGCGCGCGTCAGTGCCGTCGAAATAGCGCGGCGAGAAGGCCTGCAGGCGATGCTGCACGGTCAGGGCGGCGCTGGCGCTGCCGCCATCGGCCGCCACGGCGGTCATGTCCAGCGCATCACGCAATTCGGCCAGCAGCATGGAGGGCGGCAGCTCGGCGTTGTCGCGCACGCCGCGCCCGCTCCAGCTCAGGTGCAGGTAGTCGCTCGCCGACAGCAGGGCTTCGAGGAAGGCATGCCTGTCCTCGGCACGCTGCTCGCGGTCGCCGGGACGACGATGCCGGTTGAGCAGATCGAAGCCGGGCACGGCCGGATTGCGCGGGAACACGCCGTCGTTCATGCCGATCAGGCAGACCACGCGCGCCGGCATGCCGCGATAGGCGAGCAGCTGGGCAAAGGTGACGCCGCCGCCTAGGAAGGCCCAGCCCGGTGCCATGTCCTCGAGCCGCGCCTTGAGCTCGCGGCGTATCACGTCGAGCGGGACCGCCTCGTCGCAACGCGCCTGCTGCGCCGATTTGGCCAGTTGCTGCAAGGTGGTGCGCAGCGCATGCACGGCGCGTTGCGCACTGGTGTCGGCAAACGCGAGGCGCGTCTCGTCGTAGCAGAAGCGCTCGCACAGGAGCGGCAGCAGCAGGGCCCAGTCGGCCACGCTGCGCGGGCGCGCGAGCTGCCGTAGTGCCGCTTCCAGCGCATCCATGAAGCCAAGCAGCTTGCCCAGCACCTGGCTGCGCACGCCCTCGATGGCGTCGAAAGGCAGCGTCGCATCAAACAGCGCACCGTCCTTTTCAGGCAGGGCCATGCCGAGCAGCATGCGCTTTAGGCCGAAGTGCCAGGTATGCGTGTCGTCATCGGGCAGGCCGCGCTCGGCGCGCGCCTCACCCGACAGGCCCCAGCGGATGCCGCTGCCACCGACCCAGGCACGCACGAGATCGAGCCCGTCGGCATCGAAGCCGAAACGTTCGGCAATGCAGGGTTGCTCGAGCACACCGAGCACGCTTTCGGCATCGCAGCGTCCTTGCGCCAGATCGAGCACGGTATTGAAGGCGCGCAAAAGGGGCGCTTCGAGCTCCAGCGGCCGGTCGGCAATGGTGTAGGGAATGCCGTGGCGGCCGCCCTGGGTGGAAAACACTGCCTCGATCAGCGGCGCAATGGCAACGATATCCGGCGTCAGTACCAGCACATCGTGCGGCTGCAGGGTCGGATCATCGGCAAACAGCTTGAGCAGGCGGTCGTGCAGCACCTCGATCTCGCGCGTGGCGCCGTGGCAGACATGGAACTGGATGGACTGATCCGCAGCGGCCAGCGTCACGCGCTCGTCGGCGGCGCGGCGGCGCATGTCGAGGAGATCGTGCTGCAGGGTAGACAGCAGCGCCGTAGCGGCATGATCGGCGCCGGGCTCGACGAAAAGTTCGACATCATTCTCGCCGGCAAGAAAGTCAAAGCAATGGCGCGTCACCTGTCCCAGCGAGCCCAGCAGCGGATGGCCGCTCTCCAGCAGCGGCAGTGCCTCCGGCGTTTCCAGCACCGCCCGCGCCAGGGCACGGTCAGTGACCAGATCACCCCAGTATTCGCGGCAGGGATTGAGCAGATAGAAGCTCACTTCGACATGCCGGCCGAGACGCTTGAAGATGTCCAGATACGGCGGCGGCATCGCGCCCATGCCGAAGACGGTGATGCGGCGCGGCAATTTTTGCGCGAGTGCAGCAGCGGTTTCCAGCGCCTTGAAAAACAGCTCGGCCGGATGCGCATCCGGCAATTCGCGGGCCTCCCTGCCGATCTGCTGCCACAGCCAGGCCTGCCAGGCTTCGTGTTCACCGAGGCCCAGCTGTTTTCCGGCCAGCCAGTTGCCCACCCACTCGGGGCGATACGCAAGATAGCGGTCGAAGCACTGTGCCAGACGGCTGGCGAGACCGTGACGCTTGAGCGTGTCGCCGTCGGCAAGATAGCGGTGCAGCGGCGCAAAGGCCGGGCTGTCAGGTGCGGCGGACATCAGCCGCAGCAATTGCCAGCACATGATGTCGCGCGCGAACGGCGTTTCGCGCGGCACATCGGGCAGCACCCGGCCAAACAGTTCCCACAGATAGGCGGCAGGAAAGGTGAAGCGCAACTGCGTTGCCAGACCGAGCTCCTCGGCCAGGAACATCTGCAGCCAGCGCGCCATGCCGCCGCTCTGCACCACCACCACTTCGCGCTCGAAGATGGGCAGCGGATCGGCTCCCAGCCGCGCCGCCAGATGCCGCGCCAGCAGCGCCTGTCGGTTGCCGTGAACGAATGTGAACATAGGCCCGGATATTAACCGAGCAGCA
>JAIEOJ010000270.1 GCA_019750575.1 Rhodocyclaceae bacterium | reverse complement strand
CGCAGCAGGTCGTCCGCCGCTTGTGCCTGCATGGCCGCCAATGCACAGGCGAATGCCAGTGCCAGTTGGCCTTTGCGCAATCTCATAAACCTCCCCCCTTGTCTTGCCTGAGGGCGATTCTAGAGCAGGGTTTGCGCAAAAATCAACAAATATCGGCAGTGCAATTAAGCGAATTTACATTTAAATCAGTCATCTACAAGGCCACTTCTACACCGGGAGAAACAAGTTAACTGGCCATTTCTCGCAACTTCATTGCGATTTTCCTGCTCATGGCCGGTACCGACTTCAGTTCCTGACGCAGTCCACGTAGTAGCCCAGATTGCCGGCACCGTCGTCCTTGACCAGGCCGTGCACGTCGGTCTCGAAACCGGGGAAGTGCTCGTTGAAATGGCGGGCGAACTTCAGATAGTTCACGATGGTCTTGTTGAAACGCTCGCCCGGGATCAGCAGCGGAATGCCCGGCGGGTAGGGCGTCACCAGCATGGCAGTGATGCGGCCTTCGAGGTCGTCGATGCTGACGCGCTCGATTTCACGGTGCGCCATCCTGGCAAACGCGTCCGACGGCTTCATGGCCGGTTCCATGTTCGACAGATACATCTCGGTGGTCAGGCGTGCGACATCGTTGCGCTTGTAGACATCGTGAATCTGCAGGCACAGGTCGCGCAGGCCTACGCGCTCATAGCGCGGATGCTTGGCGACGAACTCGGGCAGTACCTTCCACAGCGGCTGGTTCTTGTCGTAGTCGTCCTTGAACTGCTGCAGTGCGGTCACCAGCGTGTTCCAGCGGCCCTTGGTGATGCCGATGGTAAACATGATGAAGAAGGAATAGAGGCCGCACTTCTCGACGATGACGCCATGTTCGGCCAGGTACTTGGTGACGATGGCGGCGGGAATGCCGTGCTCGTCGGAAAAATCGCCGTCGACATCCAGGCCCGGGGTGATGATGGTGGCCTTGATCGGATCAAGCAGGTTGAAGCCTTCGGCCAGGTTGCCGAAGCCGTGCCAGCGCTCGCCGGGCTTCAGCATCCAGCTGTCGCGCTCTTCCAGCCCTTCTTCGGACAGGTCGTCCGGGCCCCAGACCTTGAACCACCAGTCGGTTCCCCACTCCTCATCCACCTTGCGCATGGCGCGACGGAAGTCGAGTGCTTCCCGCAGCGACTCTTCGACCAGTGCAGTGCCGCCCGGGGCCTCCATCATGGCCGCGGCCACATCGCAGGAGGCAATGATCGAATACTGCGGCGAAGTCGAGGTGTGCATGAGGTAGGCCTCGTTGAACACATCGCGGTCGAGCTTGTTGTTCTGGGCGTCCTGCACCAGGATCTGCGACGCCTGACTCAAGCCGGCCAGCAGTTTGTGGGTGGACTGGGTCGAGAACACCATCGACTCCTGGCAGCGCGGGCGCTCGGCGCCAATGGCATGATAGTCGCCGTAGAAGTCATGGAAGGCGGCGTGCGGCAGCCAGGCTTCGTCGAAGTGCAGGGTGTCGATCTTGCCGTCGAGCTCGTTCTTGATGTCCTCGACGTTGTAGAGGATGCCGTCATAGGTGCTCTGCGTGATGGTCAGGACGCGCGGCTTGCCCTTGCACTGGCTGGCAAAGGGATGACTGGCGATCTTCTTCTGGATGTTTTCCCACTTGAACTCATCCTTCGGGATCGGGCCGATGATGCCGAAGTTGTTGCGCGTCGGCATCAGGAACACCGGAATCGCGCCGGTCATCATGATGGCGTGCAGGATGGACTTGTGGCAGTTGCGATCAACCACGACGATATCGCCGGGCGCCACGGTCGAGTGCCACACGATCTTGTTCGAAGTCGAGGTGCCGTTGGTGACGAAGAAGAGGTGATCGGCATTGAAGATGCGCGCGGCATTGCGTTCGGAAGCCGCGACCGGACCGGTATGGTCGAGCAGCTGGCCGAGTTCTTCCACGGCGTTGCAGACGTCGGCGCGCAGCATGTTCTCGCCGAAGAACTGGTGGAACATGCGGCCCACGGGCGACTTCAGAAAAGCCACGCCGCCGGAGTGTCCGGGGCAGTGCCAGGAATAGGAGCCGTCGGCCGCATAGTCGGTCAGCGCGCGGAAGAACGGCGGCGGCAGCGAATCGACATAGGCCTTGGCTTCGCGCACGACGTGGCGCGCAATGAACTCCGGCGTGTCCTCGTACATGTGAATGAAGCCATGCAGCTCGCGCAGGATGTCGTTGGGGATGTGACGCGAAGTGCGCGTTTCGCCATGCAGGAAGATCGGGATCTCGGCGTTCTTGTAACGGATCTCCTCGACGAAGGCGCGCAGTCCGGCAATCGTCTCCTCCTCTTCCATCGCCAGCTCCTCGTCATCGACCGAGAGGATGAAGGCAGACGCGCGGCTCTGTTGCTGCGCGAACGAAGTCAGGTCGCCATAGCTGGTGACGCCCAGCAC
>JAIEOJ010000185.1 GCA_019750575.1 Rhodocyclaceae bacterium | reverse complement strand
GATCTCGACCGCTTCCGCGACATCAACCAGAACGAGGGTCTGGAGCGCGGCGATCTGGTGCTGAAGACGGTTGCACAATCGCTGCAGCAGCGTTTTGGCAAGGACTACGGGATCGCCCGCGTCGGCGCGGACGAGTTCGCCATCATGATCACGCGCCTGCTCGGTTCACGCGAAGAGGCCGGTCGTGCCGCACTGGATGTGTTTGAGCAGGCCCGTGCCCATGTACTGTCCTCGCTGTCCGCAGTGCTTGGCGACTTGCACGTCGAAATCAGCGCCGGCATTGTCATGTTGCCGCCCGAGGAGCACGAACATGCCGCCGAGATTCTCCAGGGGGCAGACTGGGCCGCCAGCCAGGCCAAGCTCGAGGGTGGCGGCCGCGCCCTGTTCTTTGCCTCCACCATGGGGCAGGAAATCCGCGAGCGCCACCGCCTTGAACGCGAATTGCGTTTGGCGGCGGAGCTGAATCAGCTGCGTCTGTTCATCCAGCCTCAGGTCGATGCAGAGGGTCGCCAGGTCAGCGCCGAGGCCCTGATTCGCTGGCAGCATCCGGAGCGGGGCCTGGTGCCGCCGGGCATGTTCATCAGTCTGGCCGAGGAGGCCGGCTTCATCTCGGTGCTGGAGCTGTGGATGCTGCGCGAGATATGCCAGCTGCTGGTCGGGCTGGAAAGGTCGGGCCAGGCACTCAGGGTATCGCTGAACATCAGCGCCATCCATTTCGAACGCGAGGCTTTCGTGCCGGAGGTGCGCCGCGTGATCCAGCAGAGCGGCATTGATCCTTCCTGGCTGGTGTTCGAGATCACCGAAAGCGTGGTGGTCGAAAACATGGGCGCGGTCATCGAGAAGATGCTCGATCTGCGCACGCTCGGCATCCACTTCTCGCTGGATGACTTCGGCACCGGCTATTCCTCGCTTTCCTATCTCAAGCGACTGCCCATCGATGAACTCAAGATCGACCGCAGCTTCATCACGGATGCGCCGACCGATCCCAGTGATGCAGCCCTGGTCGAGACCATCCTGGGTGTCGCGCGCACGCTCCGCCTGCGCGTCGTCGCCGAGGGCGTGGAAACCCGCGAGCAGGCAGACTTCCTGAATGCGCACGGCGAGGTGATCCATCAGGGCTATCTCTACGACAAGCCCATGCCGGTGAGAGAGTGGCAGGCCAAATACATGGGCAGCAAGATATGAAGAACTTCCTTGGCGAGCTCGCCGTCATCGACATCGTGGCCCTGTGCTGGTTTCTAGCCTGCTGGGGTGGTTACAACTGGTTTTCCAGCCATGGCCGGCACGGCCAGCGTTCCCTGGTCGGCGCTTCGCACGGCTATCGCCTCAAGTGGGCCAGGCAGTTGCTGATCCGCGAGAGTCGCGTTGCCGATTCCTCGCTGATCGGCAATCTGATGAGCAGTGTGTCCTTCTATGCGAACACCACCATCTACGTGATCGCCGGCCTGATGGCGTTGTGGAGCACGCTCGACCAGGCCATCGGACTGTTTTCCGAACTGCCCTTTGCCCGCCAGAGCGCGCGCGCCCTGTGGGAGATGCGTCTGGTGCTGCTGATCTTCGTCTTCGTGTTTGCCTACTTCAAGTTCACCTGGGCCCTGCGCGAGTTCAACCTGCTTTCCATCATGATCGGCGGTGCGCCGGATGCGAAGGCGGTGCTGGCGTCCGACCACGGTTACGAAACCTATGCGCACAAGATGGCAGCGGTCAATTCCATGGCCGGCGACGAGTTCAACCGTGGCGTGCGCTCCTACTACTTCGGCCTCGCCGCCCTGGCCTGGTTCATCCAGCCCTGGCTCTTCATCGGTGCAACCACGCTGGTGATGGTGGTGCTGTATCGCCGCGACTACGCCTCGCCGCTGCTCAAGATCCTGCAGCCGGATTGAGCCTGGGCCGCTGATGTAAAGCGTATTGTTTCGGCGAGGGGCAGCAGGCGGGCCCGGCCGAAATGTCGCTGATATTTCATTCCGGAGACATTTAACAAGGCTGTAACACGAGGCTGTTTAACTTGAGCCGTGGCCGGTGCAATGCCGGCGTTTTTGGAAACACGGCATCATGAGCATCAAGCAGCGCATTCTCCTACTCCTCTGTCTCGGCCTCTTCGCCATGCTCGCCATCGGCGGCTTTGCCCAGTATCAGGCGCGCAGCATGGCGGCTGGTGTTGCCGATGTGACCGGGCGCTCCGTCCCCGGCGCACTCGCCGCGACCGATCTCAATTCGGAGCTGCAGACCTTTCAGCTGGCGCTGCTGGCGGTGGTCTATGCGCCTGACGATGTGCTGTTTTCACAACTCAAGGACACGCTGCCGGCACGCCTGGCTGCGCTGGCGCAGTCGCTTGATGCGCAAGCCGCGCATGTCGGCAATGACACCGAGGCGGCCATCCTCAAGCATGC
>JAIEOJ010000228.1 GCA_019750575.1 Rhodocyclaceae bacterium | reverse complement strand
GCGGCGTGCCTGTCATCGCGGAGACGTAGTCGTAGCCGTGGTACATGTCCCGCACGACCTCGTACTTCTCCATCATCACCGCGATGGCCTGCGCTTCGTCGACGCCGGTGTTTTCCTGATCGTTCTTCGAGTACTGCTGCAGCGCCGACTTCAGGTTTTGCGCAATGCCGATGTAGTCCACGATCAGCCCGGCAGGCTTGTCGCGGAACACGCGGTTCACGCGCGCAATCGCCTGCATCAGTCCGTGACCCTGCATCGGCTTGTCAACGTACATCGTGTGCATACACGGTGCGTCAAAGCCGGTCAGCCACATGTCCCGCACGATCACCAGCTTGAGCGGGTCTTTGGGATCGCGGGCACGCTTGGCCAGCAGATCGCGCCGCGCCTTGTTGCCGATGTGCTGCTGCCACTCCTGCGGGTCGCTCGCTGCGCCCGTCATCACGATCTTGACCGCTCCCGCGTTGTCATCGGCGCTGTGCCAGTCCGGGCGCAGCTTGACGATCTCGTCGTAGAGCTTGACGCAGATACGGCGGCTCATGCACACCACCATCGCCTTCCCATCGAGGGCTGCTAGGCGATCCTCGAAGTGGGCGACCATATCCCTGGCTACAAGGGCAAGGCGCTTGTCGCTGCCGACCAAGGCTTCGACTGTTGACCACTTCTTCTTGAAGCGCTCCTGGTCGGCCTCGGATTCCTCTTCGGTCAATTCGTTGACCTCGGCGTCAATCTTCGGCTTCTCTTCCTCGTCGAGTTCGATGCGCGCCAGCCGCGACTCGTAATAAATCGGAACGGTCGCGCCATCCTCGACCGCGCGGCTGATGTCGTAGACATCGATGTAGTTGCCGAACACCGCCGGGGTATTGACGTCGTCCGCTTCGATGGGCGTACCGGTAAAGCCGATGAAGGATGCGTTCGGCAGGGCGTCGCGCATGTACTTGGCAAAGCCGTAGGAGATTTCCCCGGTCTTTGCGTCCACCTTGGCTTTGAAGCCGTATTGGCTACGGTGCGCTTCATCCGCGATGACAACCACGTTGCGGCGCGTGGTCAGTGGCTCCGCAATCTCGCCGAACTTCTGTAAGGTCGTGAAAATCACGCCGCCCGATGCCCGACTCAAGACCTTCTGAAGATCTTCGCGGCTCTCGGCCTGCACCGGCGTCTGCCGGATCAGGTCGCGGCACATCGAGAAGGTCGAGAAGAGCTGGTCGTCGAGGTCGTTGCGGTCAGTCAGCACCACCAACGTCGGGTTGGCCATTGCCGGGTGTTTGACCAGTTGCCCGGCGTAGAACGCCATCAGCAGGCTTTTGCCGGAGCCCTGGGTGTGCCAGATGACGCCCACCCGCTGATTGCCCTCCGGCGAGGACGCCGTTACCGTGCTGTTGACCGCGTGTTGCACCGCGTGGAATTGGTGGTAGCCCGCGATGATCTTGGCCAGCCCCGAACCAGTTTCACCGAAGACCGTAAAGTGACTGAGCAGATCGAGCAGGCGGCGATGCTCGAACACGCCTTCAATCAGTGTCGAAAGTTCCGGCGCACCTTTCGGGGCAACGTCCGTGCCGTCGGTGGTGCGCCACGGCATGAAGCGCTCAAGGTCTGCCGAGAGTGAACCCACCCGGGCTGCAATGCCATCCGAGGTGACCAGCAGCGCGTTCGTGTTAAACAGCGCCGGAATCTGCTTCTTGTAGGTCTGCAACTGGTTGAACGCGCCCAGCAGATGCGCCCCGGCGCTGCCCGGCGCTTTCAGCTCGATCACGCCCAGCGGCAAGCCGTTCACGAACACCACGACATCGGGCCGCCTGTTGTTCTGGCCGTTGATCACCACGAACTGGCTCACTGCCAACCAGTCGTTCTGCTCTGGGTGTTCGAAGTCGATGAGCGCGACCTTGCCTGCCGTCAGCGTGCCGTCGTCGGCGTAATACTCTACGTCCACGCCTTCCGTCATCAGCTTGTGGAGGCGGCGGTTCTCTTCTAGCAGCGATGGCAGCTCGGATTGCATCACCCGCCGCACGGCATCCTGACGCGCGTCCAACGGAAGGCCAGGATTCAGACGCGCGACGGCGTCTTCAAACCGCTTCTTGAGCACAACCTCATCGTGACTTTCGCGCTCCGGTCGGTGTCCATCGGGGCCGATGTCCTCCTCGCGTTCGACGCTGTAATCGAGAGCTCGCAGCTGATCCAGCAACGCCTGCTCGACGGCGGCCTCAGATAGAAAAGCCATTATTGTTCTCCTGCGATTCTGGATTCGTACATTTCTATTCAGCCCCCAATCCAAAAATCACCCGCAACTCATTTATTTCTGTTGCGAAGTTTTTTCGGCTTTCTTCGTGACGCGCGGCTTCACCAATAACTTCGTACTCCAG
>JAIEOJ010000324.1 GCA_019750575.1 Rhodocyclaceae bacterium | reverse complement strand
GTCCAGCACAAAGGCCGGCGCAAGGTCGAACAGCGCGAAATGATCGCGCGTCATGTCGAAATCAGCCACGCTCGCTTCCGCCGGAATCAGCTCTTGACGTTGAAGCTCTCGCCGCAGCCGCACTCGTCCTGCACGTTCGGATTGTTGAACTTGAAGCCTTCGTTCAGACCTTCCTTGGTGTAGTCGAGCTCGGTGCCGTCGATATAAGGCAGGCTCTTCGGATCGACCAGCACTTTCATGCCGTGGCTCTCGAAGATGATGTCCTCTTCGTTGGCTGCATCGGCAAATTCCAGCTTGTAGGCCATGCCGGAACAACCCGAGGTACGCACCGCCAGACGCAAGCCGTATCCCTTGCCGCGCTTGGCAATGAAGTTGGCCACATGCTTGGCGGCGCTTTCCGAAAGTGTGACTGCCATATCGAACTCCTTATGCTGCGTGTTGCTTAAGCGTCGTGCTTGGCCTTGTAGTCGGCCACGGCTGCCTTGATCGCGTCTTCGGCGAGGATGGAGCAGTGGATCTTGACCGGCGGCAGGGCCAGCTCTTCGGCGATCTTGGTGTTCTTGATCTCGAGCGCTTCGTCCAAGGTCTTGCCCTTGACCCACTCGGTCACGAGCGAGCTGGAAGCGATGGCCGAACCGCAGCCATAGGTCTTGAACTTGGCGTCTTCGATCACGCCTTCCTTGTTCACCTTGATCTGCAGCTTCATCACGTCGCCGCAAGCCGGCGCGCCGACCATGCCGGTGCCGACTTCAGTGTCGTCCTTGGCAAAGCTGCCGACGTTGCGCGGATTTTCGTAGTGGTCGATGACCTTTTCGCTGTATGCCATTTTGACTCTCCTTTGTTTCGTTCACCGCTCACCCTGAGCCTGTCGAAGGGTGAAGACAGTAGAAATCGTTTCTCCGACCGGGCTTCGACAAGCTCAGCCCGAACGGTGCCTAGCCTTTAGTGTGCTGCCCACTGCACCGAATTCAAATCGATGCCGTCCTTGAACATTTCCCAGAGCGGCGACAGTTCTCGCAGCTTGTCGATCTTGCCCTGCAACAGCTTGATGGCGTAATCGACATCTTCCTCGGTGGTGAAGCGGCCGATGGAGAAGCGGATCGAGCTGTGCGCCAGTTCGTCGGAACGGCCGAGGGCCCGCAACACATAAGAGGGCTCCAGGCTGGCCGAGGTACAGGCCGAACCGGATGACACCGCCAGATCCTTGATCGCCATGATCAGCGATTCGCCTTCGACGAAGTTGAAGCTGATGTTCAGGTTGTGCGGCACACGCTGTTCCATGTCGCCGTTGACGTAGGTTTCCTCGATGGTCTGCAGGCCCTTGAGCAGGCGGTCACGCAGCATGCGGATACGCTCGTTCTCGGTCGCCATTTCTTCCTTGGCGATGCGGAAGGCTTCGCCCATGCCGACGATCTGGTGCGTGGCCAGGGTGCCCGAGCGCAGACCGCGCTCATGGCCGCCGCCGTGCATCTGGGCTTCCAGACGGATACGCGGCTTGCGACGCACGTACAGCGCGCCGATGCCCTTGGGACCATAGGTCTTGTGTGCCGAGAACGACATCAGGTCGACCTTCAGCTTCTCGAGATCGATGGGCATCTTGCCGGTGGCTTGGGCAGCGTCGACGTGGAAGATGATGCCCTTTTCGCGGCACAGCTCGCCGATTTCGGCGATGGGCTGAATCACGCCGATTTCGTTGTTCACGGCCATCACGGACACCAGCACGGTATCGGGGCGAATCGCCGCCTTGAGCTGGTCCAGCGTGATCAGGCCATTGGGCAGCGGATCGAGATAGGTAGCCTCGAAGCCTTCGCGCTCAAGCTCGCGGAAGGGGTCGAGCACGGCCTTGTGCTCGGTCGAGACGGTGATGATGTGCTTGCCCTTGGTGCCCGCGTAGAACTGTGCGGCGCCCTTGATGGCGAGGTTGTTCGATTCGGTCGCGCCGGACGTGAAGATGATGTCCTTGGGATCGGCACCGACCAGCTCGGCAACGTGCTGGCGCGCCTCTTCCACCGCCTTTTCGGCATCCCAGCCGAAAGCGTGAGAACGCGATGCCGGGTTGCCGAACATCGTGGTCAGGTAGGGAATCATCTTCTCGGCGACGCGCGGATCAACCGGTGTCGTTGCCGAGTAGTCCAGGTAGATGGGTAGTTTCATTTATTTGTTCTCCTGCGGCTTCTCGCCTAAATCAGTCTTTCAATCAGTTTCTATGTTGCCAGGGCGGTCAGCCCCTTCAGTTGCACCACCATCCCGTCCAAAGCGACGAGAAAATCCTTCACCTGCTGCTGCGTCGTTGCAGCACCGAGGCTGATACGTACCGCCCCGCGCGCGACCTCACTGTCCACGCCCATGGC
>JAIEOJ010000090.1 GCA_019750575.1 Rhodocyclaceae bacterium | reverse complement strand
TCGGCGGTTTTCGGCGATGAAGACAAGCCGCATCGCAGTGTGATGCGGCCGGATTATACGGCGATTCGCGCGGCATCACGCTTCCGGGCATGACTGCAGGGCAAATACAACACCGCGTAAATTTCATCCTCTGCACACGCCCTGCCCGAGGATTGGATCAGCGCGCGGGCACACACGCCGCTCAGGACTCGGGCGCAAGGCAAACCCGGTTACGGCCGCTGCGCTTGGCCTGGTACAGCGCCTGGTCGGCCAGACCGAGCAGGGTATCGATATTGACCTCCTTGTGCGCCAGCGTGGTAACACCGATCGAGATGGTGTAGCGCATCGCGGGGCCGTCTTCCGGCACGACCGAGGCCGCAGCCACGCTTGCACGCAGGCGTTCGGCAATCTCGGCCGCGCTGTTCGCCTCCGTTTCAGGCAGCAGCACCGCGAACTCCTCGCCGCCGAGACGGCCGCACAGGTCGATGCTGCGCAGCGATTCGCCGAGCATGCGGCCGAGGTGGCGCAGCACCTGATCGCCGCTGCGATGACCGCGCGTATCGTTGATCTGCTTGAACTCGTCGATATCGATCATGAGCAGCGACAGGGGCTTGTCATGGCGGATGGCGCGGGCCAGCTCCTGCGCGCCACGCTCGATGAAATAACGACGGCTGTGCAGGCCGGTCAGATAGTCGAGGTTGGCCTGCTCCCTGAGCCGCTCCAGCATCTGCCTGCGCTCGCTGACGTCCTGGATTTGCGAGATGAAGTAACGCACCTCGCCGGCGGCATCGCGCACCGTGGCAACGCTCAGCAGCACCCAGATGACATCACCGTTCTTGCGGAAATAGCGCTTCTCCATCTGGTAGCTGGCGCGTTTGCCCGCAATCACCTCGGCGAGCAGGCCGAGGTCGGCCTCCAGATCATCGGGATGGGTCAGGTCCTGGAAGGTCTTCGCTTTCAGCTCGTCTTCGGCATAGCCGAGCAGCTTGCACAAGGCGGCGTTGGCGCGCACGAAACTGCCATCCTTGCCCACCAGTGCCATGCCGATCGCCGCCTCGTCGAAGGTGGCGCGGAAACGCGCTTCCGACTCCTCGATCCGCGCCTCGCGCTGCTCGCGCTCGGTAATGTCGGTGGAAATGCCGCACAGGCCCCATATCTTGCCCGGGTCTTCGCTGTCGTAGATGGGCGTCTTGATTTCCCAGAACACACGGCGCTCGCCATTGGGCCCTGTGGAAACAACCTCTTCCGCAGTATTCGCACCGGTATCCAGCACCCGCGTATCGATGGCCTTGAGCCAGCTCACGGTTTCCGGCGGAAAGAACTCCGTATCCTGCGCGCCCTTGAGCGTTTTCTCGGTGCGCCCGAACAGTTCCAGCGTGGGGCGGTTGGCATACACGTAACGACGCTCCCTGTCCTTCATGTAGATGTAGGTCGGAATCTGGTCCAATGCTTCGCCAAAGCGGTGCGCCAGCGCCAGCGCCTCGGCCATGCGCCGCCGGGTGCGCTGCAGGATCTCCCCGACCACGCAAATCATTGCGCCATTGACCAGAAAGGTCGCCATGCCCAGCAGATCGACATCGTCGCGCATCAGGTCATGCCCCTGCGGCGTCCAGAAGAACACGAGCAAGGCCACCAGCAGGGTGGCAATACCGCCGCCAAAGGCGCCGCCGTACAAGGCCGCGCCCATGACAGCTGGGTAATAGGTGACGTAGGTGAGGCGGTCGCCGAGCGCATCCAGCGGCCAGACACGCAATCCGGCCCCCACGGCAACCAGTGCTGCCGCAAATGCAGCCCGCCGCAAATACACGCTGACATCCATACCCAAAACCAAGCGCTCCGAAAGATATGCGGCACTGAAGTCGCCGCGCCTGGGTACTTTAGCGGATTTGAAAAATATATACCTTACAAAACACGCAAACCTTCTTTGCTACCGGAATACCACCTGCGTAACCTCATCATCAATGCATTAACCAACAATCAACGGAATAATCAGACAAGAAGCCGGCTTGAATCAAAGGGCCGAACTCAGGCCGAGACAGTAATGGGCTGAGGGCTCACCCCCATAGGCAGTTACACTCCGACTTTGCCTGATCACGAGAACCCCCAGGAATGCCCCTTGAAGAACAAAAAATGAAACGCGGCATCATCGCGGCCGTACAACTCCCGAACGTCAGCGAGCTTGAGTTTGAGTCATCCCTGATGGAGTTGCGCGAGCTTGCGAAGACACTCGGGTTTGAGGTCGTGCACACTTTCATCCAGAAGCGCACCGGTTTCGACAGAACCGGCTATCTCGGCGTCGGCAAGCGCGAGGAGATTCGTGCATTCGT
>JAIEOJ010000235.1 GCA_019750575.1 Rhodocyclaceae bacterium | reverse complement strand
TTGCGGCGGCGATCATCGTCCATGCGATTCCACTCGTCGCTGAGCGGGGCAAGAATCTGCTTCTGCTGGAGGCTCAGTTCCTGCCAGTCGGGCTGTCTGAGCGTGGGAAGTTCAAAAGCGGAAACCGGGGTGACGAGCAGTGCGGCTGTCAGTCCGAGGATGGCGATGCGGAATCGACCCATGCTTGAAAACCGTCGTCCAGGTAGGCGTTGAGGGGCAGCTCGTCGGCGAGCAGGGCGCTGTCGATTTCTTCGGTTTCGCTGTTCTGCATCATGTCATCAAGATACAGGGCGCCGGCAGCACCGATAACCAGGGCGAAGGCTAGCACGGTAGGGGCAAAGCTGCTGCGGAAGAAGTCTGCAGTGGCGTGGCCGATGCCGGCCAGGCTGAGCATGGCTGTCGGCTGGCGCTGGTGGGCCAGGGCGGCGGTGCGGGCCGCGTGCAGGCGCGCTGCGACCCCGGCATCGAGCGAGTCGGTGCCTTGGTACAACGCGTGACGGATCTTGTGTGCAAATTGCAGTTCTTCGTTCATAACTTTATCCCCCGTGCCGCTAGGGCACTTGCCAATGCATGCGTCGCCCGGGAGCAGTGGGTCTTGACGCTACCCTCCGAACATCCCATGGCCAACGCCGTCTCGGCAATATCCATGTCCTCCCAGTAACGCATGAGGAAGGCTTCGCGTTGACGTGGTGGTAGTTTTTCTATCTCTTTCTCAATCAAAGCAAGTACTTGCGACTGTTCCAGCTGTTTCTGCGGGTTGGCCCCGGTTTGCGACTGGTCGGCGACATCGATGGTTTCCAGCGGGTCGGCATCCTCGTCGTCGCTGGGGGCCAGGGCCGACAGCACCGTGGTCCACAGCGAGCGCACCTTGCTGCGCCGGTAAAAGTCGCGGATGGTGTTCTGCAGGATACGCTGGAACAGCATCGGGAACTCCTCTGCCGGCCGGTCACCGTATTTTTCGGCCAGTTTCATCATGGCATCCTGAACAATGTCGAGCGCCGACTCCTCGTTGCGCACGGCATAGAGCGCCTGTTTGTAGGCGCGTCGTTCGACTTCGGCCAGGAAGTCCGACAGTTGCGTGCGTGAAGCCAGAGGAAATGTCCTTGTTTGCTATGGGGAAAACCGAGAAAAATACGGTCTGAAACTTGACCTGAAGGGGCTCTCGGTATTAAGGTTACGGGTTTTCCCCGTAACACACACCCCTTTAAGGCGGATTCGTAATGGTATTGACTGGCGCGGAAATTGTAATCAGGTGCCTGCAGGAAGAAAAGGTCGAAATCATATTCGGCTATCCTGGCGGCTCGGTCCTGCACATCTATGATGAGTTGTTCAAGCAGGACAAGATCAAGCACATCCTGGTGCGTCACGAGCAGGCAGCCGTCCATGCGGCCGATGCCTACTCGCGTTCCTCGCACAAGGTGGGCGTGTGCATGGTCACCTCGGGCCCGGGCGTCACCAATGCCGTCACCGGCATTGCCACCGCCTACACCGACTCCATCCCCATGGTGGTGATCTCCGGCCAGGCGCCGACCCACATGATCGGTCAGGATGCCTTCCAGGAGTGCGACACGGTCGGCATCACCCGGCCCTGCGTCAAGCACAACTTCCTGGTCAAGGACGTCAAGGATCTGGCGCCTACCATCAAGAAGGCTTTCTTCATCGCGCAGACCGGCCGTCCCGGCCCGGTGCTGGTCGACATCCCCAAGGACCTGGGTGTCGACAAGTGCGAGTACGAATACCCCAAGACGGTCTCGATCCGCTCCTACAACCCTGCCACCAAGGGTCACAGCGGCCAGATCAAGAAGGCCGTCCAGCTGCTGCTGGAAGCCAAGCGGCCGCTGATTTACGCGGGCGGCGGCATCATCCTGTCGAACACCTCGGATCGCCTGACCAAGCTGGCCAAGATGCTGGAAGTGCCGGTCACCAACACCCTCATGGGTCTGGGCGGCTTCCCGGCCACCGACAAGCAGAACCTCGGCATGCTCGGCATGCACGGCACCTACGAGGCCAACATGGCCATGCAGTATGCCGACGTCGTTCTCGCCATTGGCGCGCGCTTCGATGACCGCGTCATCGGCAATCCCGAGGACTACGGCTCGGTGCCGCGCAAGATCATTCACGTCGATATCGACCCCTCCTCGATCGCCAAGCGCGTCAAGGTGGATGTGCCCATCGTCGGCAACCTCAATGAAGTGCTGGACGAGCTCATCACCCAGCTCAAGGCTTCCGACGGCAAGGTCGAAGCCAAGGCGCTCGCCGCCTGGTGGAAGGAGATCGACGGCTGGCGCAAGAAGGACAGCCT
>JAIEOJ010000145.1 GCA_019750575.1 Rhodocyclaceae bacterium | reverse complement strand
GCCGACCTCGCCATGTACCACGCCAAGAGCCTAGGCAAGGGTAATTTCCAGTTCTTCTCCGACACGCTGGACAATGCCGTGCGGCGCCGTCTCGAAATCGAGGAAGGTCTGCGCCGCGCCATCCGCAACAACGAGCTCTCCCTGGTCTACCAGCCACAGACCGCCGAAGTCGGCGGTGTGCCGGTGGGCATGGAAGCCCTGGTGCGCTGGATACGCCCGGACGGCACCGTCGTCACGCCGGCTGAATTCATCCCGGTCGCCGAGGAATCCGGACTGATCAGCGATATCGGTGACCTCGTGCTCCATCAGGTCTGTGCAGACGTGAACAGCCTGCGTCAGCGCGGTCTGCAGGTGCCGGTGGTCGCCATCAACCTGTCGGGGCGCCAGTTCCTCCGTCGCAGCTACGCGCAGGACATGGTGCGCACCCTCACGGCAGCAGGCCTCACGCCCGCGGATATCGAGATCGAGCTGACCGAAAGCGTGCTCATGGACAAGCTGGACGAGTATCGCCAGATCATGGCGGACCTCAGCACCAGCGGTGTCAGGATCGCCATCGACGACTTCGGTACCGGCTATTCATCACTGAGCTATCTCGCCAGACTGCCGGTATCCAAGCTCAAGATCGACCAGAGCTTTGTCCAGGATCTGCCGCATAACAGCAACAGCATGACCATCGTGACCGGCATCGTCAGCATGGCCCACGCGCTGGGTCTGCGCGTGGTCGCGGAAGGTGTGGAAACAGAAGCGCAGGCGCGTTGCCTGCGCAGCAACGGCTGCGACCTGCTGCAGGGGTATTGCATCGGTCATCCGATGCGCCTGGAGCAGCTGGCCAGCCTGCTGCCCCCGGCCGAGAAAACCGCCTAGTCGCCGAGACCGAGGCGAGCGGCAATCTCCAGCGTCAGATCGGCCTGATTCATCGAGTAGAAATGCAGGCCGGGTGCACCGCCGTCGAGCAGCGTCTCGCACAGGTCGGTGACGATATCCAGACCCAGCGCCTTGACTGCCGCAGCATCGTCCCCCAATGCTTCAAAGCGTTTTCTCATCCAGCGCGGAATTTCCGCGCCACAACTGTCGGAAAAACGCGCCAGCTTGGAGAAGCTGTTGATCGGCATGATGCCCGGCACGATGGGAATATCGACGCCGCGCGCCTGCGCCGCATCGACGAAATGGAAATAGGCGTCCGGATTGTAGAAGTACTGCGTGATGGCCGAATCAGCGCCGGCCTCGACCTTGCGCACGAAGGCATTCAGATCGTCCTCGGGCGAGCGCGCCTGAGGATGCCATTCGGGATAGGCAGCCACCTCGATGCGGAAACGGTCGCCGGTTTCGGCGCGAATGAAATCAACCAACTCGTTGGCGTAGCGAAATTCACCCGGATCACCGGTGCCCGAGGGCAGATCGCCGCGCAGGGCGACGATGCGCTGCACGCCGGTGGCGGCAAAATCATCGAGAATCGCGCGGATCTTCTCGCGCGTCGAACCGATGCAGGACAGATGCGGCGCGGCCTGGTGACCGGCCGCGGCAATTTCGCGCACGGTGGCGAAGGTGCGCTCCTGGGTGGATCCGCCGGCACCGTAGGTCACGGAAAAGAATTCCGGCTGAAGGACAGCCAGTCGCTCGGTGGTCGCGCGCAGCTTGGCGGCGCCCTCCGGGGTTTGCGGCGGGAAGAATTCGATCGACAGATTGTGGGACATGTTCTTATTTTCCGCCCGGCAACAGCAGCCAGGACAAGAGACAGGAGATGATGCTGTAGAGCAGCGCGCCGAAGAAGGCCGAGCCGAAGCTCGCCACCTGGAAGCCCTGCAGGATGGAACCGACAAACCAGAACAGCAATGCGTTGATGACGAGGATGAACACGCCCAGCGTCAGCAAGGTCACGGGCAGGGTCAGGATCACCAGCACCGGCCGGATCAGGGTGTTCACCAGACCCAGTACCAGCGCTGCAATCAGCGCCGACCAGAATGAGGCGACATGAATCGATGGCATGAAATAGGCGACGCCGAGCAGCGCTACCGCATTGATGACCCAGACTAGCAAGAGACTCATGGTGCCCTCCTGATTTCAGTGCGCAAAGCCGTTCGGGCCGAGCCTGTCGAAGCCGCCATTACGGCAAGGCGTCAACATGGCCCAACACCGAACGGATACTACGCTTGTTACGGCTTCGATCCCGCAGGGGGATTCCCTGCGGTCACAGCTCAGCCCGAACGGGCATGAGGCCTCCGATCAATAGCGGTAGTGATCGGTCTTGTACGGGCCTTCCTTGGGCACGCCGATGTAGGCGGCCTGCTGGTCGGTCAGC
>JAIEOJ010000057.1 GCA_019750575.1 Rhodocyclaceae bacterium | reverse complement strand
GTGCTGGGCGACATCTTCGGCGGCGGCAGCGGTCGGCGCCAGAGCGCCGCGGAAGCCGCCGTCAAGAGCGCGGCGCGCTCCATCGGCTCACAGCTGGGCCGCGAAATCGTGCGTGGCGTGCTCGGCTCCATTCTTGGCGGGCGGCGGCGCTGAGCCGCGTTGCCGCGCAGGCGGACACCCGGAAAAGATCGCTGGGCTTTGTGCTGGCCCTGGTGGCCGCTGTCGGCTTTTCCTTCAAGGCCATTCTGGTCAAGCTCGCCTATGCCGTGCCCACGCACATCGAGCTGAGTGCGCTGACCCTGCTTGCGCTGCGCATGCTGTACTCGCTGCCCGTGTTTGCCTGGATTGCCTGGCGCGAAGCCCAAAACAGAACACCGCTGACGGCGCGGCAATGGGCCATCGTCACCCTGCTGGGCATGCTCGGCTACTATGGCGCCAGCCTGTTCGACTTCATCGGCCTGCAATACATCAGCGCCGGACTGGAACGCCTCGTGCTGGCAGTCTACCCCACCCTGACCCTGCTGCTCAGCGCCGCCTTCTTCGGCGAGAAGCTCACCGGCAGAAAGCTCGCCGCCTGTGCCATCTGCTATCTCGGCATAGGCGCAGCCTTCATGCACGACCTCAATTTCGCCGCCGATGACCATGCGATCTGGATCGGTTGCGGCTTTGTGTTCGCCTCGGCGGTCAGCTATGCGCTCTACCTGCTCGGCACCGGCCCCATGATCGCGCAGGTTGGTGCGCAGCGTTTCACGGCGCTGGCCATGCTGGTGTCCACTGCCATCATGCTCGGCCATTTCCTTGCCGTCACCCGGGTAGCGGCGCTGGCCCAGCCCCTGCAGACACACCTGCTGGCCCTTTGCATGGCCCTGTTTTCCACCATCATTCCGGTCTTTGCCCTGTCCTCGGCCATCCGCCGCATCGGCGCGCCCAGCAGCGCCCTGATCGGCTCGACCGGCCCGCTGATCACCATCCTGCTCGGCTGGTGGCTGCTGCATGAACCTGTTTCGATTGAACAACTCGGCGGCATGGTGCTGGTGGCCGGCGGCGTCATGCTGATAGGACGACGCTGACTAGTTACTTACTATCGGCTAAAATGCATCATATTTGCCATATTTTGCATCTACGGCATCGGCCTCCTCGCCCCTGAAGCGCTAATCGACAGGCAACCACGCCGTCCCATCACTCCCGCATCCCCATGCAGCCGGCCCGAACCTCACGCCACAGGCTACTCAGCCTTTTCCCGACCGGCACTGCGCTGGTGGTGGTGTTCGCCCTGCTGATCGCCTTCTTCCTGCTGATCGGTGAACGCTGGCTGGAGGAAAGGCGCAGCCTGCTCAAGGCCGTGGAAATGCAGGCCACCCTGGTCGGGGCCAATGTCTCGATCGCGCTGGCGGCAGGCGACCCGCAGATGGGCAATGACATGCTCACCGCCATGGCCAAGGCACCGCACGTTCTGAGCACCGGCCTGTACCGCCGCGAAGGCCAGCTGTTTGCCCGTTACGACCGAGAAAAAAACCACATGCTGCCGGACATGACGCCGGCCCTCGGTCATCACTTCAGCAGCGGCCATCTGAGCGTCACGGTGCCCGTGGCCTACAGCGGCGTGCCCGATATCGGCACGCTGACCGTGATCGCCACGCTGGAAGGCATCTACAACAGCATGCTGTACTTCATCGCCAGCATGCTGGGCATGCTCGGCGTGGCCACGCTGCTCGGCATCATTGCCACCGGCGGCCTGCGCAAGCGCATGCAGCAGGCCGAACACGACCTGCACCTGCTCGCCTTGTACGACCGCGTCACCGGCCTGTCCAACCGCTATGCCTTCGAGCTCGCCATCGAGCAGACCGTGCTGCGCCATCGCCGCGATGGCGGCGGCTCCGCCCTGCTCTTCATCGATGTGGACGGCTTCAAGAAGATCAACGACCGCTTCGGGCATGCCAGCGGCGATCAGGTGCTGCAGGAAATCGGCCGGCGCATCACCTATTCGCTGCGTGCTGCCGACGTGGTTGCCCGCCTCGGCGGCGACGAATTCGGCGCGATACTGGTGAACACCTCCAACCCGGCTGACGCCGCCCATGTCGCCGAAAGCCTGGTACGCGAGGCGGCCAAGCCCTTCCTCATGGGCATCGAGGCGAATGCACACATCGGGTTTTCCATCGGTATCGCCATGCTGCCCGACGACGGCGATGCCGCCGCCGTACTGATGCATCATGCCGACCTCGCCATGTACCACGCCAAGAGCCTAGGCAAGGGTAATTTCCAGTTCTTCTCCGACACGCTGGACAATGC
>JAIEOJ010000248.1 GCA_019750575.1 Rhodocyclaceae bacterium | reverse complement strand
TTCGCCTGCCAGCCCCTGCTCAACATCCACGATGTGGTCGTCACCGCAGCAGAACGCGGCCGTGGCATAGGCAAACAGTTGATGCAGGCCGCCGAGGAACTGGCACGCGAACTCGGCTGCTGCAAGCTCACCCTGGAAGTGCTCGAAGGCAATACCAAGGCCCAGGCCGCCTACGCCTCACTCGGCTACGCCGGCTACGAACTCAAACCCGAGATGGGCAAGGCGCTGTTCTGGCAGAAGAAACTGGGCTAGGACAAGGCTGAACCCGTCATTGCCGTTCAGGCTGAGCCAGTCGAAGCCCTTGTGGCTCAGTCGCCGCACTTCGACAAGCTCAGTGCGAACGGACTTGTTGAGTGCATCCCCAGGCACCAGCCAGCCGGCGCAAATGCTCAAGGTCCATCAGCACCTCGAGCAAAGGCGACGTGAAACTCGGATTCAGCAAGCGCAGGAGATGGTGATTAATTGGGGAGCGGGCATGACTTTCTGGAATTGAAAGTAAGAAACAATTGAACTCAAAAGAAGAAATATGTTTTTTTACAATGGGTTGTTAATTTTCACCGGCACTAGCATCTTGAAATGAAATTCCGGCTATCTGGAATTGGCAGGAGAGCTATGGGGAAATGCGACGAATTATCCGCGCCGGGATAAAACCTGATAAAACCCCTGACTGCCTACCCGCCAGACTCAGTGCAGGCTTACCTATTCACGTGGCACCCTTGGCGGCCAAGCTAACAATGGCTGCGATTCTTTCGCTCACCGCCGCCACCCGCTGCACATACAGCGTGTCATAGGCTACGAGCCCCGGCAATATGTTCGCAAAATCTTCGCGCTGGCTAACGCGGGCAAACTGTGCTGCCAGATAGTCGCGCAACTCCGGCGCACTTGATGCAATCTCGTTCACAATCGCCGCCCTGCCTTCCAGCACATTGATGATGTCTTCAAAGTCATGGCTGAGTACCAAATCGGATTTTCCTCGCGTCTGAAAGGCCTCGAACTTGGTGGCCAGAAAAGCCGGCGCAGTGATCAAGCGAATCACGTTTCCGCTGGACAGGGCCATCTGCACCGCTGTTGCTGCCGCGTGTGGATACCAGCGGTTGGAAAACCCCAATACGCTTTCATCCGTCGGCATCAAATCCACCACTACCTCGCCGATGCGCCAGCGGCAGATGGGCGCCTCGGGCGACATATCGCGCGTGAAGCCGCGCTGCGCGAGTTTTTCTTCCAGCGCATGGTAGTTGTGCAAAGCCGTCACCACGGCCAGCAAGTCCACATCGTAAGTCACCCGTGGCGGTGGCGCGGTGGGTGTATCCATCAACAAACTGGCCGCGCAACCACCGACCAGTACCAGCTCGTCGCATAGCTTGCCTAGCGCATGCGCCACCAACTCCACACTCTGCACATTGGGGTCAGTGGCATTCACAGGCGATCCTCAAACAGCTTTTGTGCCAGCGTGCGTTCGCGCACATTGCCGGCACGCAGGGCATCGAATAAGGCCAGGTTTTCATACAGCGCCGGGCTGCGCAGCGCTGCTGCGGGGGCAGAGGGGTAGAGAGGGATCAAGGCCACGCCGCGCACCGTGCCTTCAATCGCTGGCCACACCGGGGCCGGGTCAGCCGACGGGGCAATGTGCGTATCCAGCGGCGGCGCGGCATGTGCCGTGGGCACACCAGCCACCATACTGCCGCGCACAGCCGGGAATACGTACTTGGCACCGTGGAACAGGAACTCCTTGAACGCCGGCAACAAGATGCGCGGGCGCTTGGCATCGAAGAACAACAGTCGAGCCGCCTCGGCACGCTTGAGCGCACCATGCACCTCGGACATGGAAAGCCCGGAATACTCGGCAAGCTCCGGATAGGTGGTGCCCTGATCGCCTTGTTCACCCAGCGCGGCCAGCGCCAGCAGGAGATAAAAATCCTGCGGCTTCAATACCGGCTGACGGTTGGGGAGCTTGGCCATGGCAGACATCCGCTAATCGGGGAGGAGATCAAAGGCTTTCGCGTTTCGCGAAACACGAAACTACATAACAAACAAATGCCTGTCAAGATATTCTGCTTCATTTTACGTCAGCATTCGCAATTCGCGAATAGCGAAACCCGTCTTGCGGCGGGCATAGCCCTCGGTGCCGGGCAAAGCCGCGCAAGTGCAGCCACAATGCGCGCTTTATTGCGGCGATGGACATATTCATGCCGAAGTGGCGGCATTACAGGGACAAGTTGAACCGCTTGCCAATCCGGCATGAGGATTGGGGCTACTAGGC
>JAIEOJ010000264.1 GCA_019750575.1 Rhodocyclaceae bacterium | reverse complement strand
CTGTCGATTCCGGTCGGCAAGGATTCGCTGAGCATGAAGACCAGCTGGTCTGAAAACGGCGAGAGCAAGCAGGTGATCGCGCCCATGTCGGTCATCATCTCGGCTTTCGCGCCGGTCGGCGATGTGCGCAAGACCCTGACGCCGCAGCTCGTCACCGATGCCGGCGAAACCGAACTGATCCTGATCGATCTCGGCGCCGGCCAGAACCGCCTCGGCGGCTCGGCCCTGGCCCAGGCCTGGGGCGTCAGCGGCAATGTGGTGCCGGATGCCGACGCCACCCTGCTGCGCAACTTCTTCAATGCCATCCAGGCGCTGCGTCCCCAGCTGCTTGCCTACCATGACCGCGGCGACGGTGGCCTGTTCGCCACCGTCTGCGAAATGGCTTTCGCCGGCCACACCGGCGTGTCGCTGAATCTGGATTCGCTGTGCTACGACGCGCTCGGCAACGACGTCGACGGCCAGGAGCGCGACGGCAAGTCGCTGCCGGGCCGCATCAACGACAAGCTGCTCGAGGTGCTGTTCAACGAGGAACTCGGCGCCGTGGTGCAGATCCGCCGCGACGATCGCGCCGCCGTCATGGAGCAACTGCGCGCCGCCGGCCTCGGTGCCGTCAGCCATGTCATCGGCACCCTGAACGACGCCGATGAAGTGCGTGTCTGGCGCAATGCGGCCTCCGTCTTCACCGCCAAGCGCGTCGATCTGCAGCGCGCCTGGAGCGAGACCAGCTACCGCATCGCCAGCCTGCGCGACGATGCCGCCAGCGCGAAGGAAGAATTCGATGCGCTGCTGGATGCGAAGAACCCGGGCCTGTCCGCGCATCTGACCTTCGATCCGAACGCGCCGCTCAAGCTGCCGCGTCGCCCCAATCTGCCGGTGGCCGAGAACAGCGACTTCACGCCGCAGGAGCGCGCCGAACTGAGCGCCGCCCTGGGCGCCGCCGTCGATGTAAACGGCGCCGCCAAGGCGCCGGCCGTGGTCGGCTCGCGTCCGCGCGTCGCCATCCTGCGCGAGCAGGGTGTGAACGGTCAGGTGGAAATGGCCGCCGCCTTCGAGCGCGCCGGTTTCGAGCCCTACGATGTGCACATGTCCGACCTGCAGAGCGGTCGCCAGCATCTGTCCGACTTCAAGGGCTTCGCGGCCTGCGGCGGCTTCAGCTACGGCGACGTGCTGGGCGCGGGGCAGGGCTGGGCCAAGTCCATCCTCTTCAACGACCGCCTGCGCGACGAGTTCGAGGATTTCTTCTGGCGCGCCGACACCTTTGCGCTGGGCGTCTGCAACGGCTGCCAGATGATGAGCAACCTCGCTTCCATCATCCCCGGCGCCGAGCACTGGCCGACTTTCCATCGCAATCGCAGCGAGCAGTTCGAGGCGCGCTTCGTCATGACCGAAGTGCTGCAGTCGCCGTCCATCTTCCTCAAGGACATGGCCGGTTCGCGCCTGCCGGTTGTGGTGTCGCACGGCGAAGGCCGGGCGGTGTTCAAGGACGGCGCGCAAGCCAAGGCACTCCAGGCGCTGCGCTATGTCGACAACCACGGCAAGGTGGCGACGAGCTATCCCTTCAACCCGAACGGTTCGCCCGACGGCATTACCGGTGTGACCACGCATGACGGTCGCTTCACCATCATGATGCCGCACCCGGAGCGAGTCTTCCGCACCCTGCAGATGTCCTGGCATCCGGCCGGCTGGGGCGAGGATTCGCCCTGGATGACGATGTTCAAGTCGGCCCGCAAGTGGGTGGGCTGAGGCGCAAAGGCCTGAACCGGAAAGGGCGCCTGCGGGCGCCCTTTTTTATTTTCGAGCCGCTTCGGCAATGCGCAGCTTGTCGCCCATGAGGCGCTGCGATCACGGGCGGGAGCGTAGATACGTTTCTCAGGCCGCCGCGTTGAGCTCGCGGCGCAGGTAGTCGGCGAATTCGGCCGCCGGCATGGGGCGGGCAAACAGATAACCCTGACCCTCGTTGCAGCCGTAGCGTTCGAGCAGCTCGCTGCTCGCCTGCGTTTCCACGCCTTCGGCGATGGTGTTGAGGCCGAGGCTGTGCGCCATCTGGATGATGGCGTTGACGATGGCCAGATCGTCCTCGTTGTCGACGATGCCGCGCGTGAAGGACTGGTCGATCTTGAGTACATCGACGGAGAAGCGTTTCAGATAGGCGAGGCTGGAATAGCCGGTGCCGAAGTCGTCGATGGCAATGCGCACGCCCATCTGCTTCAGCTCGCGTATGGACTGCAGCACGCCGTC
>JAIEOJ010000098.1 GCA_019750575.1 Rhodocyclaceae bacterium | reverse complement strand
GCAGCGGCCTGAATTCGGATCGTTTCATGTCATAATGAGAACGATTTCTATTTGCCGATCTGCGCCGCGGCCCCGTGCCCGGGCGGTCATGTTTCCGTTCCCGGTGCCGTGCGGCTATCGGGCCTGAATAGTCAAGCTCGCATGTCCGAAACGACTACTGCAACAGCCACGGTATCCCAGCGTGCCGGCTGGCTGAAAACCCTGCATCTGTGGCACTGGATCAGCTCCGCGCTATGCCTGATGGGCATGCTGCTGTTCAGCGTTACCGGCATCACCCTCAATCACGCCGCGCAGATCGAGGCCGCGCCCCGGATCAGTACCCTGCATGCCGAAGTACCCCCCGCAGCCTTGCGCGAGTTGCGTGCGGCCGCCGAGGGGGGCGCGCCGGACCTGCCGCCGGCGTTTTCAGCCTGGCTGCAGCGCACCTGGCACATCGATGCCGCCAGCCCCGCAGCGGAGTGGGCGCCGGATGAGCTCTATCTTCCCCTGCCGCGTCCCGGCGGCGATGCCTGGCTGCGCGTCGATCTCGGCAGCGGCGCAGCCGAATACGAGATTACCGACCGCGGCTGGATTTCCTATCTGAATGACCTGCACAAGGGCCGCCATACCGGGCTGGCTTGGAGCTGGTTCATCGATTTGTTCGCGGTGCTGTGTCTGCTGTTCTCGATTACCGGGCTGCTGATTCTCAAATTCCACGCGGTCAGTCGGCCGCTGACCTGGCCCATGGTCGGGCTGGGCATGCTGATGCCGGCCTTGCTGGTGCTTCTTTTCGTTCACTAACCTTTCGAAGGCAATCCATGAAACTGCGCTACTCCTTCGTGTTCGGCCTGCCGCTGCTCGGTTCCGCTGCGACGGCAGCCGAGCTTGGCGTCAAGCTCGATATTCCCCAGCTCAAGGTGGCGGAGTATCACAAGCCCTATATCGCGATGTGGCTGGAAAAGCCGGATCAGAGCTTTGTCGCCAATCTGGCCGTGCTCTACGACATCAAGAAGCAGAACAAGGCCGGCGAGAAGTGGCTGAAGGACATGCGCCAGTGGTGGCGCAAGAGTGGCCGCGATCTGCAGATGCCGGTGGATGGGGTCAGCGGTGCCACCCGCGCGCCGGGCGAGCACAGCTTCGGCTTCACGCCGGGCAGGACGCCGCTGGCGGCGCTGCCGGCGGGTGAATACCAGCTGGTGGTCGAGGCCTCGCGCGAGGCCGGTGGCCGTGAAGTGGTCAAGGTGCCGTTCGCCTGGCCGCCCAGGTCGGCACAGACGCTTTCTGCCCAGGGCAAGGAAGAGCTGGGCGCCGTTTCCGTACAACTCAAGCCCTGAGGGAATCCGAGATGAAAAACACCTTTGCCCGGCCGTTGATGCTGACCCTGCTGGCTGCGCTGCTGCCGCTTTCTGCCCAGGCACACCGCAGCTGGCTGCTGCCCTCCACCACCATGATCGACGACAAGTCCGGCTGGGTCACGGTGGATGCCGCCGTATCCGAGGATCTGTTCTACTTCGATCACCTTGCGCAAAAGCTCGACGGCCTTGAAATCACGGCGCCGGACGGCAAGCCGCTCAAGCCGGAGAATGTTTTTTCGGGCCGCTTGCGCAGCAGCTTTGATCTCAACCTGACCCAGGTCGGCACTTATCGCGTCAGCCTCATCCGTGAAGGCGTGACGGCCTCGTACAAGGTGGGCAACGACACGAAGCGCTTCCGTGGTACCGAACAGGAACTGAGCAAGCAAATGCCGGCTGACGCCAAGGATGTGAACATCACGCGTACGCATGCCCGTCAGGAAACCTTCGTGACGGTGAGCCAGCCCAGTGAAATTGCGCCCAAGCAGTTGAGCAATGTTGGCATTGAACTTGTCCCGCTGACGCATCCGAATGCACTGCTGGCTGGCGAAACCGCCCGCTTCCGTCTCGTGATTGATGGCAAGCCGCTCGGCAATCATCTGCTCGGCATCGTGCCCGGTGGCGTGCGCTACCGCGGCGTGCTCAACGAAATCGCGGTGACCACGGACGCCCAGGGCGAGTTCTCGGTCAAGTGGCCGGCGGCCGGCATGTACTGGCTCAACGTCAGCTGGCCGGCACGCAGCGCAGGGGCGCCGCCCGCGCCGACGCCGCGTCGTGCCGCCTATTCGGCCACGCTTGAGGTCTTGAACGACTGAGTCATTTCTGTCTGGCCGTCATGCAGCGCGTTCTGGTTCCACTCGCCATCACCCCGGCGCATCCGCCCATCAACTGTCCGATCCGCGACTG
>JAIEOJ010000274.1 GCA_019750575.1 Rhodocyclaceae bacterium | reverse complement strand
ATCGGCCCCAAGCGTTTCAATGCGGTCATCGATGGCCTGATGCGTTCGGGCAATGCCTTCTTTATCGAGAAGAACGGTCGCGTGCTGCTGATGGCCGAGAACATCAAAGAGAACGCCGGGCAGCTTGGCCGCTTCAAGCGTGCCGAGCGTGGTCGTACCGGGGCCAAGCAGATCAAGCGTGGCCAGGAGATTCCCATCGCCGTGCTGGTCAAGCGCGTCGATCTCAAACGACGACTGAATCTGGCGGGTGGCGTGCAACGCGCACTACCTGCCTTGGCGCGGGCGATTCAACAAGAACTGGACAAAGTCTGATGGCAAGCAATCGTGCCCAAATCCTGATCAGTGCCGTCGACCAGACCAAGACCGCTTTCGATTCGATCAAGCGGGGCCTGGGTGGCCTGACCGACACCGCCAAGAGCGTCAACGGCGTGCTGGCCAACCTTGGCGTTGGCGTTTCGTTGGCGGGCATCGGCGCCATGATCAAGTCCAGCATCGACTCAGCCGATGCACTGGACGAGATGGCGCAGCGTACTGGCATCGCCGTCGAATCGCTGTCTCTGCTGGTGCCTGCCGCCGAGTTGTCGGCGATTTCCACCGAAAAGTTCGAAGCCGGGCTCAAGAAGTTGGCCACCGGCATGCTGGAGGCCGCCACCGGCTCGGAAACGTCCGCGCAGAAGTTCGGTGCGCTGGGCGTGGCGGTCCAGAACCAGGATGGCACCTTGCGCGACAGCGAACAGGTACTGCTGGATCTGGCCGATCGCTTCAAGGCCATGCCGGATGGCGCGGAGAAGGCGGCGCTGGCGGTCGATATCTTCGGCAAGGCGGGTGCCGAAATGATCCCCTTCCTCAACCAAGGACGGGATGGCATCGGTGCGCTGAAGCAGGAAGCCGCTGAACTCGGGCTGCAGTTGTCTGCCGACACCGCCGCGCAGGCAGGCAACTTCAACGACGCGCTCGACAAGCTGAAATTGGCCACCCAGAGCATTGGCAACCAGATCATCGCGTCCTTGCTGCCCGCCCTGAACGACATGGCCAGTGGCATGGTCGAGTCGGCCAAGCAAGGCGGCACGCTGCGCGTGATCCTGGATGGCGTGGTGCTGGTGCTAAAGACCCTGGCCCTCGGTGCCGCCACCGTCGGCAAGGCCTTCGTCGCCTTGGGCGAAGCCATTGGCGCGGGTGTCGCCGCCGCCGTGGAAGCGCTCAAGGGCAACACCGAAGGGGCCAAGGCCATCATTGCCGACCTCAAAGGCAATCTGGTCAAACGGCTGGATGAACTGGCGTCCTTTCGTGACAGCCTGTTCGACCCCAAGCCCATCGAGGTCAAGGCACCCAAGATCCAGGCCGATCCGGAACTGCTTCAACGCCTGACCAAGCCCAAAGCCGTCAAGCCAGCGCAGGACACGACCGGTGCGCAAACCACGCTGATGAAAGCGCAGCTGGACGCCGAGTTCGCCCTGCTCAAGGACGGACTGACCCGGCAACAAACTGCGCTGGATGCCGCGCTCGAGGATCGTCTGGTTTCGGTGCGCGACTACTACGCGCAAAAAACAGCCATCGAGCAGCGCGAGGTCGATGCCGAGATCGCTCGCAAGCAGCAGGAGCTGGCCCGCAGTCAGCAAGTCGCCACTACCGGCAAATCGGAAAACGACCGCCTGAAAGCCAAGGCCGAGGTCGCAAAGGCGGAAGCCGACCTGATCACGCTCAACAACCGGCGCACGGACATCGAGCAGGCCAATGCCCGCAAGGCAGCACAAGCCGAGCGCGAATTGGCCGACGCTTTGGCGCAGGCACGTGAGGAACTGGCACAGATCACCGGCACGGCGACGGATACCGACCGGCAAGCCGCCATCGAGCGCAGCTACCGCGATCTGCGGGCACGACTGGCGGCAGAAAGCGACGCCGACGGTGTGTCGCTCGTCGATCGACTGATCAACGTGAAGGCCGCGCAGGCCAATCTGGCGGCGCTCGAAGCCCAATGGCGGCAAGTCACCGAGCGTCTGCGCAATGCGCAGGAGGCCCTTCAGACCCAGCAGCAGGCCGGGCTGCTCACCGAAGCGCAGGCGCGTCAGCAGATCGTGGCCCTGCAACAGCAATCGGCCACCGAGATGGATCGCTTGTTGCCCACCATGCAGCAAGCCGCGCAGGCCATCGGGCCGGATGCGGTGATTCGCGTGCAGGCGTGGCGCAACGAGCTGGATCGCACCAAGCTCACCGTCGA
>JAIEOJ010000154.1 GCA_019750575.1 Rhodocyclaceae bacterium | reverse complement strand
CTGGGGCAGGGCGCGCGAACGCACCACGCTCATCGCATAGGCGAGATAGGCGCGCTCGGCATAGCTGTCGAGCGGCAGTGCGCTGCCATCCTCGAAGGCCGGATTGTCTTCTTCCGGCGGCGGTGGCGGGGCAGGCGGCACTGGCGACTGCATCTCGTTGTCGGGCAGCTTGTTCTGTTCGCCGTCGGCGAACAGATCCGGGGTTTCGTCGTTGCTCATTCTTATACGTCAGCTTCTACAGTGTGTCCGTTGGCTTCCATCCAGGCGCGGCGGCCCGAGGCCTCGCCCTTGCCCATGAGCAGATTGAAGAGCTCGAGGGTGTTGTCGCGGCGATTGGTGCGCTCGAGCACCGGCAGCACGCGGCGGGTGGCCGGGTCCATGGCGGTTTCGCGCAGCTGTTCGGGATTCATTTCGCCCAGGCCCTTGAAACGACCGACTTCCAGGGCTTCGGGCTTGATGCCGTCCTGCTCGGCGCGGTCCTTGATGCCCTGCAGTTCGCCTTCATCCAGCGCATACAAACGCTTGGCCGGCTTCTTCTTGCCCTGTGCCGGCACATCGACGCGATACAGCGGCGGTTGCGCCATATACACGTGGCCGTTGGCGATCAGCGCCGGGAAGTGGCGGTAGAACAGCGTCAGCAGCAGGGTCTGGATGTGGGCGCCGTCCACGTCGGCGTCGGACATGATCACGACCTTGCCGTAACGCAGATTGCTCAGGTCCGGCGTGTCCTTGGGGCCGTGCGGGTCTATGCCCAGTGCCACCGCGATGTCGTGGATTTCGTTATTGGCAAACAGACGGCCGGCTTCGACTTCCCAGGAGTTCAGCACCTTGCCGCGCAAGGGCAGAATGGCCTGGGTTTCCTTGTTGCGCGCCATCTTGGCGCTGCCGCCGGCGGAGTCGCCTTCGACCAGGAAGAGTTCGTTTTCCGTGATGTCCGTCGATTCGCAGTCCGACAGCTTGCCCGGCAGCACGGCCACGCCAGACTGCTTTTTCTTTTCCACCTTCTGCGCGCTCTTCTGGCGCGCCATGGCCTGCTTGATCGACAGCTCAGCAATCGCCTTGCCGGCTTCGACGTGGTTGTTCAGCCAGATTTCAAACGGGTCCTTGACCATGGTCGAGACCAGCTTCACCGCTTCACGCGAGTTCAGCTTTTCCTTGACCTGGCCCTGGAATTGCGGATCGAGCACGCGTGCCGACAGCACGAAGGCCATGCGGCTGCACACATCGTCCTGCTGCAGCTTGACGCCGCGCGGCAGCAGGGCGTGGTGTTCGACAAAGGACTTCACCGCCTCGAACACGCCGGCGCGCAGGCCGGATTCATGGGTGCCGCCATTCACGGTCGGAATCAGATTGACGTAGCTCTCCGAAGGCACGGCATCGAGGAACCAGCCAAACGCCCAGGCCGCACCTTCACCCACGGCAAAGCTGTCGTCGTCGGCATCGGCGTGCTTTTCGCTGGCGTACAGGGGTGCCACGGCTTCGTAATCGCCGGCCTGCTCGCGCAGGTAGCCGGCCAGACCTTCCGGATAGCTCCACTGCTTGGTGAGCATCTTGCCGTCGGGCTGCTCGATATCCAGAGAAACCTGCACACCGGACAGCAGCACCGCCTTGGAGCGGAGCAGGCGCTCCAGCTCGTTCAGCGGCACCTTGGGTGAATCGAAGTACTTGCCGTCGGGCCAGACGCGCACGCGCGTGCCGGTCTGCTTGCCGCAGGTACCCATCTCCTGCACCGGGCCGATGTTCTCGCCGCCGTTACTGAATTCGATCGCGTAGATCTTGCCCTCGCGGCGCACCTCGACCTCGATGCGCGTGGATAGCGCATTGGTGACCGACACGCCGACGCCGTGCAGGCCGCCGGAGAAGGCGTAGGCCGAATTGCCACCCTTCTTGTCAAACTTGCCGCCGGCATGCAGGCGCGTATAGGCCAGCACGACAACCGGAATCTTCTCTTCCGGATGCAGGCCGACCGGAATGCCGCGGCCGTTATCCGCCACCGCCACCGAGCCATCCTGATGCAAGGTCACATGAATGGCCTTGGCAAAACCGGCGAGGGCTTCGTCGGCGGCGTTGTCGATGACTTCCTGGATGATGTGGGCCGGCGAGTCGGTGCGGGTATACATGCCCGGCCGTTCGCGTACCGGCTCCAGCCCCTTGAGGACGCGGAAGGATGATTCGTCGTATTTGTTGTTTGCCATGCT
>JAIEOJ010000097.1 GCA_019750575.1 Rhodocyclaceae bacterium | reverse complement strand
GCCAGACTGCTGCGCGATTTCGCCGCCGGCCGCAATACGCGCAGCCATGTGTGGTTCCGCGTGTTCAATGAAATCCCAGTCCTGGCGCTGTTTGCAATCGTCATTCTCGTTGTGGTGAAACCGTTTTGAGTGATTCAGAAAAACCCAAGGTCCGCGTCGTCCGTCGCGTTCCCTCCGGCACGCTGCAAAGCGGCGCCAAGGCCGATGCACCGCCCGTGCCCTCGCGCAATGCCGGCGGCTGGCAGATGTTCGCCCCGGTGCCGCGCGGCCTCGAAGAGGCGCTGGCCGAAGAGTTGCAGAAGTACGGCGCCAAGCAGATCCATATCGTGCCCGGCGGCGTGCACTTCAACGGCACGCGCGAAACCTGCTATCTCGCCAACCTGCATTCGCGCCTCGCCACGCGTGTCCTGCTGCGCGTTGCGCATGCGAGCTACCGCAACGAGGCCGACATCTACCAGATCGCCAGCGATGTGGACTGGAGCAAGCGCTTCGACCCCAGCCGTACCCTGCGGGTGTATGTGACCGCCATCCGTGCGCCGATCAAGAGCCTGGAATTCATCACCCTCAAGGTCAAGGACGCCATCGTCGACCGCTTCCGCGTCGATACCGGCAGCCGCCCCAGCATCAACACGGCCAACCCGGATGTGCGCATCCACCTGTTTCTCACCGCCGACGAAGCCACACTCTACATCGATACCTCGGGCGAACCGCTGTGGCTGCGCGGGCACAAGGTCGCCAAGGTCGAGGCACCGCTCAAGGAAAACCTCGCCGCCGGCATTCTGCAACTCAGCGGCTGGAAGCCGGGCATTCCGCTGCTCGACCCCATGTGCGGCAGCGGCACCTTCCTGCTTGAAGCCGCCCAGCAAAGCCTGGCCGAAGCCCCCGGACTGGCGCGCGATGCCGGCGAATTCGGCCTCGAACGCCTGATCGGTTTCGATGCCGCGCTGTGGAGCACGCTGCGCGAGGAAGCGGCGCAGATGCGCAGCAATCCGGACAGCCTGCCGATCTGGGGCAGCGATATCGACCCCGACATCGTCGAGCGCGCACAGCAGAACCTGGCTCATGCCGGCGTCGATGATCTGGTCGAAGTCATGCAGAGCGACATCCTGGAACTCAACGCCCCGGCGGAATCCGGCATCCTGATCGCCAACCTGCCCTACGGCGAACGCCTGGGCGAGGCCGACGAGCTGGCCGAGTTCTATCCCAAGCTCGGCAACACGCTCAAGCAGCAGTTCCCGGGCTGGACCTGCTGGCTGCTCACGGCCGACACGCGCCTGCCCAAGCTGATCGGCCTGAAGCCCAGCCGCAAGATTCCGCTCTTCAACGGCCCCATCGAGTGTCGCCTGTTCCGCTTCGACATCGTCGCGGGCAGCAACCGGAAGTAGGCGGCCGGCCGCAGTGATTTTTGACAGCGGCCGGGCAGGGAAACATGACGCTTTGACGGTACACTGCGGACTGGCCTCCGACTATCGCGCCCGTGAAACCGAACCACCTTCCGCCCGACTCCCTCGCCTTTGCCCTGTTGCGTGCCGCCGAGGTCATCAGCGCAGTCAGTGAGGGCCGTACCCTGGATGCTGCCCTTGCCACCTGCTGGCAGAAGCACCAGCCCCTGCCGCCGCAGCGCGGCGCCATCCAGGACATGGCCTATGGCACCCTGCGCGCCTACGGTCGCGGCGACTTCATGCTGCGCCGCCTGCTGCGTTCGCCCCTGACCGAGCCTCGCCTGCATGCACTTCTGCTGGCGGCCATCTACCGCATCGATACGCGCAGCGAGGACCGCCACACCACCGTCGATCAGGCCGTCAATGCCGCCGCCACGCTGGCCCACGGCAAGTTCCGGGCGCTGGCCAATGCGGTCCTGCGCAACGCCATACGCCAGCGTCATGAGCTGCGTACGGCCCTGGACGACAACGACATTGCGCGCTGGCAGCATCCCCAATGGTGGCTGGATGCGGTGCGCAGCGCCTACCCCGACAGCTGGCAGACCATTCTGGAGGCGGCTAACCAGCACCCGCCCATGACTTTGCGCGTCAACCGCCGCCATGGCGATGCCGCGGCCTATGTGAGCCGTCTCGCCGCAGCCGGGATTGCCGCCCGCGCGCTCGACGACACCGCCGTGATACTGGACAAGCCGCAACCGGTGGATGCCCTGCCCGGCTTTGACCAGGGTCACGCCTCGGTGCAGGACTGGGGTGC
>JAIEOJ010000165.1 GCA_019750575.1 Rhodocyclaceae bacterium | reverse complement strand
AAGGCCGCCACCGACCTGGTCTTCAAGGGCCTGGAGCAGCCCAGCGGCTACACCGAGCCGCTGCTGCACGCCTGGCGACTGAAGGTCAAGGCCGCGGCGTAAAGTACCAGGACCTGAGGAGACCAACGGCGCCTGCGGGCGCCGTTTTTCATGGGCATGCCCCTCGGCCTGCAGCCGTCAAGCAAAGTCCGCACAATCCGCGCATGGCCGATCTGCAGCCCCTGATCGATTTCGTGCACCAGCACCCGCGCCTGCTCGTCATCACCGGCGCCGGCTGCAGCACCGCCGCCGGCATCCCCGACTACCGCGACGAAAACGGCGCCTGGAAACAGCGCGAGCCCATGCGCTTCCACGTCTTCACCGGTGACCCGGTGGCGCGCAAGCGCTACTGGGCCCGCAGCATGCTGGGCTGGCGCACCATGGCCCATGCGCAGCCCACGGCGGCGCACCATGCGCTCGCGCAGCTGGAACGTGCGGGGCGCATCAAGCTGCTGGTGACGCAGAACGTCGACGGCCTGCACCAGGCCGCAGGCAGCACGAACGTAGTGGATCTGCATGGTCGCATCGATACGGTCTGTTGCCTTGGCTGTGGCGTGCGTACGCCGCGCCGCGCGCTGCAGGAAGAACTGATGGCCCGAAACCCGGACTGGCTGGCGCTCGACGCGCGCAGCCTGGCCGATGGCGATGCCGATCTGGAGGGGCGGGACTTCGCGGCCTTCGACGTGCCGGATTGCCCGGCCTGCGGCGGCATGCTCAAGCCGGATGTGGTGTTCTTTGGTGAGAGCGTGCCGCGGGATCGTGTGTCGGCGGTGCGCGAGGCGCTGGCCCAGGCCGATGCCGTGCTCGTGGCCGGGTCTTCGCTGATGGTGTATTCGGGTTACCGCTTTGTGGAAGAGGCGGTGGCAGCGGGCAAGCCGGTGGCCGCGATCAATAGAGGGCGCACGCGAGCGGACCCGATATTGGCATTGAAGATTGAGTACGAAGTGGGGAGGTCGTTAGATCTCCTAACTCGCGATGAGTCAACGCATGTGATCGCCAACACCTCTATTTACTCTTAACGCACGCGAGTCGAGATCACCGTACCTTAATCTCCCTGTTCAGTATGAGGGTCGGCTAGAAGCTCTTGGTTATTGCGCATTTCCTCAAGAACTCTTCTACCCATAGAAAGGCGGTCGGGACGAGAGAGTTCGCGAATACGAGGAAATGTCGACTCAATGGAGTCAAGAATATTCGTGAGAGCTTCTGCTTTTACCTTTTCGACATACGTTGCTAAATACCAAAGCTGATACACCTGAAATTCAATAGGGGACTTCTTAGTCAATCGCAGATAGTCTTCAACTGCAAGAATCATGACCGCATCGACCTGAGCCTCGTCGAAATCTTGCAGAACACGGTCATGGTCTCTGTCAGCATGTTTGAAGAAATTGCGGTATGGCGAATTTATATAGTCGTACTTCAAGTCCAAACCTTGCGGAACATTGGTTCGTGTTTGGACGGAGAGGCTGCCAATGTTGTTGCGGACACATAGAGCGTCAATCACTTCCCAAGCATTAGCAGCTAAGGAAAAAATAGAAACAGAATCACCGCCGCTGAATAGCAGATTGATAGCTGTCTTGAGCTGTCTTCTTGCGACATCAATCTTGGTTAAAGATGTACCCATGTCGAGCGATGTGATTACCTTTCACCACCAAACAAATCCCGAAACTTCTGCGCTGCATCCTCAGAGCCTTCACCCTTCCCCATAGGCACCCCCTTCGGATACTCCTCCGCAATCCGGTCTTCCCAATACGTCGTGGGATTCGGCGCGGCGCACAGGCGGCGAAACACTTCCTGCGGCACCTGCTTGTAGGCCAGCACGGTCTTGCTGTCCCAGTGCAGGTCGAGCTGCTGGGTTTTCTCGTCGAAGTCCGCGCGGCGGATGCGGCCGCTGGTGAAGGTTTTGCTTTGCATGGCCCATTGTTACGGGCGGCCCGCCCGGATGCAAGTGGGCCTCAGTCGTCGTCGGCCACCGAGGTGTTCGCCGATGGCCTGAGCCATACTTGCGACTTGCCCCGGGTGTCGGGGCGTCACAGCGAAGAAAGAACATCCGTGCAATCAGCCAGTGACCAGTGGTTCGACGAAGCCTATTACCAGCGCTACTAC
>JAIEOJ010000263.1 GCA_019750575.1 Rhodocyclaceae bacterium | reverse complement strand
CGCCGGCAATCGCGCCGATGACAAGCGCGCCGAGCGGATGCACGAGATCCGAGCCGCCGCAGATGGCGACGAGACCGGCGAGCGGGCCGTTATGCACGAAGCCCGGGTCGTTGCGACCCATCAGGGTGGCTGCCAGGGTGCCGCCGACCATGGCCATCAGCGAGTTCATGGCGACCAGCCCGCTGATGCCCTCGATCTTCTGCGCGCTCATCACGTTGAAGCCGAACCAGCCGACGATCAGGATCCAGGCACCGAGGGCGAGGAAGGGAATGCTTGAGGGCGGATGCGCGGCAATGCCGCCCTCCTTGCTGTAGCGGCCGCGGCGTGCGCCGAGCTGCAGCACGGCCATCAGGCCGATCCAGCCACCGACCGCATGCACGACCACGGAACCGGCGAAGTCATGGAACTCGGCGCCGAAGCTGTCCTTGAGCCAGGCCTGGAAGCCGAAGGCCTGGTTCCAGGCAATACCTTCGAAGAAGGGGTAGACGAAGCCGACGATGAGGAAGGTGGCGGCGAGCTGCGGATTGAAGCGCGCGCGTTCGGCGATGCCGCCCGAGACGATGGCGGGAATCGCGGCAGCGAAGGTGAGCAGGAAGAAGAACTTGGTCAGGTTGTAGCCATTGTGTTCGGCCAGCACCTCGGCGCCGCTGAAGAAGTGGATGCCGTAGGCAATGCCGTAGCCGATGAAGAAGTAGGCCAGGGTGGAGACCGAGAAGTCGACCAGGATCTTGACCAGGGCATTGACCTGGTTCTTGCGCCGCACGGTGCCGAGTTCAAGAAAGGCAAAGCCGGCGTGCATGGCCAGAATCATGATGGCGCCGAGCAGGATGAAAAGCACGTCGGCGGAGGTGTGTGATTGTTCCAAGTTGGGGCTCCCGGGCGAGTGATGCACACTGGTGGTGATTAAGTCGCCGAGAGGGAGCAACAAATGTTCCTGTTTGGTGCTCCTATATAAAACAATGGCTTGAGTTTGATGTGCGGCCACTCGTGCACCTGCAAGGTGCATGAGTGCGCGGGCCAGGCCCCATCATGGGGCTGGTCCGATCCCGGCTGCCGTGTTCTGGGGCGGCTGGCTAGGAGGCTACTGTGCGCTTGCCGGGGTGTGTTCGCGCGGCAGCAAGACCCACATGCGACCGCCCTGTTTCATCTTGCCGGCCTGATTGCCGGCGGCAGTGCCCGAACCCCAGTAGAAGTCGGCGCGGACCGGGCCGCGGATGGCGCCGCCGGTGTCCTGCGCCAGCATCAGGCGTTGCAGCGGCTGCTCGCTGTTGGGGTAGGTGGTGGCCAGCCATACCGGCGCGCCCAGCGGCGTGATGCGCGGGTCCACGGCAATGCTGCGCTCCGGCGTCAGGGGCAGGCCCATGGCGCCTTGCGGGCCGCTGCCTTCGGCCTTGAGTTCGCGGAAGAAGACCAGACTGGGATTGGTGTTGAGCAGTTCCTGCAGGCGTTTCGGGTTGGCACGCGCCCAGGCCTTGATGCCCTGCATGGACGCCTGTTCGGCCTTGAGCTCGCCCTTGTCGATCAGCCAGCGACCGATGGAGCGGTAGGGATGGCCGTTCTGGTCGGCGTAGTTCAAGCGGATGCGGCTGCCGTCGTCGAGTTCGATCTGGCCCGAGCCCTGGATCTGCATGAAGAAGAAGTCGATCGGGTCGTTCACCCACAGCAGCGACTTGCGCCTGTCTTCCTGCTGCGACCATTCGGCGCGCGAATAGTAGGGCACGAGCTTGCGGCCCTCCAGGCGGCCGCGCAGGCGCATGTGCTTGAGTTCCGGATACAGCTCGCCGAGCTCGACGGTGATCATGTCCTCCGGCGGGCCGAACACCGGGGTGGTGTAGGCTTGCTTGCGGGTACGGCTGCCCTGCAGGATGGGTTCGTAATAACCGGTCACGAGACCGCTGCGATTGCCGTCCGGATTGACCAGTTGCCAGGGCCGCAACTGGGTTTCGAACCAGGTGCGGATGCTGGCGGCATCCGGATTTTCAAGCGTGCTGGCGCTGCTGCAGGTGCTGCGCCACAGGGCCTGTTTTTGCAGACTGGTGCATTGCCGCACAAAGGCCTGGAAGGCCGGCAGCGGATCGTCCTCGGCCCAGCCCGGCAGGTCGGCATAGTGCGCCGCCTGCAGCGGTGCTTCGGC
>JAIEOJ010000265.1 GCA_019750575.1 Rhodocyclaceae bacterium | reverse complement strand
AACTGAGGCGATGGACAGCAAGCTCTTTGCGCGGATTGGGGCCGGCGCCTTCGTCGCCATTGCCATCACCATGGCCGTGCTCGAACTGCGCGAAGAGCCTGCGCCGCCGCCACGCGATGTCATCGCTGCGGCACATGAAGCCGGAGACGATGCAAAGGCCACCCTCGCCTATTGCGCAGCGCTCGGCCTTGAGGCGGCATCGGTCGATATCTGCACCGCAGCCTGGGCAGCCGAACGCCGCCGGTTCCTGGGGCAGGCCGAGCGTGATGCGGCGGTCGTGCCCCCTGTGACTGACAACAGCGGGGATGCCGCCCTCGATATGACGGGGGATCGCTAACATGGGTGGCACCGCCGTCGTCGACCGCTTCCTCGACATCTTCTCGCGCTACATCGACAGCGGGTTCGGCCTTTTGGGCGGCGAGGTCGCCTTCATCGCAACCACGCTCATCGTCATTGATGTCACACTGGCAGCGCTGTTCTGGTCATGGGGCGAGCAGGGCGACATTCTTGCCCGCCTGGTCAAGAAGACGCTCTTTGTCGGCATCTTTGCCTACATCATCGGCAACTGGAACAGCCTCGCGCGCATCGTGTTCGAAAGTTTCGCCGGGCTTGGCCTCAAGGCCAGTGGCACCGGGTTTACAGCGGCCGAACTGCTGCAGCCGGGCCGGGTCGCGCAAGTGGGGCTCGATGCCGCCTATCCTTTGCTGGAGTCGATCTCCGAACTGCTCGGCTTTGTCAGCTTCTTCGAGAATTTCCTGCAGATCGTGATCCTGCTGGTCGCTTGGGCGATCGTCATCATCGCCTTCTTCATCCTGTCGATCCAGCTGTTCATCACCCTCATCGAGTTCAAGCTGGCAACGCTCTGCGGCTTCGTGCTGATCCCGTTCGGGCTGTTCGGCAAGACCGCCTTCATGGCCGAGCGCGTGCTTGGCCATGTCGTCTCGTCGGGCATCAAGGTGCTGGTGCTTGCGGTGATCGTTGGCATCGGCTCGACCATCTTTTCCGAGTTCACTACCGCTATCGCGGGCGAACCCACGATTGAAGACGCGCTGTCGATCGTGCTGGCAAGCTTGGCGCTGCTCGGCCTCGGCATTTTTGGCCCCGGGATCGCTAATGGCATCGTCTCGGGCGGGCCGCAGCTTGGCGCAGGCGCCGCAGCCGGCACCGCGCTGCTCGCGGGCGGCGCTGCCGCCGGTGCCGTTGCCGGAGCAAAACTGGCGGGCGGCGCGGTGGCCAGTGCTGCCTCCAATGTCGCGCAAGGCACGTCGCGCGCTGCAGGCGGCGCGACCATGGCCTACGCTCTCGGCTCTGCAGGCAAGTCGGGCGGCGCAGCGGTCGCAGGCGGCGCGCGTGCCGTCGGCGAATATGCTGCCAGCGCTGCAACATCGCCGCTGCGCAAGGCCGGTGACGGCGTGAAGCAATCCTTCCGCGAAGGCAGCCGCGACGCCATCACCAAGACCGGCGGCAGCATCACACCCGGACCTAACACGCCGCCGCCCCCGTCGCCCGCAGCTGCCGATCAGGGCCAGCCTGCCTGGGCCAAGGCGATGAAGGACCGGCAGACGATCTCCCATGGCGCGAGCATCGCCGCGCACACGCTCAAATCGGGCGACAGCCACGGCGGCGGCGCCTCGGTCGACACCTCAGAAAAGGACTGACACACATGTTCCGACGACCCTCGATCCGCTATGGCAAGACCCCCGAACCAGAAACGCCCTACCACCGCGCAGCGCAGGTATGGGACGAGCGCATCGGCTCGGCGCGGGTGCAGGCGCGAAGCTGGCGCTATGCCTTTTTCGGCGCGCTCGGCCTGTCCGCTTGTCTCACTGCGGGGATCGTCTGGCAAGGCTCTCAGGGTTCGATCATTCCCTGGGTGGTGCAGGTCGACAAGCTTGGCGAAGCACAGGCTGTCGCCCCTGCGGTCAGCGACTTTGACCCAAGCGACCCGCAGATCGCATTCCACCTGGCACGCTTCATCGAGCAGGTGCGCAGCATTCCCGACGATCCGATCATTGTCCGCCAGAACTGGCTGCGCGCCTATGACTTTGTCACCGATCGCGGCGCATTGGTGCTCAACGACTATGCGCGGATCAATGATCCCTTCGCGGCTGTAGGCCGCGAGCAGGTCGGGAT
>JAIEOJ010000086.1 GCA_019750575.1 Rhodocyclaceae bacterium | reverse complement strand
GCTTTCGCCGCGACCGACACGCTTTGCCTCAAGGACAGCCTGTTTCGCGAACTCAGCGGCGTGGCGACACCCACCGGGATTGCCGCTGTCATCGCCATCCCACAAACCGATACGCGTCTGCCGACGGACACCTGCGTCATGCTCGATGCGGTGCAGGACGCCGGCAATGTCGGCTCCATCCTGCGTACTGCGGCCGCTGCGGGTGTTCGCGATATTTTCCTCGACACCGGTTGTGCCGGTGCATGGACGCCGCGTGTACTGCGCGCAGCTCAAGGGGCGCATTTCTCCCTGAACATACGCGAGCAACTGGATCTGCCGGCCATGCTCAGGCAGCTACCCATGCCCGGCGTTGCCACCGTGGTCGATGACGCCACATCGCTGTACGAACTTGATCTCAATCGCCCCGTGGCCTGGCTGCTCGGTAATGAAGGGTCAGGGCTCTCGCCTGAATTGCAGGCCCTGGCGCAGTTGCGTGCAACCATCCCCCTGGCGGCGGCCACCGAGTCGCTCAACGTCGCCGCGGCGGCGGCCATTTGCCTGTTCGAAGGCCTGCGTCAACGGCGCTGAAGGCCTGGTTGCTCGCCCCCTGCATTTAGGCTAGTCTGGCTGCTCCACTGTCTCGGGAGCTTTCATGCAAGTTGAATGGTGGTACTGGATAGTCGCCGGTGTGGCCCTCGTGCTTTGTGAGCTGGCGATCCCGCTTTTCGTGCTGATCTGGTTCGGCCTCAGCGCCATCGCCGTCGGCATCCTGCTGGCGGTCCTGCCCAGCGTCAGCCTGACCGTGCAACTCGGCCTGTGGCTGGTGCTGTCGATCGCACTGGTCGCCTACTGGTTCCGCGTCTTCAAGCCCAACCAGCACAAGACCCGCGTCGGCATGGCCGACAACAACATCATCGGCGAAGTCGGCCTCCTCACACATGCGGTTGCGCCGTTTCAAAAGGGCGAGGTGCGTTTCCAGAAACCGCTGCTGGGCAGCGAGGTCTGGACCTGCATCTCGGAACAGGAAATCGCCGTCGGCGAGCGCGTGCGCATCGTCAGCGTCGAAGGCACGCTGATCACGGTTGTCAAAGCCTAGTCACAACAGGCACTCAGGGAGAAAGTCATGGGAGAAGGACTGGTTCTGGTTGTTGCATTCATCATCTTCGTCATCATCACGCTGGCGAAAGGCATACGCATCGTGCCGCAGGGCGAGGAGTGGATTGTCGAACGTCTCGGCAAGTACCACGACACGCTGCATCCCGGCCTCTCGATCATCATTCCCTACCTCGACAAGGTCGCCTACAAGCTGGTCACCAAGGACATCATTCTTGATGTGCAGGAGCAGGAGGTGATCACGCGCGACAACGCGGTTGTCGTGACCAATGCCATCGCCTTCATCAAGATCGTCGATCCGATCAAGGCGGTGTACGGCGTGGTCGATTTTTCCGAAGCCATTCGCAACCTGATCATGACCACCTTGCGTTCCGTCATCGGTGAAATGGAGCTGGATGAGGCGCTGTCGAGCCGCGACAAGATCAAGGCGCGCCTGCGTGAAAGCATCGCCGACGAAGCGGTGGACTGGGGCCTGGCGGTGAAGTCGGTCGAGATTCAGGACATCAATCCTTCCGAGTCCATGCAGAAGGCCATGGAAGCGCAGGCCTCGGCCGAGCGCGAGCGCAAGGCCATGGTGACCAAGGCCGAAGGCATCAAGCAGTCCGCCATTCTGCAAGCCGAAGCGCGGCTGGAGTCGTCGCGGCGCGATGCCGAAGCGCAGGTGACACTGGCGGAAGCCAGTGCCGAAGCGATCCGTCGCGTCACCTCCGCATTGGGTGGCGAAGATGCCTCGATGCGTTATCTGCTGGGTGAAAAATATCTCGCCGCACTCAATGGACTGGCTGCATCCGAGAACGCGAAGACCGTTGTGCTGCCTACGGATATCCAGGATGCCGTGCGCGGCCTGTTTGCGCGAGGCAAGGAGTAGGCGATGATCGCGTGTGATTTTTTCCGTCAATTTTCTTGACAGGAAAAATAAACTCTCTATAATTCGCCCCTGTTCTGCGGGAGTAGCTCAGTTGGTAGAGCGATACCTTGCCAAGGTATAGGTCGAGAGTTCGAGACTCTTCTCCCGCTCCAGA
>JAIEOJ010000189.1 GCA_019750575.1 Rhodocyclaceae bacterium | reverse complement strand
CAAACGAGAGATCGTCGTTCGGCTGGGCTTCAGGGGAGGCAGTTACGTTGGTTTCAGTCATGCCGGATTATAAAAGCTATCGCGGGTGGCATCAGATAAATTGCCGAAAACAAAGAAGAAATAGCTCGGAAGCAGCGCGGAAAGTGCAGGCAGACAAGGTACACTCGCGCCTCATTTGCACCATTGCACGCAGGGACTTCGCTGGAATGCTCTGTCGGTCTTGATGTGAGCGAGTCAAATCAAGACCTGTTGCAGCGCACAGATTCCCGGAGTTTTTGCATGATCATCCTCAAGAACGTCACGCTGCGGCGCGGCACCAAGACCCTGCTCGACGGCGTGTCCGTCACGCTGACGCCCGGCGAGAAAGTCGGCCTGGTCGGCCGCAACGGCGCCGGCAAGTCCACCCTGTTTGCCCTGCTCAACGGCACCCTGCACGAAGACGGTGGCGACTACAGCATTCCCGCCAAGTGGCATATGGCCCAGGTGGCGCAGGACATGCCCGAGACCGAGCAGAGCGCGACTGACTTCGTGATCGAAGGCGACAGCATCCTGATGGAAGCGCGCGCCGAAGTCGCCGCCGCCGAACTCACCGACGACGGCGAGCGTCTCGCCAATGCCTACATGCATCTGGGCGAGGCAGGCGAGTACGAAGCGCAGGCCAAGGCACAGGCCCTGATTCTCGGTCTGGGTTTCAAGACCACTGAGCTCGACAATCCGGTCAACAGCTTCTCCGGCGGCTGGCGCATGCGCCTGCAACTGGCGCGCGCGCTGATGTGTCCGTCCGATCTGCTGCTGCTCGACGAACCGACCAATCACCTGGATCTGGACGCACTGGTGTGGCTGGAAGCCTGGTTGAAACGCTACCCCGGCACCATGGTCGTGATCAGTCACGACCGCGAGTTCCTCGACGCCGTGACCGGCGTCACCCTGCATATCGAGAACAGCAAGCTCACCCGCTACGGTGGCAATTACAGCACCTTCGAGGACATGCGCGCCGAACAGATGCTGCTGCAACAAGCTTCGTATGAGAAGCAGCAGGACAAGATCGAGCATCTGCAGAAATTCATCGCGCGCTTCAAGGCCAAGGCCAGCAAGGCCAAGCAGGCGCAGAGTCGTGTCAAGGCGCTGGATCGCATGGAGCGCCTGGCGCCCGTGCTGACCCAGGCCGACTTCAATTTCGAATTCAAGGAACCGCTGAACCTGCCCAATCCCATGCTGACCATGGAGAAGGCGATCCTCGGTTATGCGCCGCTGGACGATGCGCCGGAGGGTTCAGGCCCGACCATCATCGTGCGCAATGTGAACAAGTCCGTCATGGCCGGCCAGCGCATCGGCATCCTTGGCGCCAACGGCCAGGGCAAGTCAACGCTTGTAAAGACCATCGCTGGCGCCATCCCCAGCATCAGCGGCAGCGTGTTGCAGGGCAAGGGCTTGAGTATCGGCTACTTCGCCCAGCAGGAGCTTGACGTGCTGCGTCCGCAGGACAGCCCGCTTGAGCACATGACGCGGCTGGCCAAGGAAAGCGCGCTCACCGGCCGTGGCGGCGTGCAGAGCGGCCGCGAGCAGGACCTGCGTACCTTCCTCGGCACCTTCAACTTCGCCGGCGACATGGTCAAGCAGGCTGTCGGCACCATGAGCGGTGGCGAAAAGGCGCGCTTGGTCTTGTGCATGCTGGTATGGCAACGCCCGAACCTGCTGCTGATGGACGAACCGACCAACCACCTGGACCTGGCCACCCGCGAAGCGCTGAGCATGGCGCTCAACGAATTCGAAGGCACGGTGATGCTGGTCAGCCACGACCGCTCACTGCTGCGCGCCGTCTGCGACGAATTCTGGCTGGTCTCGCGCGGCGGCATCGAACCCTTCGACGGCGACCTCGACGACTACCAGCGCTATCTGCTGGAAGAGGCCAAACGCTCGCGCGAAGACCTCAAGGCCTCGCAACGCGAAGCCAGACTGGCCGCCTGATAGAAGGCTGGGCCCCAGGCGTGCATGCCGTCTGATTTTTAGTCAGACGGCGCTGGAGAACCAGAGGGCCTAGTAGCCCCAATCCTCATGCCGGATTGGCAAGCGGTTCAACTTGTCCCTGTAATGCCGCCACTTCGGCATGAA
>JAIEOJ010000074.1 GCA_019750575.1 Rhodocyclaceae bacterium | reverse complement strand
GCGCGCTATCACGGCGAGATTCATCGTGTCGCCGCACTGCCTCCCGAGACTATCGTCACCATCATCGAGCACGCCGACGGTGTGCGTCGTCCCGATCGCTTCGTGCAGGCCCTGCTCGCCTGCGAGTGTGATTCGCGCGGCCGCAGCGGCCATGCCGACGATGATTATCCGCAAGCGCAGATTTTCCTCGCCGCACTGACGGCGGTACGCGCCGTGGATGCCGGCGCCATCGCCAAGGCCTGCAGCGAACCGGCGCAGATTGCGCAGCGCGTGCACGAGGCGCGCGTTGCCGCTGTCGCGGCGCTGCAAAAGTGACGCGACAATGAAGCTTCCCCTGGCCCTGATACACGGCTGGGGCCAGCATGGCGGCGTCTGGCGCGAACTGCTGGCGGCGCTGGATTCGCCCGCAGCACTCAATCTCGAACTGCCCGGTCACGGCGTCGCCGCGGCCGCCGACTTTGCCCTCGACCGATTGGCTGATGCCTATGCCGCGCAAGCACCCGCCGCCTGTGCGGTGCTGGGTTGGTCGCTTGGCGGCATGCTGGCCCTGCGCTGGGCGCAGCGCCATCCGCAGCAGGTGCAGAAGCTCGTGCTCTTCGCCACCACGCCCTGTTTCGGCGAGCGCACCGACTGGCCGCATGGTTCGCCGCATGCAGTGCAGCAGGCCTTCGCCGCGCTGGTGAAGGCCGCGCCGGAACCGGCCCTGCAGCGCTTTGCCGATCTGCTTGCCGTTGGCGAGGCCGATCTGCGCGGCGTGCGCCGCAGCCTGCGCGCCCTGCTGGAGGGACAGCCCGTGCCATCCACGGACATGCTGCTGGCCGGACTGCACTTCCTCGCCGAGACCGACCTGCGCCCTGCGCTGCTGGCCGAGCCGCCAGGCCAGCCGGTCCTGATCATCCACGGCGAGGGCGATACAATTACGCCTTTGGGCGCCGCCTGGTGGCTGGCCGAACACCTGCCGCACGCGCGCCTGCATGCCGTGGCCATGTGTGGTCACGCGCCCATGGTCAGCCATGTCGCCGAGACGGCTGCCCTCGTAAAAGCCTTTCTTGATGAATGAACTGAATCTGGAAGGACGGCATATCCGCCGCTCCTTCGATCGCGCCGCCGCCAGCTACGATCAGGCCGCCGCGCTGCAACGTCGTGTCGCCGACCGCCTGATGCAGGGCGTCGCCGCCGTACCGGCACGCATCCTCGACGCCGGCAGCGGTACCGGCTACGGCACCGCTGCGCTGAAGCAGCGCTTTCCCGAGGCCGTGCTGTTTGCCCTCGACCTGGCGCCGGGCATGCTGCAGGCCACGCGCACCCGTACGCCCGATGTGCCGCTGGTCTGCGCTGATGTGCAGAGCCTGCCGCTGGCCGCATCCAGCGTAGACCTGTTCTGGTCCAGCCTGATGCTGCAGTGGTGCAATCGCACCGATCTCGCCTTTGCCGAGGCGCAACGCTGCCTCTCCGCAGGCGGCCACTTTGTCTTCAGCACTTTCGGTCCGGCCACGCTGCATGAGCTGCGCGACAGCTTTGCTGACGGCCATACCCATGTCAGCCGCTTTCCCGGCACCGAGGAACTGCACGCGCAGCTGGTCGCCGCCGGCTTTACTGACATCCGCATCGAGGCGCAGGCCGAGGTGCTGCACTATGCCGATGTGCGCAGCCTGATGCTGGAACTCAAGGCCATTGGTGCGCACAATGCCACCGCCGGCCGCGCCCGCGGGCTCACCGGCAAGCGCAGCTGGCAGGCCATGCTGGCGAACTACGCAACGCGGCGCGTGTCCAATGGACTGCCGGCGACCTATGAATTGTTCTATGTCAGCGCGCGCAAGCCTTGACAGCCCGCAGGGCCTGACGCACAACAGGGCTTAATCCGGACCCCAAGCCACATGAAGTCGATACGCCTCGTACTGCAACTCGCAGGAAGCAGCCTCCTGATTGCCGGCAGCGCGCTGGCGCAGGGGCCGTCCTATGATTGCGGCGCCGCGCGCGGCATCATCGAAACCCTGATCTGCCAGGAGCCTGCCCTCGCGGTGCTGGACCGCCGCATGAGCGAGGTCTATGCGGCGGCCGAGCGCCGCGCCAGCGATGAATTTCC
>JAIEOJ010000268.1 GCA_019750575.1 Rhodocyclaceae bacterium | reverse complement strand
GTCCTGCACTGGCTGGATGCCGCGGCGCAGAGCAGCTTCGAGCTGGCCCTGTTCATGACCCAGATGGCGCCGGCCGCACTGGAGCGGCTGGATGACGAGGGCTTCGAGGTCTGGGTACTCAACGGCCTCGACATGAAGGATCGCGAGGACGTGCCGACCGCCAAGGCCTTCCTGCGCGATCTCGACGATTTCCTGCTGCGCTATCGCTACAACGAATCGGTTGCCAGCTTCGACGATGTCATCCATCGCACCTATATCTTCCTGCAGGCGATCTCGGGCGAGGCGCTCGATATCCGCATCGACGAGAAGGACCGCGCCTGGACCGACACCCGCACGCTCTACCTGCCCTACGAGCTGGCGGCAATGCCCGACGCTGCCTCCAACCGCAAGCTCTACAAGGTGATGGCGACGCTGCTGTGGGCGCAGACACGCTATGGCACCTTCTACACCGACGACAAGGACGAGCAGGGCGAGGCGATCACCCAGAATGCACTGCTGCGCTACGGCAATGACGAGCGCGCCCTGCGTCTGCTTGCCGCGCTCGAGGCGGTGCGGCTGGAAGGCAAGCTGCTGCGCGATCTGCCCGGCCTGGTCGCCGAGATCGCCGAGCTGCGCGGTCCCTGGCCGGCGGCGCTGGAATCGGCCCTGCCACGGCTCTCGCAGCCTGATGCCACGCTGGCCGACACGCTCGAGGTGCTCGATGCCTTCCTGAGCAAGGGCGTGGATATTCCGCCCATGGTGCACGCCACGACCATCGATCCGGAACGGACGATGAAGAACATCCGCGCCGAGAAGCGCACTGACGGCAAGCCGCGCTTCGGCGCGCAGCAGGAGGAGTTCGAGCCCTTTCCTTCCGAGTTCGACGATGGCGAGGCGGTCGGCGAGGGCAAGGAGGCTGAAGAGGTGCCGCCCGGCGACATGCCGAGCTCGGCCAGCCTGGGCAGGAATCCGACGCGCCGCAACGACGATGTCGTGGTGCAGAGCAAGCACGGGCCGCAACTTTTCCCCGAGCCGGACTTCAAGTACCACGAGTGGGACTTCAAGCGCGGCGCCTACCGCGAGGACTGGTGCCATCTCTACGAGGTTCCGGTGGTGGCGGGTGACCCCGGCTACGTCAATCAGGTCAAGCACAAGTATCGCGCCTACATCTGGCAGATCCGCCGCCAGCTGGAGATGATCAAGGGCGAGGACCGCATCATTTCACGCCAGGTCGATGGCGAGGAAATGGACATCGACGCCATGATCGAGCATGTCATCGATCGCAAGAATGGCAGCGAACCCTCCGACCGTCTGTTCCGCCGCCGTGTGCGCAATGAGCGCTCGCTGGCGGTGATGTTCATGGTGGACATGAGCGGCTCGACCAAGGGCTGGGTGAACAACGCCGAGCGCGAATCCCTGATCCTGCTGTGCGAGGCGCTGGAGCTGCTCAACGACAACTACGCCATCTACGGCTTCTCCGGCTGGGGTCACAAGCGCTGCGAGATCTACCCGGTCAAGCGCTTCGATGAACAGTACGACGACAGCGTGCGCGCCAAGATCGCCGGTATTGAAGGCAAGGATTTCACGCGCATGGGCGTGGCGGTGCGCCATCTGTCCAAGCTGCTGGAAGAGCAGGGCGCGCGCCACAAGCTGCTGGTGACGATTTCCGACGGCTATCCCGACGACTTCGGCGACGAGTACCGCAACGACTACGGCATCGAGGACACGCGCCGTGCCCTGCAGGAGGCCCACGAGCGCGGCATCCGCAGCTTCTGCGTGACCATCGACCGCCAGGGCGCCGATTACCTGCCGCATCTCTACGGTCCGGCGCGTTACGAAGTCGTGCCGAATGCCTATAGACTGCCCATGCGGATGGCGGAGATCTACCGCCATCTCACGACCTAGCAATTGAGGAAATCATGTCTGAAGACATCACTGTACACGCCGAAGTCGACGCCATCGGCCTGACCTGTCCGCTGCCCATCCTGCGCGCCAAGAAGGCGCTGGCAACCATGAAGAGCGGCGAAGTGCTGCGCGTCCTGGCCACCGATCCCGGTTCGGTCAAGGACTTCTCGGCCTTTGCCGTGCAGACCGGCAA
>JAIEOJ010000128.1 GCA_019750575.1 Rhodocyclaceae bacterium | reverse complement strand
TGCAGGCAGCAGAAGGCGCGCACCATGGCGTTGCCGGTGGTGTGCTGGGTCTGGCCCATGCACCAGACGATGCTGCTCGGCCGGTTCTTGGCCATGGTCTCGGCCATCTGGCGCACTTCGGCCTCGGGCACGCCCGTGGCCTCCAGCACCTTTTCCGGCGTCCAGGTCATGACCTCGGCACGCACCTTGTCCATGCCGTAGACGCGGTCCTCGATGTACTTCTTGTCTTCCCAGCCGTTCTGGAAGACGTGATAGAGAATGCCCCAGATCAGCGCCACGTCGCTGCCGGAGCGGAAGCGCACATACTGGTCGGCGCGCGCCGCCGTGCGGGTGAAGCGCGGATCGGCGACGATCATCTTGGCGCCGGCCTCCTTCGCATGCAGCACGTGCAGCATCGCGACCGGGTGGGCCTCGGCCGCGTTCGAGCCCATGAACAGCATGGCCTTCGCGTTCTGCATGTCGTTGTAGGAGTTGGTCATGGCGCCGTAACCCCAGGTGTTCGCCACGCCCGCCACGGTGGTGGAGTGGCAGACACGCGCCTGGTGGTCACAGTTGTTGGTGCCCCAAAAGGACACGAACTTGCGCAACAGGTAGGACTGCTCGTTGTTGTGCTTGGAGGAGCCGATCCAGTACACCGAATCCGGCCCGTGCTCCTTGCGCAGCTTGAGCAGACGGTCGCCGACTTCCTTGTAGGCCTCGTCCCAGCTGATGCGCACGTACTTGCCGTCCACCAGCTTCATCGGATACTTGAGGCGCATCTCGCCGTGGCCGTGCTCGCGCACCGAAGCGCCCTTGGCGCAGTGCGCGCCAAGGTTGATGGGCGAATCGAAGACCGGTTCCTGGCCGGTCCACACACCGTTCTGCACTTCGGCATCGACGGCGCAACCGACCGAGCAGTGGGTGCAGACCGTGCGCTTGACCTCGACCTTGCCCGGCGGCGGCGCTTCGCCCTTGGCGTCAGCGGTGCCAATCAGGTTGAACGGCAGTTGCGAGGCAAAGGCACCCGCGCCGGCCACCATGCCGGAGCGCTTCATGAAGGTGCGACGATCCAGGGCCTCGGGCAGGATGCCGTCGAGCATGCTCGATGCCTTGCCCTGTGCCACCGGCTGGGATTGGGATGTTTTCCTGGTCAACATGGCGTGCTCTCCCCTGTCAGATGCGCGTGGTGCCGTAATAGCGACGGACGTGCTCGGTTTCCTTGTAGCCCTTGCTGTCGGCAAGGGGCTCTGCTGCCGGCGCAGCCGCAGGCTTGACGCCGGCGACACCGCCGGCCAGTGCAGCCGCAGCGCCGACGCCGCCCAGCCCTGCGCCGATCAGGAAGTTGCGGCGCTTGCTGTCTGGCTTTTCAGCTGCCACCTGTGTCGTCGCAACTGTTTGCTTGTCGGACTTGCTCATTTCACACCTCCATCGGCTGCCTGCAGTCGGAAATAGTCGCGTTCCATGTCAAGGAACGTTTGCATGAACCGGGCCACGGCCCGGTAGAAAACGCCAGCCTCTGCTGCGCCCAGCGCGGCGCAGAAATCGCCGTACCAGGGTTGCAGATGCTGCTGGAAGAAGCACTGCTGCCAGACGGCATCAGCACGCATGATGAGATGACGCATGACTTCGAGCTCGCCGGCCATGTGGTCTTCCGGATCCTGCTGTCCTGCCTGGCGGGCCAGACCAAGCTGCATGAGATCGTCGCGCAGCAGGGCCAGCGGCTTCTCCATCATGAAGCCGGTCAGGTACCAGGAGGCGTACAGCGACACCTCGGGCTTGCCCACACTGACGAACAGCGCGGCATATTCATCGGCAATCGTCTGCTCGTCGGAGACGGCCGCGCACAGCGCATTCCACGCCGCGCTCACCTCGTCGCCGCCCGCTTCGCGCTGCGACTGGCGCAGCGTGTCGAGCACGGCGGCCTGCGGCGGCGAGAACAGCAGATGCGCCAGCAGTGCATAGGCATCGGCCCGCGCCAGATCGGCATCGTCGAGCAAGGTCGTTACAGGGGCATTCATCGCGGCAGATCCTCCACCGTCATCTCCTTGCGGTTTTCCATCATGTCCACGACACGGCAATCGCCGCAC
>JAIEOJ010000002.1 GCA_019750575.1 Rhodocyclaceae bacterium | reverse complement strand
ATGGGCGGCGGCCTGGGCGGCGGCAGCTCCGATGCGGCGACCACGCTGATCGCGTTGAATCACCTCTGGCAGGCGGGTTTGAGCCGGCGCCAACTTGAAGTTCTGGGCTTGCAGCTGGGCGCCGATGTGCCGATCTTCATTCATGGCCACACTGCCTTTTCCGAAGGGGTTGGGGAAGTGTTCACCGATGTCCTTGCGCCCGAGGCCTGGTATCTGGTGCTGGTACCCCCGGTCAGAGTGCCGACCGCTCAAATCTTTACGGCGGCCGATCTGCGCCGCGATACGCCCGCCATGCAGGCGCAAGACTGGCGGCCGGGCATGGGGCATAACGACATGGAGCCGGTTGCGGTACGCCTCTATCCCGAGGTCGGCACGCATCTGGATATGCTCAAGGCATATGGCAGGCCGCGCATGAGCGGCTCCGGCGCCTGCGTGTTCGTCGAGCTGCCCGACGCTGCCGCAGCGCAGGCGGCGCAGAAAGCGCTGCCGGCCGGGGTCAGCAGCTTTGTGGCGCGGGGCTTGACGCACCACCCCCTGTTCCCCCTGCTTTCCTGACGAATACTTTTGCAGTTTGTATTGACTAAAACGGATTTGCCCAGCATAATGCGCCTCCTTTTCGGCGGTGCCTCATGGTGTTTGCTGAGAAATTGGGGAGTCGCCAAGCTGGTTAAGGCACCGGATTTTGATTCCGGCATGCGAAGGTTCGAATCCTTCCTCCCCAGCCATCGAATTCAAGTCGCGGGCAGATGATGCATCTGTCCGCTTTTGCTTTTTACAGCACCGTTGTGTCGAGACAGATATGGCCTACGACAGCCTGATGGTTTTCACCGGCAACGCCAACCCTAAGCTGGCGGCCGACGTGGTCAAGCGACTGAACATTTCGCTGGGCCGCGCCACCGTTGGTCGCTTCTCGGACGGCGAGGTCAATGTCGAGCTGCTCGAACACGTGCGCGGTCGCGACGTGTTCGTCCTGCAATCGACCTGCGCACCGACCAACGACAGCCTCATGGAGCTGATGGTCCTGGTCGACGCCCTGAAGCGAGCTTCGGCCGGCCGGATCACCGCCGCCATCCCCTATTTCGGCTATGCCCGCCAGGACCGCCGCCCGCGCTCGGCGCGTGTCGCCATTACCGCTAAGGTGGTCGCCAACATGCTGCAGGCCGCCGGCGTGGATCGTGTGCTGACCGTTGATCTGCATGCCGACCAGATTCAGGGCTTTTTCGACATTCCGGTCGACAACGTGTATGCCACGCCGATCCTGCTGGGCGACATCTGGAAGCAGCGCTACGAAAACCTGATGGTGGTTTCCCCGGACGTCGGTGGCGTGGTGCGTGCGCGTGCGCTCGCCAAGCGCCTCGAGTGCGATCTGGCCATCATCGACAAGCGTCGTCCCAAGGCCAATGTGTCCGAAGTCATGCACATCATTGGCGACGTCGAAGGCCGTACCTGCATCATCATGGACGACATGGTGGATACCGCCGGCACCCTGTGCAAGGCCGCGGATGCGCTCAAGAATCACGGCGCAGCGCGCGTGCTGGCCTACTGTACCCATCCGGTGCTGTCGGGTAGCGCAGTCGAGCGCGTGAAGGAGTCGGTGCTGGATGAGCTGGTCGTGACCGACACGATTCCGCTGCGCGATGATGCCAAGGCTTGCGGCAAGATCCGCCAGGTTTCCATCGCCGAGCTGCTGGCCGAAACCATGCTGCGGATTTCGACTGAGTCGTCGGTGTCTTCACTGTTTATGGATTGAGGGTTGTAACGGAGTCGATCGGTCACGACGACTCAGTCGAAACCCGCCCAAATTAAGACGCAAAGGGGCTCCGCCCCTTTGGAATCCCTCTCAGCGAGATGCGCTGCATCCGCTGCTCATGTGGGGATGAATTGAACCCGGAGGATTTCCTCCGAACCCCTTCGCGATGAGCGAAGGTTTTTAACCCCCGCTCTGGTCGCGGAGCGGGTAATTTTGGAGTAGTAAAAATGTCTATCGAGTTCAACGCAACCAAGCGTACCGTACAGGGCACCGGAGCGAGCCGCCGCCTGCGTAACGCTGGCCGCTTCCCCGGCGT
>JAIEOJ010000087.1 GCA_019750575.1 Rhodocyclaceae bacterium | reverse complement strand
GCGCGCCATTGCTCCAGTGAAATATGCGGGGTTTCGGTCAAAATATCTATTTATTGGATTGAATTAAGCAAAATATTCTGCTTTTTTATCTGTTTTGTAAATAGTTAAATGGGGTCGTCGGGACAAGTGTCCCCTTAATGAAACCAAGCGAATTCAAGGAGAAACAGATGACGACCCAAGCTCAAAAGACCCTGGTGCAGATCAACAGCAGCCTCTTTTCCGGCCAGGGCCAGTCCAGTGCCCTGGCCGACCAGTTCGTGGCCAAGTGGCAGGCCGCGCACGCGAATGGCAAGGTCATTCGTCACGACCTCGTCAATGAGGAGGTCCCGCACCTCGATGCAGCGCGTTTCACCGCTTTTTTGACCAAGCCCGAGGAGCGTACCGAGGCGCAGCAGGCGGTAGTTGCCTATTCCGACCGCCTGATTAACGAGCTGCGCGCCGCCGACACACTGGTCATCGGCCTGCCGCTCTACAACCTCGGCATCCCTTCGCAACTCAAGGCCTACTTCGATCATGTCGCGCGTGCGGGCGAAACCTTCCGTTACACCTCGGATGGCGTCGAAGGCCTGCTCAAGGGCAAGAAGGTCTATGTCTTCGCCACGCGCGGCGGCCAGTACGCCGGCACGCCCTTCGATACCCAGACCGGCTTCATCCGCAACCTGCTCGGCCTGATGGGCATCACCGACGTCGAGTTCATCTACGCCGAAGGCCTGGCCCGCAGCGGCGGTGTCAAGGAAGCCGCCCTGGAAAAGGCACACGAACAACTCGCAGCCCTGGCGGTCTGAGCACGCACCGCCGCACACAGGAGATCATCATGAGCACGCCCCGCACCCTGCAACAGATCATTCCTTCCATTCCCGCATCGGATGGTGCGGGGGTCAAGCTGCGCCGCAGCCTGGGGCAGACGCCGCATCTGCGCGTCGATCCCTTCCTGATGCTGGACGAGTTCTCGTCGGAGAATCCGGACGATTACGTCGCCGGCTTTCCGGCGCACCCGCATCGCGGCTTCGAGACCGTGACCTACATGCTCGACGGCCACATGCTGCACGAGGACCATCTCGGCAATCAGGGCCACCTGAAGAGCGGCGGTGCGCAATGGATGACGGCCGGACGCGGTATCATCCACTCCGAAATGCCGCAGCAGGAGTCGGGGCGCATGCGCGGCTTCCAGCTCTGGATCAATCTGCCGGCGAAGGAAAAGATGAAGCCGGCCGGCTACCGAGACATCCAGGCCGAGGATATTCCGCGCATCACGCTGCCCGGCGGGGCGGTGGTCAAGGTGATCGCCGGCACGCTGGAGAGCGAAGGTCAGCGCATCGACGGCCCGATCCAGGGCGTATCGACGGCGCCTCTGTTCCTTGACGTGCATCTGCCGGCCGGTGCGCGTTTCGCGCAGGCTGTGGGCGTCGCGCACAATGTCTTCGTCTACCCTTACGAAGGTTCGCTGCGCATTGGTGACAGGCAAGTCTCGCGTGGTGATGCCGGTGTGCTGGCGAGCGGTGACACGGCAGCTGACAGCGTGGTGGTGGAGGCCGGTGCCGCTGCGACACGCTTCATTCTGCTGGCAGCCTTGCCGCTGCGCGAGCCCGTCGTGCAGTACGGCCCCTTCGTGATGAACAGCCGCGAGGAAATCGAACAGGCGCTGCGTGATTACAGTGCCGGCACCCTGGTCGAGGCCGCCTAGCGGCATGCAGGCGGCGGGCGCGGCGAGGCCGTAGAATGTGGCCTTCCGTCCTGCCTCTGCCTGTGTGTTCATGAAGAAAAAGCAAAGTTTTACCGTCTGGCTTGCCGTCCTGCTGCTGGGGCTGCCTGTGTGGGCCAGCGCCCAGGTACAGGTCAAGGGGGCCGCTTTCGGGCTTTTTGAAGTGAGCAAGAGCGGCGAGCTCGGCTTCGAGGCGGCCGATGTGGTGCCGCGCCGCCTTAACCAGCGCTATGGCTGGGTGATTGAGCTGGAAACACGCAAGCGCCGCGTTTCCGTGCGCGAAGAATATCTGTTGCCGTCCAATTCGCAGGCCGCATCGAGCGCTGCTGGCATCACGATTCCTTTCGAACGGCGCAGCCA
>JAIEOJ010000070.1 GCA_019750575.1 Rhodocyclaceae bacterium | reverse complement strand
ATCGAAACCGTTGCCCGCTACAACCTGCCGGCTACCGTGATCATCATGAACAACGGCGGTATCTACCGCGGTGACGAGCCGAGCCCGGATCACCAGATCTCGTGCATGCTGTTCCACCCGAACACCCGCTACGACAAGCTGATGGAATCCGTCGGCGGTGTTGGCGTTCGCGTCACCACTCCGGAAGAGCTGTCCAAGGCTCTGGAAGCCTCGATCAAGTCCGGCAAGCCGACCCTGATCGACGCCATCATCGATCCGGCTGCTGGTGTTGAGTCGGGCCGTATCGGCAACCTGAACATCGTTTCGACCGTCGGCAAGAAGAAGAAGTAATTCTTCACCTTCGGAAGGCCAGCGGGTAACACCGCCGGCCGCTGAACGATCAAATGGCCCTTGAGCAATCAAGGGCCATTTGCTTTGTGGAACCGCCAATCTAGAGTCCATGTACCGCCACTTCTATTTCCCTGACCGCATCAAGTACGACACGCCCGAACGTGCCAGATTGAGTTTTGAGGATGTGCGCTTTGCCAGCGCCGACGGCACCTTGCTGTCCGGCTGGTACATCCCGGCTGTTGGCGAAAGCCGCGGCACCGTCGTACACATGCATGGCAACGCGCAGAACATGACCGCTCACTGGGCCTATGCCGAATGGCTGCCGCAACGCGGCTTCGACCTGTTTTGCTTTGATTATCGGGGCTACGGCCAGTCGCAGGGAACGCCCGAGCCGGAGGGCATTCTGGACGACGCCATCGCTGCACTGGATTACGCAAGAAGTCGCAATGCAGCGCAAAAGCTGTTCGTGTTCGGGCAGAGCCTGGGCGGCATGCTGGCGATTGCCGCTGCCGGCGCCAGCCCTGAACGCATCAGCGCAGTCGCTGCCGAAGCCCCCGCCTATTCCTACAGCGAATGGGCCGACGACCAGATGCCGGAGTTGCAGCTCTCACTCGACGACAGCGCTTGCGCCAGCGCCTACGTTGCTAAGCTGGCACCGGTGCCGCTGCTGCTGCTGCACAGCCCGCAGGACAGGGTCGTGCCCTACAGCCACTCCGTGCGCTTGCTGGCCGAGGCCGGCGAGCCGAAGCGGCTGGTCACGATTGCAGACGGCGCACACAATGACGCCATGACCGAACGCCACGGCACGCGCTATCAGGACATGCTGGTCGCGTTCTTCACAGCGGCATGAGCCAGGACACCCACGCCTGCCGCCCCGGGTGCGCGGCCTGCTGCATTGCGCCGTCGATCAGCAGCCTGGGCAAGCCGGCCGGCGTACCCTGCCCGCATCTCGATGACATGCTGCTATGCACCCTGTTCGGCACGGCGGAAAGACCCGCCTGTTGCAGCGGCTTGCAGCCGTCGGAGGAAATGTGCGGACCGGACCGTGAATACGCGATCGTCTGGCTGGGCGAACTGGAGCGCCTCACATCAAGCTGAGGCCTACTTCAGATCGCCGTGCAGGAAGCGGTTGATGTGCTGCAGCCCCCACTTGGCTGCATCTTCACGACTGGCGATCCTGTCCATGGCGCCGGGTTTCGAGAGATCAATCAGCTCGGGCTTGATGTAGGTTTGCGCCCTGGTCGAGAAAAACACCTTGACCACCGGCAGGAGCAAGGACTTCTCGCTCTGCTCGATGATCACGCCGAGGCGGCCGGAGTCGAGCTTGACCAGCGAGCCGACCGGATAGATGCCGATACTGCGCACGAAAGCCTGGAACACGCGTTCGTCGAAATGGCCCTTGCTCCACTCCGTCATCTTGCGGATCGACTCGGCCGGGTCCCAGCCGGCCTTGTAGGGCCGATTCGAGGTGATGGCGTCATAGACATCACAGACCGCGCCCATCTTGGCATGCAGGCTGATCTGCTCGCCATTGAGGTGATCAGGATAGCCGGTGCCATCAACCTTCTCGTGATGATGGCGGCAGACATCCAGCACGATCTCGCCAACCGCATTGCCCTGCACCAGCAGGTGGTGTCCTTCGCCGGGATGTGTGCGCATGATGGCGAACTCGTCATCGGTCAGCTTGCCCGGCTTGTTGAGCACTTCCGGCGGCATCAGGGCCTTGCC
>JAIEOJ010000085.1 GCA_019750575.1 Rhodocyclaceae bacterium | reverse complement strand
GCCGCTGATGACTTCGATGGAACCGTCTTCATTGGTCGTCACGTCGTCGGCGCCGGCTTCGAGCGCGGCTTCCATCAAGGCATCTTCGTCGGTACCGGGTGCAAACAGGAACTGGCCGATATGGTCGAACATGAAGGCCACGCAACCGTCGGTACCCATGTTGCCGCCGTGCTTGTTGAAGGCATGGCGAACTTCGGCAACCGTACGGGTCTTGTTGTCGGTCAGGCAATCGACGATCACGGCAGCGCCAGCAATGCCGTAGCCTTCATAGCGGATTTCGACGTAGTCCACGCCTTCGAGTTCGCCCGTGCCCTTCTTGATGGCACGGTCGATATTGTCGGCCGGCATGTTCACGCCCTTGGCCTTGTCCACCGCCATGCGCAGGCGCGGATTGAAGCCGGCATCACCCCCGCCCATCTTGGCGGCAACGGTGATTTCCTTGGCAAGGCGGGAGAAGACGCGACCACGCTTTTCGTCCTGACGACCCTTGCGGTGCTGGATATTGGCCCATTTACTGTGTCCGGCCATAGCAATTTCCTTGGTGTTCGTTTAGTTACGGCAAATTTAAAGTGGCAGAATTCTACCATTCGCCACCCAACCGCCCGACAGGACTGAACATGGCCAAACCACTGCCAATTGCCCGTTTTGACGATGTCACGCTGGAACTCCTGCCGGCCCTCGCCAATCGTCACGGCCTGATCACCGGCGCCACCGGCACCGGCAAGACCGTCACCCTGCAAGTCCTGGCGGAGCAACTCGCCGCGGTCGGCGTGCCGGTCTTCCTCGCCGACGCCAAGGGCGACCTGTCCGGGCTGGGCGCGGCCGGCGTCGCCAGCGAGAAGTTCCAGAAGCGGCTCGACAAGCTGGGCGTCACAGACTGGGCGCCGAAGGCCAGCACCACCGTGTTCTGGGACGTGTTCGCCACCAGCGGCCATCCGGTGCGCGCCACCATCTCCGATCTCGGCCCCCTGCTGCTCGGTCGCCTGCTCAACCTCAACGACACCCAGGAAGGCGTGCTGCAGCTCGTCTTCAAGATCGCCGACGACCAGGGCCTGCTGCTGCTCGACCTGAAGGATCTGAGAGCAATGGTGCAGCACGTCGGCGAGAACGCCAAAAAGTACACCACCGACTACGGCAACGTCTCGACTGCCTCCATCGGCGCCATCCAGCGCGGCCTGCTGCAGCTTGAGGAACAGGGCGGCGACCAGTTCTTCGGCGAGCCCATGCTCGACATCGCCGACCTGATGCAGACGGACGGCGAAGGCCGCGGCGTGATCAACATCCTGTCAGCCGAAAAGCTGATGAACAGCCCGCGCCTCTACGCCACCTTCCTGCTGTGGCTGCTGGCGGAGCTGTTCGAGCAGTTGCCCGAAGCCGGCGACCTGGACAAACCCAAGCTGGTGTTCTTCTTCGACGAAGCCCACCTGCTCTTCAACGACGCGCCACCGGCACTGCTGGAAAAGGTCGAGCAGGTGGTGCGCCTGATCCGCTCCAAGGGCGTCGGTGTGTTTTTCGTCACGCAGAATCCACTCGATATTCCGGACAAGGTGCTCGGTCAGCTCGGCAACCGTGTGCAGCACGCACTGCGCGCCTTCACGCCGCGCGATCAGAAGGCCGTCAAGTCCGCCGCGGAAACCCTGCGCGCGAACCCAAAAATTGATGCCGAAACGGCGATCACCGAGCTCGGCGTCGGCGAGGCACTGGTCTCATTCCTCGACGACCATGGCCGCCCCTGCATCGTCGAACGCGCCTTCATCCTGCCGCCGGCCTCGCGCATCGGCCCGCTGACGGCGCAGGAACGCGATGCCGCAATCAAGGGCTCGCTGCTGTTCGGCCACTACGAAAAAGCCCTGGACCGCGAATCGGCCTACGAAAAGCTCAAGGGCGCCCCCGCCGCGGAAGCGCCCGCCGGCAAGACCGTGCGCACGCCCGCTCCGCCCGTGCCGGAAGACAAGGACAGCGGCGGCGGCCTCGGTGAAGTGCTGGGCGACATCTTCGGCGGCGGCAGCGGTCGGCGCCAGAGCGCCGCGGAAGCCGCCGTCAAGAGCGCGGCGCG
>JAIEOJ010000308.1 GCA_019750575.1 Rhodocyclaceae bacterium | reverse complement strand
GGCGCTGCCCAGCTGATCGTCCTGCATCATCTGGTGGCGTACGGCCCGGTTGCCGCCGCCGTGGCCCTTGCCTCGCCCATGCTGGCCGACTGGCTGTACGACTATGCACGCATGGCCGTGCAGGTCTTTCTCGTCATCGGCGGCTATCTCGCGGCGCGCAGCCTCGATGGCGGCATCAAGGGCGGGCTTCTGCCCTCCATCTTCAAGCGCTATCTGCGCCTGGTCCTGCCTTTCCTCGCTGCGCTGCTGCTCACCGGCGTGGTCGCCATGCTGGTGCGGCCGATCTTCAATGACGATGCGCTGCCCGCCATCCCGACCCTCGCCCAGGTGCTGGCGCATGTCTTCCTGCTGCATGGCGTGCTCGATTACGAGTCGCTGTCCGCCGGTGCCTGGTATGTCGCCATCGACTTCCAGCTGTATGTGCTGTTTGCGCTGCTGGTGTGGGCCAGCCGCCACGCATTGCGCTGGCATCTGCTGATTGTCATCGCACTGACGCTGGCCTCGCTGTTCCACTTCAACCGTGACAGCGCCCTCGACGACTGGGCGTTTTACTTCTTCGGTGCCTACGGCATGGGGGTGCTGGCTTTTCACATCAGCCGACAGGCGCGAGCGCTGCCCTGGCTGGCGCTGCTTGTCGGCATCGCCGGCCTGTCCCTGTATCTGGATTTCCGCGGCCGCATCCTCGTGGCCGTATGCGTGGCCGCGGCCCTGGTCTTGCTGCGCCATGTGGCGGTCGGCAAGGACACCTGGCAGGCACGCGGCATGGCCTACCTGGGGCTCAATTCCTACGCGCTGTTCCTGGTGCATTTTTCCCTGTGCCTGCTGGGCAATGCGGCTTTTGCCTGGCTGGGCTGGCATGCACCCGCCGCCGGCGTGGCCATGCTGGTGCTGATCTGGGCCGCCAGCAACCTGCTGGCCGACCGTTTTTACCGCCATGTCGAGCAGCCGGCCGGCACGCTGGGCCTGCCGCCGCGCCGTCGAAGCGGGTTACACTAGCAGGCACAAATCTCTGCGTCGGCCCTGCCGGGCGGCGGCGCGGATTCGGGCGCGGCGGCATGTGCGGCCCGGTCGAGCGGCCTCCGCTGCGGAGGCCGTTTCCCATTTGATCTCATGGCTTTCCGCGCCTGCATTGACGGCCGGAAACGACACATGGGGCGCAATAACTGGAGTGGCAATGGATCTCGAAATACCGGACGTGCTGGCAGGCAAGCTGCTCGGCAACATAGACGAAGACAGCGCGCTGGCCAAGCAGCTGGCCGAGCACCGCAACCGGCGCGGCCGCATCATCGTGTCCAGCAAGCTGTTCAGCGGCGCTGCACTGAATACGCTGTACGGCCTGTGCAAGGCGAATGACGAACGCAACCTGATGTTCCAGCTGCTGGCGCTGGACAACATCCGCAGCTCGCCGGATGCGCGCAAGATTCCCAGCCTCGAAGTCCTGATCAACGGCCTGATCGCCTACATGAAGCGCGACGCCATCGACGGCTGGCTCTACAAGCGCAACAAGGACGGCGTGCTGCTGCCCTGGTTGGTGACCGGCATGCGCCACATGGTTCCGGTCGAGGGCAAGCCCTATGTCGTCGTCAGCCTGGTTGCCAACACCCTGCAGTCGGCCGACAAGGAGGCTTCGGACGATTACCGCCAGCGCCGTTCCGGCATGAACACGGTGATCGTGATCGACAACAACGACATTGCCGACCGCTCGATTCCGCAGTTGCTGGCCGAACTCGGCTACTTCAAGGAGTGTCCGGACTTCAAGCGCGAGTACGAGGATCAGCTGGCGCGCTTCCACGAGATGCAGCCCAAGTTCGGCACGCAGTTCATCGCCAAGCGCGCCGCCTACCTGGTGCGCACCAAGCAGGGCAACGACTATCTGCCGCTGCCCGAGGGCCAGGTTGCGCGCGTGGTCAATGACGAGGAAATCCTCGAACGCCGCTTCGAGACCAATGCCGACAACCTCTTCTGGCGCGAGTCCGGCCTCGAGAACGGCTTCGACAAGATCCCGCTGCACCCTTACCTGCA
>JAIEOJ010000061.1 GCA_019750575.1 Rhodocyclaceae bacterium | reverse complement strand
CCGGCATAGCTCAGTTGGTAGAGCAGCTGATTTGTAATCAGAAGGTCGTGAGTTCGATTCTTACTGTCGGCACCAGTTCATCCCGCCTGTTCCCTTGAATCAATGTCCGGCCTGCCGGGCCGGAGCCTTGCCATGAGCGACAAACAGAAATCCAGCCGCCGTATCGGCATGACGTTCATGATCCTCGGTCATGGCTGCATGCTGGGCTCGCTGCTCATGCTGTTTGTCAGCCAGCAGGCGCCTGCACAGGGCGAGCTGATCAAGGGCCTGGTCTTTGCCGGCGTCGTCTGCTACCTGCTCGGCAAGTATTTCGAGCGCAAGTAGGCCGCTGCCCCGGAAGTGATGCCGGGGAACCCGCAGCATTCAAACGTGCTCATACATGCGGATGTCCGCCGTTACGGCCGGGCAATGTTCTCTCCGCGCCGCAAGACGGTGCCAGCCGCAAAGATGCTTCCCGATGTTTCTGACACGATTGATCTGCCTTGCCCGCAGGCCGTACCTGCTTGTCTGCCGCATATTGGCCTGCCTGTCCCTTGCCCTGTTTGCCGCGACCGGCAGTGCGCAGAGCGCCAAGCCGGAACGGCCGGAAATTGCCACGCCCGCCGGCAGCCTGCTCATCGTTGGCGGCGGCGATACGCCGCCGGCCGTGCAGCAGCGCTTTGCCGAGCTCGCCACGCTTGACGGTTACGCGCGCGTGGCGGTCTTTCCCATGGCCAGCACGGCCTACGACGAAGAGGCCGGCGAGGTCATCGAAGACCTGCAAAGGCTGGGCGTGGAGGCCGATCTTCTGCTGCTTTCCGATGCGGAGCTGAACAGCGACGAAGTCGCGCAGCGCCTGGCCGACTACACCGGTTTCTGGTTCATCGGCGGCGACCAGACCCTGCTGGCCGACACGCTGCGCAATACGCGCGTGCTGGACATGCTGCACCAGCGCTACATGGACGGCGCGGTGATCGGCGGCACCTCGGCGGGGGCTGCGGTCATGTCCGGCATCATGCTGACCGGGCGGCTCAAGGTGCCGGACGATGCCATGGGCTTCGAGATGCTGAATATCGCGCGCGGCGTCATGGACCTGTCCTACGGTTTCGGCTTCATCACCGGCGCCATCGTTGATCAGCACTTCATGACCCGTGCGCGCTACAACCGCCTGATCAGCGCGGTGCTCGACCACCCGCTGATGCTGGGCGTCGGCATCGACGAGGAAACCGCGCTGCTGGTGCGCCCCGACGGCAACTGGGAGGTGCTGGGCAACAACTACGTGAAGATCTTCGATGTCTACCGCGCCCTGATCATTGATGACGACGGGCCCATGGCCAAGGCCAGCGACATTCGCATGCATGTGCTGCCGGAGGGCAGTGTGTTCAATTCGCGCAGCCGCAGGGTGAGCTTCGCCGACGCAGCGCCGGATGCGGTGGCCGTCAAATAAGGCGACAATGGGCGCATGTCGAAACTGCTGCTCGCCTTGTTCTGCACCCTGCTTGCACCGGCTGCGCATGCCGCCGGTGATGCGCTGGCCGGCCGTCAGGCCTTTGCCAAATGCGCCAGCTGCCATCAGGTGAGCATTCCACGCAGCGGCTTCGGTCCGCATCTGCATGCCTTGATCGGTCGGCCTGCGGCGGCCGCGACGGATTTTCGCTACTCCGCGGCCATGCGCAATTCAGGCCTGGTGTGGACCGAGGATGCGCTGCGCAGCTTTCTCAAGGCGCCGGACACGGTCGTGCCCGGGACCAGCATGCGCTTTCGCGGCATCGGCAGCGAGCGCGAGATCGACGATCTGCTGGCCTATCTGCGCACGCTGCGCTGAGGCCGCGCCTTACTTCTTCTTGCCGTTGCCGTTACTCATGGCAAAGGCCGGCCGCGCGCCTTCGCCCGGGGTGGCACCCTTGAGCTTCTTCAGGTCGGCTTCGATATCCCGCGCCCGATCAGCGGCCGAAGGGTGGGTCTTGTAGAGGCTGGCGAGCGCGTTGCTGTCGCTCTTCATGGCGGCCAGGCGCTGCATGAA
>JAIEOJ010000225.1 GCA_019750575.1 Rhodocyclaceae bacterium | reverse complement strand
CGCACGGCGATGGCCAGACCGCCCAGATTCGGGTCGGCGAGCATTGCCGCGTGGGCCGCGACCAGCGCCTGGTCGGCCACGTCGAAGGCATCCGCGCCGCGTGCCACCACGGCAAGCCGGACGATCAGCAGCCGGTCGACGAGGTGGTTGGCGTGGGCGGTGATGCTGTCGCCATCGACGAACAGCAGCAGCGCCGGACTGGCCTCGCGGGTGATCGGCACGGCAGGCATGCGCAGCACCGGGATCGGCGCAATCGCGGATGACAGGCGCGTGACGACCTCCCGCAAGACGCGCTCGCGGACGGAGTTCATGGGGCGTTCCTCAGAGTTGGGTGAGCGAAGCGCGACGCTCGGAGCCGTCGCCGATGGCGCGCACGTCGCGCACCTGATAGCTGTTGCCTGCCACCTCGACCGTGTCACCGGCTGCCAGCGTCAGCCACGCCGCCGGGTAGTCGATCTGGTAGTCCCGCGACAGCGCGAAACCATCGAGTACGGTTTCGTCCGGAGCGCGAAAGGCGCAGTGCGCCGTGTTGCCCGCAACCGTGACGACGGTAAGCAACCCGGCATTGCGCGCAGCTTCGTACAAGGTCACGACATCCATCAGGACGCCAGCACCTTCACCAGCACGGCAGGCCGGTGGCACATCGGCAGCGGATTGGACTGGGTGTGCAGATCGGTGCCCCGGTCGAACTTGCGCGGCTCCTGCTTGGCGTACAGCGGCTGGCCCAGCGTGTTGGCGGTTTCATTGAAATCGGCGGGCGCGAAATAGGTGGCAAAGGTGTCCACCGTGCCCAGCGGGAATGCGTGGCCTTCGCCTTCCTCGATGAACGCGCGCACGTTGCCGTCGCCGTCGCTGGCCTCGCCCGCGTACTCCTCGAAGGTGATGCCGCAAAACGTGAAGCCGGAGCGCATATCGGAGCGTAGCGCGATACTGTCCTGCCAGCGGGTGTAAGCCTCGACGACTTTCTCGTGGCCGGTGAAGGCATCGAAAAAATCCGACGAAACGAGGCAATGCACGTTCGTCATCCGCTCGCCCTTGAGGTTCTTCTCCAGATAGCGCTTGAGGTCGAGGCACTTCTTCTTGATGTCGGTGCCAGCGGCGTTCAGCTGGAAATTGACCACCTTCTGCGTGATCTGGAACTGATCAAACAGGTTGTACAGCGGCGTGCCGTCGGCATCGAGGATGATGCCCTTGAGCGCACCCATGCGCAGATGCTCCAGGGTGATGGCGTGCTTGTTGCGCATCGTCTGCAGATGCTCGGCCATCACCGATGCGACGGTCTGTACCTCGGTTTCCGAACCGAAGGCGCGGATGCCTTGTACTTCTTCCGGCAGCACAACGTCGTCGTGCGGGATGTGCGGAATGGCGAAGGAGCGCAGCTTGCGCTTGCCACGCACACCGACCGTTCCCGGAGAGCCGACAGGCATCGTCGGCAGCAGCGTCAAGACGCCGTTTTTCTCTTCGACGGCCACGGAGCGAAAGCGCACCGGCTTGGGCGGAAACAGTCCGAGGCTTTCCATCAGCCCGTAGTTGTTGGGCAGGATGTTGATGGCGGCGGTCAGCGCCGACATCGAAAACGCGGGATTCTCGAAAACGTTGTTCATGATCAGACTCCTTTGCGAACGAGGACGCCGAGGCTCTTCAGCTGCGCGATGGCAGCGAACTTTTCTGCGGAAGTGATGGCGGCGGGCCACGCCAGGGCGTGATCGGCGACGATGGCGTGACGGGCCAGCATCAGCCCGTCCTCACGGTCGATCAGCGTGGCATCTACGGCCTGCATCAGCACGCCTGCGGCGTACTGGCTGCCATCGGTGGCCGATGGATCGATTTGCTTGAGCTTGCCGGTGGCAGTCACCAGACCGACCACCGTGCCGAGCGGCAGGTTTTGGCCTGCGCCAACGGTGATCTGATCGCGCGAATAGAGGTTGGGCGCTTCGTACTTCAGAAGATCGCCAAGATTGAGGCCTTCAGTGATGACGGGCATGTCACTTCTCCTG
>JAIEOJ010000120.1 GCA_019750575.1 Rhodocyclaceae bacterium | reverse complement strand
ATAGCCTTCCCCTATCCGCCTCATTAAGCCCTTTGCCTTGGGCCATCAGGGCCGGCGCGGTACAATCGACCGCATCACCTGATAAAACAAGCCCCTGACGCCATCCGCCTCATGCAGAACACCGAAAACCTGAATATCGAATCGCTGACCGCCATGCCCTCGCCGGCCGAGGTGCATGCCGCACTGCCGCTGACCGAAGCTGCCGCCCGGACCGTGGTCGAAGGCCGCCGCACGCTCGAAGCCATCCTTGACCGCAAGGATCCGCGCGTGTTCATGGTGGTGGGGCCCTGCTCCATTCACGATCCGGTGGCCGGCATCGACTACGCCAACCGCCTGAAGCGGCTGGCCGAGCGCGTCAAGGACACCATCTACATCGTGATGCGCGTGTATTTCGAAAAGCCGCGCACCTCCACCGGCTGGAAGGGCTACATCAACGACCCCTACATGGATGACAGCTTCCGCATCGAGGAAGGCATCCAGAAGGGCCGCGACTTCCTGCTGCGCGTCAATGAACTCGGCCTGCCCGCCGCCACCGAAGCACTGGATCCGATTTCGCCGCAATACCTGGGCGATCTGATTGCATGGACGGCGATTGGCGCGCGTACCTCCGAATCGCAGACCCACCGCGAGATGTCCTCCGGCCTGTCCACCCCGGTCGGCTTCAAGAACGCCACCGACGGCGACATGAGTGTGGCCATCAACGCCATCATCTCCGCATCCAACCCGCACAGCTTCCTCGGCGTCAATGCCAACGGCATGACCTCCATCGTGCGCACCCGCGGCAACCGCTACGGCCATGTTGTGCTGCGCGGCGGCGGCGACCGCCCCAACTACGATACGGTCAGCATCACCCTGGCCGAGAACGCCATCGCCAAGGCCAAGCTGCCCAAGAACCTGGTGGTGGACTGCTCGCACGCCAACAGCTACAAGAAGCCGGAACTGCAGCCACTGGTACTGAAGGACTGCGTGAACCAGATCCGCTCCGGCAACCAGTCCATCGTCGGCTTCATGATCGAGAGCAATATCGAAGCGGGCAACCAGCCGATTCCTGCCGATCTGAGCCAGCTCAAGTACGGCTGCTCGGTGACTGATGCCTGCATCGCCTGGGACACTACCGAACAGGCCATCCTGGAAATGCACGACGCGCTCAAGGATGTGCTGAAGAACCCGCGCAAGGCATGACAAGCGGGATAACCGATCTCGTCATTCAGGGCGGCGGCCTGCCGACCTTCCTGCTCGACCGCTGTGTCGCCGCTACCGGCGCCACCGCCGTCAAGCCGCTCCCGCCCAAGGTGGTGCGCCTGATCGGCGCCACTGAAAGCCCGGCCTTCGATGCAGAGATCAAGCGCCTCCTAGCCAATGAAAAGCTCGACTGGGCCTTTGTACCGCAAGGACAAAAACTCAGTGATTTCGGCCTGATCGCCTTCGATATGGACTCGACCCTGATCACGGTCGAGTGCATCGACGAGCTCGCCGACTTCGCCGGCAAGAAGGCCGAAGTCGCTGCCGTCACCGAAGCTGCCATGCGCGGCGAGATCGATTATCGCGAAAGCCTCAAGCGCCGCCTCGCGCTGCTCGCCGGCCTCGACGCCCGCGTGCTGGCCACGGTCTACGCGGAACGCGTCCAGCTCTCGCCGGGCGCCAAGGAACTACTGGCCGCCGCACAAGAAGCGGGACTCCGCACCGCCATCCTCTCCGGCGGCTTCACCTACTTCACCGAACGCCTGCGCATAGAACTCGGCTTCGACCTCACCACCTCGAATGAACTGGAAATCGCCGGCGGCAAGCTGACCGGCCGCATCGTCGGTGAAATCGTCGATGCCCAGACCAAGGCAGCCCGCCTCGCCGCCCTGCGCGATGAACTCGGACTCAAGCCCGAGCAGGTCATCGCCATCGGCGACGGCGCCAACGACATTCCCATGCTCGAAAGCGTCGGTCTCTCCATCGCCTATCACGCCAAGCCGGCCACGCGCGAACACGCCGACGTGGC
>JAIEOJ010000220.1 GCA_019750575.1 Rhodocyclaceae bacterium | reverse complement strand
GAGCCGGTCGGCATCAAGTCGATCGAGCGCGCCATCATCGACAAGGCCGGTGAGAACGGCTGGGTCGTGCCGCAACCCGCCAGCCACAAGACCGGCAAGAAGGTCGCCGTGATCGGCTCCGGCCCTGCCGGTCTCGCCGCTGCCCAGCAACTGGCGCGCGTCGGCCATGCCGTGACCGTGTTCGAGAAGAGCGACGAACTGGGCGGCCTGCTGCGCTACGGCATTCCCGACTTCAAGCTCGACAAGCGCCTTATCGACTGGCGCGTCGCGCAGCTGAAGGCCGAGGGCGTGACCTTCAAGACCAAGGTCATGGTGACCAAGGCGCAACTGCCGGCCGGCATCAACAATGACGCCACCAGGACGGTTACGCCGGAAGAGCTGAAGAAGCAGTTCGACGCCGTCATCCTCGCCGGTGGCGCCGAAGTGCCGCGCGATCTGCCGGTGCCGGGCCGCGAGCTCAAGGGCATCCACTACGCGCTCGATTTCCTGATTCCGCAGAACAAGGAAGTGAACGGCGGCAAGATGAACGGCCCCAAGAACCCGATCAACGTCCACGGCAAGCATGTGGTCGTGATCGGCGGCGGCGATACCGGCTCTGACTGCGTTGGCACCTCCAACCGCCACGGCGCTGCCTCGGTGGTACAGATCGAACTGCTGCCGCAGCCGCCCGAGCAGGAAAACACCCCCCTGGTGTGGCCGTACTGGCCGCTCAAGATGCGTACCTCGTCCTCGCACGAGGAAGGCGTCGAGCGCGACTGGTCGATCGCCACCAAGGAGTTCATCGGCAAGAACGGCAAGCTGACCGCCATCAAGGCTGTCAAGCTGGAATGGCAGGACGGCAAGATGAAGGAAGTGCCGGGCTCCGAGTTCGAGATCAAGGCTGACTTCGTCTTCCTCGCCATGGGCTTCACCCAGCCGGTCGGCGGCGTCCTCGAGGCTTTCGGCGTGAGCAAGGACAGCCGCGGCAATGCGGCAGCCGATACCGAGGGCACAGTTAACCAAAGGGCCTACGCCACCAATGTACCGGGTGTGTTTGCCGCCGGCGATGTGCGTCGCGGCCAGTCCCTGGTGGTCTGGGCGATCCGCGAAGGCCGCCAGGCTGCACGCTCGGTGGATGAGTATCTGATGGGCGCGACCACGCTGCCGCGCTGATCACTCAGACCTTGGCCATCTAAGGCGCAGCAGGATGAATTAGAATCCTGCTGCGCCTTTTCCTTTTGGCGTCTCACTTTATTCAAATGAACAAGCTCAACGTCGTCATCCTCGCTGCCGGTCAGGGCAAGCGCATGCGTTCCGATCTGCCCAAGGTGCTGCATCGCCTCGCCGACAGGCCGCTGCTCGGCCATGTGATCGCGACTGCGCGCAGCCTCAAGCCCAGCCATATCTGCGTGGTTTACGGCCACGGCGGCGAGCAGGTGCGTGCCGCCTTTGCCGCAGACGCCGACTTGAAGTGGGCCGAGCAGAAGGAGCAGCTTGGCACCGGCCATGCCGTACTGCAGGCCCTGCCCCAGATCGATCCTGCCTTGCCGACGCTGGTGTTGTACGGTGACGTACCCTTGACGCGACTGGCCACGCTGCAATGGCTGGTGCATCTGGCCGGCCCCAGTCTGGCGCTACTGACGGCAAGCCTGCCGGACCCGACCGGCTACGGCCGCATTGTGCGCGAGGGGCTGCAAGCGAGTGGCAAGGTCTGTCGCATCGTCGAGCAGAAGGACGCGAGCGAGGAGGAAAAGCAAATCCGGGAGATCAACAGCGGCATCATGCTGGCGCCTCCCGGTGCCCTGCAGCGCTGGTTGCCCGGTCTGGGCAACAGCAATGCGCAGGGCGAGTACTACCTGACCGATATCGTGGCGCTGGCCGTGGCCGAAGGCATGAGCATCGCCACGGCGCAGCCGCTGGACAGCTGGGAGATCGACGGCGTGAACAGCAAGGCGCAACTTGCGGCACTGGAGCGCATCCACCAGCGCAACCTTGC
>JAIEOJ010000051.1 GCA_019750575.1 Rhodocyclaceae bacterium | reverse complement strand
GCCGACAGGCGCGTCATCGCCGCCGTGCCATCGTAGGCAACATCGACCTGATGCCCCTGCATTTCCAGGTACTCGACCAGATTGGCCACGATGGTGGCATCGTCCTCCACCACCAGTAAGCGGCAGGTCGGCGCCTCGTGATTCATGTGCGCACGATCCCTTCGATCAGCCGCGCCGCCGCGACCATGCCGAAGGTGGCGGTCACCGCCACCGACGATCCGTAGCCGGCACAGCTCAGGCCTTGCAATGGCTGATCCGTGCCTGCCGTATGCGTGGCATCGGCATCCGGCGCGGCACAGCTTTCCGCCACCGGCCGCCGCAACTGTTCGGGCGAGAACACGCATTCCACGCCGAACTTCTTCTTCGGATCGCGGGTAAAACCATATTCCTTGCGCAGACGCGCGCGCACATTCGACGCCAGCGCATCCTGGATGGTGCGCGACAGGTCATCGACCTGCACGCGCGAGGGATCGACGCGCCCGCCGGCACCGCCGGTCGTGACCAGCCTGATCTTGTGCTGCTTGCAGTGGGCAATCAGCGCCGCCTTGGCACGCACATTGTCGATGGCGTCGATGATCCCGTCGCAGGCCGGGAGAATGCTGGCCACGTTTGCCTCATCGAGGAAGTCATCGACCAGATTGAGCCGGCAGTGCGGCGCGTAGCCATGGATATGGCGCGCCATCGCCTCGATCTTGGCCATGCCCAGCGTCGCATCGGCGGCGTGGATCTGGCGGTTGATATTGGATTCGGCCACGTGGTCGAGATCGATCAGCGTGATCGTGCCCACGCCCGAACGCGCCAGTGCCTCGGCCGCCCACGAGCCGACGCCGCCAATGCCGATCACGCAGACATGCGCCGCCTGCAGGCGCGCCAGACCGGCCGCACCGTAAAGGCGGGCGATGCCGCCGAAACGGCGTTCGCTATCGACTTGCGGATTCATATCTTGGGACTCCATGGCGGCGCATGATGGCACAATGTGAGGCTTGTGCGCCATCGTCCTTGTGGACGGCCCGCAAGGGCTTCGACAAGCTCAGCCCGAACGGCCCGATACCGCTCTGGTCTGCGACTGCCACAAGACACCCCTGATCCATCTACCGTTCGCCCTGAGCCTGTCGAAGGGCCCTCTCTTTATGAGCACTCACGCCGAACTTCCGCAACCCTCGCCCGAAGCCGCCGCAGCCAGCCGCGACCTGCACGCGCACATCGCTGCAGCGATTACCGCAGCCGGCGGCTGGATCTCCTTCGCCCGCTACATGGAGCTGGCGTTGTACACGCCTGGCCTCGGTTATTACAGCGGCGGCGCGCACAAGTTCGGCGCGGCCGGCGACTTCATCACCGCGCCCGAGCTGACCCCGCTCTTCGCACAAACCCTGGCCGCCCAGGCCGCCCAGGTCATGGCCCTGTCGGCGCCGCACATCATCGAAACCGGCGGCGGCAGCGGTGCGCTCGCCACCGATCTGCTGCTGGCGCTGGAACAGCGCGGCGCCCTGCCCGACAGCTACGCCATTCTCGAACTCTCGGGCGAACTGCGCGCACGTCAGGCCGACACCCTGCGCCAGCGCGCGCCGCACCTGCTTGAGCGCGTCTCCTGGCTGGACACCCTGCCGCAAAAATTCAGCGGCTTCGTCGTGGGCAATGAAGTGCTCGATGCCATGCCCGTGCATCTGGTGCACTGGCACGCCGATGTCACACTGGAGCGCGGCGTGGCGCTCGACAAGCAGGGCAACTTTGCCTGGGAGGAACGCTCCCTGCCGCCGGCCCTGCAGCCGGCTGTGGCCGCGCTGCCGCCGCTGACCGACTACCTCTCGGAAATCAACCTCGCCGCCGGCGCCTGGGTCGCGGCCTGGGCCGGCATCCTGGAACAGGGTGCCCTGCTGCTGATCGACTACGGCTTCCCGCGCCACGAGTACTACCATCCGCAGCGCGAACAGGGCACGCTGATGTGCCACTACCGCCACCATGCGCACGG
>JAIEOJ010000182.1 GCA_019750575.1 Rhodocyclaceae bacterium | reverse complement strand
GACATCGCCAACCAGACCGGCGCCGACGCCATCTCGCACGGCGCCACCGGCAAGGGCAACGACCAGGTGCGTTTCGAGCTCGGCGCCTATGCGCTCAAGCCCAACGTCAAGGTCATCGCCCCGTGGCGCGAGTGGGATCTGCTCTCGCGCGAAAAGCTCCTGGCCTACGCCGAGAAGAACGGCATCCCGGTCGAGATGAAGCACAAGCAGGGCGGTTCGCCCTACTCGATGGACGCCAACCTGCTGCACATCAGCTACGAAGGCCGTCACCTCGAAGACCCCTCGGCCGAGGCCGAAGAAGATATGTGGCGCTGGACCGTGTCGCCCGAGAAGGCGCCGGATGCCGCCGAGTACATCGATCTCGAGTTCGCTCACGGCGACCTGGTTGCCATCAACGGCAAGAAGATGGCTGCGCACGAGCTGCTCGCCACGCTCAACCAGCTCGGCGGCAAGCACGGCATCGGCCGCCTCGACCTGGTCGAGAACCGCTACGTCGGCATGAAGTCGCGCGGCTGCTACGAAACCCCGGGCGGCACGATTCTGCTGCGTGCCCACCGCGCCATCGAGTCCATCACCCTGGACCGCGAAGTCGCCCACCTCAAGGACGACCTGATGCCGCGCTACGCCAGCCTGATCTACAACGGCTACTGGTGGGCGCCGGAGCGCGTCGCGCTGCAGACCCTGATCGACCACACCCAGCAGACCGTCAACGGCGTCGTCCGCCTCAAGCTCTACAAGGGCAATGTCATCGTCGTCAGCCGCGATTCCAAGTCCGACTCGCTGTTCGACTCGACCATTGCCACGTTTGAAGATGACGCCGGCGCCTACGACCAGAAGGATGCAGGCGGCTTCATCAAGCTGAATGCCCTGCGCATGCGCATCGCTGCCAACGCGAAAGTAAAGCGTAGCAAAGACTAATTTTTAAGGAATAACAGATGTCCCAGTTCGACAACATCAGCGTGGTCAAGAAGGCCAACGTCTATTTCGACGGCAAGTGCGTCAGCCACACCGTGCAATTCGCCGACGGTACCAAGAAGAGCGTCGGCGTGATCCTGCCGTCCACCCTGACCTTCAACACCGGTGCACCGGAAATCATGGAAGGCGTGGCCGGCTCCTGCCGCGTCAAGCTGAAGGGCGAGACCGAGTGGAGGACCTACGGCGCAGGCGAGTCCTACAACGTGCCGGGCGACTCCAGCTTCGAGATCGAAGTTTCCGGCGAGCCGTATCACTACGTCTGCCACTTCGGCTAAAACGCACGTCGGCATGGTCGACAAGGCCTGGGTCATCATGATGGCGCAGTATTCGCGCTGGATGAACGAAAAGCTCTACGCCCATGCCGCCACCTTGACGGACGTCCAGCGCAAGGAAGACCGCGGCGCCTTCTTCAAGTCGCTGCACAACACGCTGGATCACATCGTCTGGGCCGATACCATCTGGCTCGGACGCTTCACCGGTCAGCAGCCTGAGTTGCCAACCGCCGGCAGCATCCTGTACCCGGACTTTGAGGCGCAGCATGCGCGCCGCGTCGAACTCGATGCCGAGATCACGGCCTGGGCTGAGAACGTCAGCGATGATTTCCTGTCCGTTCCGCTGACCTGGACCAGCCGCATTACCGGCAAGTCGCAGACGCGCGCCGCTGGCGTAGCAGTCACCCATTTCTTCAACCACCAGACCCATCACCGCGGTCAGGCCACTACCCTGTTGAGCCAGTTCGGCATCGACCCGGGCGTGACTGATCTGTGGGCGATGCCTAATGCAGAGAACCTGCTCTGAGGAGACACCATGCCTTCTTTTGACTTTACCTCCGAAGCCGACATGGTCGGCATCAAGAATGCCGTCGATGTGGCAGGACGCCAGATCGACAACCGCTATGACTTCAAGGGCACCTCTGCCAAGATCGAGCTGAACGAAAAGGACAAGCTCATCACGCTGTGGGGCGACTCCGATTTCCAGCTTGACCAGATCAA
>JAIEOJ010000173.1 GCA_019750575.1 Rhodocyclaceae bacterium | reverse complement strand
TCGTTCAGCAGCGGATCGTCGAACTGCGACCACCACAATCTCAGATCGGCCACCTTGCCGTCGTGCGGCAGCGGCACCTGCCACTGCGGCGGCACTTTCTGCTCATGAGTCAGCATGCCCGCGGTCTTGCTGAAGTGGTCCTGGAACAGGGCGCAGCCGTTGAGCAGGAGGGCGAGCGCGGCGAGCGTAAGGTGAGGAAGTTTCATCGGGGCGGGCACAGCAGGTTGTCGACCGAGCTCATCACATGATGGCGCAGGGCTTCGGTACTGAAATCGGCGTCCGGGTGTACCTGGCTGCAGCTGTCGAGCGTGGCAAAGGGCAGCAGCACCAGACCGACCATGCTCATGAAGATCATCTGCGGCTGCAGGCGCGGATCGAGCCGGCCGGATGCCTGCGCGGCCTTGATGCCCTCGGTGAGCTGCTGGATCTTGTCTACCGGCAGCAGGTGCATGATGCGCTGGCCGAGTTCGCCGTTCGGGCTGGCGGTGTCGGCCAGCCACATCGGCGCCAGCCAGGGCAGCCGCACGCTGTGGTCGAAGATGCAGGCGGCGGTGTCGCGCAGCACCTGGGCCGGGTCAGCCAGCGACTCGGGCGTGATCAGACCCCACATGGTGTCGAGGAAAGGCATGATGCGCTCGCCGGCAACGGCATCAAGCAGCTGGTCGCGATTGGCGAAGTGGTAATGCACCATGGCACTGGTGACGCCGACCTCGCGGGCGATGTGCGCGAGCGTGGTGGCGGAGACGCCCTGACGGCTGAACAGGGTCACGGCGGCATCGAGAAACTGCTCGCGCGAGACGGCATTACGCGGGCGGCCGGCCTTGGAAGCGGAGGGGCGCACGCTTGCGCCACGGTAGTCATCTGTCATGGCGCAGGATATTAACTAACTAGTTAGTTAATAGCAAGCAACAGAAAACAAAGGACTTATTCCGACATGGCAGTGGGGATATGGGCTGCGCTTGGCTTCAGGGCTCGGGCCGTCGCCACAGCCAGACCAGCACGCCGGCAAAGATCAGCGGCACGGCCCAGCGCGCCCAAGTCCCCCATTCCGGCAGAGGCAGGACTTGCAGCAGGATGGCGCTGAAGATCATGGCGCAGGTGGCCAGCCGCTTGCCGCGCCGGGTGACGGCGCCGTGCTGGCGCCAGGCCCGGATATGCGGACCGAAACGTTTGTGTTCCAGCAGCCAGGCTTCCAGCTGCGGCCAGCCTTTGCTGGCCGCCCATGCCGCGAGCAGCACGAAGGGCACGGTGGGCATGACGGGCAGGAACACGCCGATCAGGCCGAGCAGCAGCGCGGTGACGGCGAGACAGCGCCAGAGTAGGGTCTTGAGAGTCTGAACCATGAGAAGGAAAGCCGGGCTGCGCCCATGCTAAGGCTTTGTGTCGCGGATGAGGGTGAAGTTCCTCCCGGGCTTGATCGAGATCAGTTAGATCGATACCTGTGACACATGACCGTTCGGGCTGAGCAAGTCGAAGCCGCGCGGGTGAGGCGTATTTCGATCTTTTGAAGAACATCAGAGCTTTATATTTCTGACGGCTTCGACTTGCTCAGCCCGAACGGCGTTTGAACATTGGCGCCAGTGAACGCTTTCTACTTTTTCGCTCCCGCCAGCTTCAGCCACGTATCCACCACCGTATCCGGGTTCAGCGACATGCTCTGTATGCCCTGCTGCATCAGCCAGACGGCGAGGTCGGCATGGTCGGACGGACCTTGGCCGCAGATGCCGACATACTTGCCGGCGCGGTTGCAGGCCTGAATGGCCATGGCGAGCACGGCTTTCACGGCGGCGTCGCGTTCGTCGAAGGCGGCGGCAACCAGGGCCGAGTCGCGGTCCACGCCCAGCGTCAGTTGCGTCATGTCGTTGGAGCCGATGGAGAAGCCGTCGAAGTATTCGAGGAACTGGTCGGCGAGCAGCGCGTTCGACGG
>JAIEOJ010000092.1 GCA_019750575.1 Rhodocyclaceae bacterium | reverse complement strand
TCTGCGCGACCTTCGCTGCCGCTGACATGGCTGGCGCCGTATGGGCCGCCGCCTTCGCGCGTGGTGGTGAGTTCGGCTTCCGTGAAGGGCAGCCCGACCAGAATCATGCCGTGATGCAGCAATGGCATCATCATCGTGAGCAGCGTGCTTTCCTGGCCGCCGTGCATGCTGGTGCCGGACGTGAAGACTGCAGCGGGCTTGCCGGCCAGCGAGCCTTTGAGCCAGTCGGCGGCGGTCGAGTCCCAGAAGTATTTCATCGGGGCAGCCATGTTACCGAAGCGTACCGGACTGCCGAGTGCCAGCCCCACGCATTCAGCGAGGTCGCCGAGTTCGACATAGGGCGCACCGCTGGGCGGTACTTCGGCCTCGGTGGCCTCGCATACGGCGGAGACGCGCGGCACGGTGCGCAGACGCGCGCCCATGCCTTCGACCTGTTCAATACCGCGGGCCATGGCTTGCGCCAGCAAGCGGGTGCCACCGTGGTGGCTGTAGTAAAGCACCAGGATTTCCTGCATTCTGTTTCGGCTTTGCCTTGTAGGGAATGCAGACGATTATATATGCCATGTTGCTAACCCCATTCAGAGTGATCAGTCGTGTTGCCCAACGTTTCCGCAGCGAGAAATGCGGACAGACGGCGGCGGCGCTCGCCTTCACCACGGTGCTTGGCCTTGTGCCCATGATGGCCGGCGCCGTGGCCCTGATTTCGATCCTGCCCTTCGGCAGCGGTCTGGGTGCCGCCGTGCAGAAATTCCTGCTGGCCAACCTGCTGCCGGACAAGGCCGGCATGGTGGTCGCCAAGTATGTGAGCCAGTTCGCCAGCAAGGCAGTCGGGCTGACCTGGATCGGCGTGATGACGCTGGCGGCGACGGCCCTGCTGCAGATGCTGACCATCGAACGCACCTTCAACATGATCTGGCGCATCCGCACACCGCGCCCCCTGCTGAAACGCCTCCTGCTGCACGCCACTGCCCTGCTGATGGGGCCGGTGGTCTTCGGCATTGCCTTGGTGGCGATCACCTATCTGGTGACGACCTCACTGGGTCTGCTCAATGCGCCGGGCGAGTGGTTTGCCGGTTTTCTGATCCGGGCCTTGCCCTTCCTGCTCATGGTGGGCCTGTTCGGCCTGCTCTACTGGGGGGTGCCAAATCGCCGTGTACCCAAGTCGCATGCGCTGTTTGGCGGCGTATTCACCGCGGGCTGCATGGTCGGCATACAGAAGCTGCTCAGCCTGTATGTCATGTATTTTTCCGCGCAGGCGGTGATCTATGGCACTTTCGCGGCCGTACCGGTGTTCCTGCTGTGGCTGTATCTGGCCTGGACCGTGATCCTGATCGGCGCGTATATCGTTGCCGAGCTGCCGCAGGCTGACTAGGCAGCGATCAGCTGCCCGGGTGCTGGATGCGCTCGAACTCGAACAGCTCGATGCTTGAAGTCTGCATCACCAGCGGCAGCGGCTTGCACTCGACGACCTGCAGCTTGCCTTCGGTTTCCTGCATCAGTGCGATGTTGCCGGTCTCGTAGGCGCCGCGTTCGGCAAGCAGGGTCTCGCCACGCCCGATGCCGCTGATCGGCGGCAGCATCAGCGCCGGTATTGGCGCATCCGGCCGTGTCGCGACGGCAATGCGTACCGCCTTTGCATGCGGGGCGAGCACTTCCAGGCCCATTTCCAGATGCTCCGGATTTTCGCTGCGCACCCAACGCACGATGCACAGGCTCCAGGGTTCCTTGTCGTTGCGACGTATGCCGATCACCGAGCCGGACAGCAGGCCGGGCATGTCGCCGGCAATGTGCATGGCGGCATAGCCCGCCGGACTGTCGTTCATCACCTGCCATTCATTGATGGCCTGCACCGCTGCATTGCCGGACAGGTCGCCATGCAGGAG
>JAIEOJ010000023.1 GCA_019750575.1 Rhodocyclaceae bacterium | reverse complement strand
GGCTTCAGCACCAAGTTCCTCAAGCATGGCTCCTACCTTGATCTGCCGCGCTCGGTTCGCCCCGACAACATCGGTCCCATGCTGGCGGCGGCGCGCGACAACATGGATCTGACGCGCTATCTGATCAAGGAAGTACGGCAGTCCGATGCGCAGCGCTTCGAGGCCCTGCAAAAACTCTACCCCGAAGCGAAGGTGGATGACTGGCGTCTCGAAATCGCCGGGCAACGCGTACAGATCATCAAGAGGGATGCCAAGCGCGGCGGCATCCTGCAATTCGGCACCGAACTCGTGGCGGCTGGCGACGGCTCCATCGTCGCACTGCTGGGCGCTTCACCCGGCGCCTCGGTCAGCGTGCCGGTCATGCTCGACCTCATCGAGCGCTGCTTTGCCGATCGCAAGGCAGAGTGGGGCGCGCGCCTGAATCAGATCATTCCCGGCCGCGAACAGGTATTGCAGAAGGACGCGGCGCTCTACCGCGAGATCAGTGAACGCAGCAGCAAACTGCTGGCGCTCGACCGCCGCAGCAGCGCCACCGTGGCAGCCTGAGGTCATCATGGCCATGCTTACCGAGGATATTGTCTATCGCAGCATCGATGGCCGTGAGCTCAAGGCACTGATCATGCACCCGGCAGGCGATGGACCGTGGCCTGCCATGGTCTGCATGCATGGCGGTGCCTGGATTACCGGTGACCGCAACGTGCCGCGCTACATGGCCGAAAGACTGGCCGCGCGCGGTTTTGTCGTCATGTCCATCGACTTTCGCATGGCCCCGGGCCACATGTACCCCAGCTCGCTGCGTGATGCCAATTACGCCATACGCTGGCTGCGGCAGCATGCTGCCGATTACTGTGTGGACGAGGCAAGCATCGGTGGTCTCGGCTTCTCCAGCGGCGGGCATCTGATGCTGCTTGCGGCCATGCGCCCCGAGCGCGGCGAATATACCGCCGACCTGCCGGACGAACTGAGAAACTTCAGCGCCGCGCTGGACTGGGTCGTCACCTGTTCCGGGGTGCTGGATCCGCTGGCCCGTTACCGCATGGCGCAGCAGGCCGGCTATGCCGACATCATTGCCTGTCACGACAAGTATTTCGGCAACGAGGCCAATATGCGTGAAGGCAATCCGCCCATGCTGCTGGAACGCGGCGAGCGAGTAGCGTTGCCGCCGCTGCTGATGTTCCAGGGCGGCGCCGATCCGCGCCTGCCACCCGATACGGCGACCCGCGTGGCCGCGCTGTACCGTAGCGCCGGCGGCGAAGCCGATGCGCTGCTCTACCCGGGGCTGGGGCATACCCTGAGCGAATGGCCGGCCGAACGGCTGGATGAGGTCGCCGATCGCATCAGTCAGTTTGCCCGGCAGGCCGGCAGCCGCTAGCCTGCTGCTGAACGGAGCTTCGGTCCGCTTTCGTACCGGTCGTCACACTTTCCCGCAATGCCCCAGACACTCGGCGCGCCCGTCCATAGCGAACTCCTGATCAAGAAGAGTCGCTTCATCGGCTGCGTGCAGCCGGTGCAGGGCAGGGCGGAGGCGCAAGCCATCGTGGCCGATTTATGGACCAGTCATCCGGGGGCAACTCATGTCTGCTGGGCGCTGCTGGCCGGTGGCCAGTCTGCCGCAGTGGATGACGGCGAGCCCAGCGGCACGGCCGGGCGTCCCATGCTGGAAGTGCTGCGGCATCAGGATCTGGAGGGCGTGCTGGCGACCGTGGTGCGCTATTACGGTGGCATCCAGCTGGGCGCGGGCGGGCTGGTGCGCGCCTATACCGACGCGGTGGCGCAGGCGCTGCGCGATGCCGAGAAGATCCCCATCGTACGGCAGCAGATCCTGCGCTGTACGCTGCCCTATGCATTTGAAGGCATGCTGCGCCGCGAACTTGAA
>JAIEOJ010000056.1 GCA_019750575.1 Rhodocyclaceae bacterium | reverse complement strand
GAAGTGCATGCGCACCCGGGTTTGACTCAAGCTGGCGCACGATTTTCACGGGAATCCTGCAAGTCACTGATTTCAATGAATCAATCATTTGGCATAAGTGTTGCATTAAAAGGGTAGTTATCCACCGAGTCTTGTCCATGTTCCCTGCCAAGTTGCTGCCTTGTTCCTCCCGCTTTGTCATGCGCGCCCTGCTCATGGCGACCCTCCAGATGTGCGGGCTTTCTTACGCACAGGCACCGGAGATCCACCCGTCCCAGCCCGCCCCCGAGCTCAGCGCCGAGGTGCAGGTCTTGGTGCCTGCGCCACCGCCGCAGGTGGCGGCGACCGCTCCCCAGCTGGATACGGGCAACACGGCGTGGATGCTGACGTCCGCCGCGCTGGTCCTGTTCATGACGCTGCCCGGCGTGGCCCTGTTCTACGGCGGCATGGTGCGCAAGAAGAATGTGCTGTCGATGTGCGCGCAGGTGTTTGTCTGCGGCGTGCTGGTGACCGTTACCTGGACACTGCTCGGCTACAGCCTTGCCCTGCGGCCCGGCAACGCCTTTGTCGGCGGCCTCGATCGCCTGCTGCTCAGCGGCTTGACCATGGAGGGCATGGCCGGCGTCGATGGTGCCAACATTCCGGAAAGCGTGTTCTGGATGTTCCAGCTCACCTTCGCCATCATCACCACGGCGCTGATTGCCGGCGCCATGGCGGAACGCATGAAGTTCTCCGCCCTGTGCTGGTTCGCCGTGCTGTGGTCGCTGCTGGTGTATGCGCCGATTGCCCACTGGGTGTGGGAGCCGGGCGGCTGGCTGGCTGACATGGGCGCTCTCGATTTCGCCGGCGGCACCGTCGTGCACGTCAATGCCGGCGTGGCCGGCCTGGTCTGTGCGCTGGTCATGGGCCGCCGCCGCGGCTATGGCCGCGAACCCATGAGTCCGCACAATCTGGTGCTGACCATGACCGGTGCCGGCATGCTGTGGATAGGCTGGTTCGGCTTCAACGCCGGCTCGGCCCTTGCCGCCAATGGCACGGCCGGCATGGCCATGCTGGTCACGCAGATTGCCGCCGCTTTCGGCGGCCTGTCCTGGATGTGCGTGGAGTGGATGGTACGTGGCCGGCCCAGCGCGCTGGGCATCGTCTCCGGCGTGGTCGCCGGGCTCGTCGCCATCACGCCGGCCGCCGGCTTCGTCAGCCCCATGGCCGCCGTCTTCATCGGTGTTGTTTCCGGTGTGGTCTGCTATCTCGGTGCCACCAGCCTCAAGCGGCGCTACGGCTATGACGACTCGCTCGACGTGTTCGGCATTCACGGCATTGGCGGTGCGGTCGGGGCCTTCCTCACCGGCATCTTCGGCGTTGCCGCACCCGGCATGATCGCTGCGCAACTGTATGCCCAGATGGCCGCGATTCTTGCCGCAGCCCTGTACAGCGCAGTCGCCACCTTTCTTATCCTGGTCGTGCTCAACGCACTGACCGGCCTGCGTGCAGACGAGGAAGCCGAGCGCGACGGGCTGGACCGCGCCGAGCATGGAGAGCATATCGAATAGGCAGCACAGGCAGGTTTTCGCAGACACCCGTTCAGCGTTCCCGAGGGGAGACGACATGGAATCGGATTCACACATCTACGGCCTGCTGGGCCGTATTCACCTGTTGATGCGCCGCGTGCTGAATCGCATCACCGACGTGGAGTACATGCGCATCAATGCCGACTATGCGCGCGAGATCGTGCGCATTGCCGAGGGCAGCGACAATGCCGAGCTGCATGAGCTGTGCGCGAAGCTGCGCATCGCCATGGAGCTTGACGGCCCGCCGCCTGCGCCCGCGAAGGAAAAGGGCTTTTCCTTCGGCTTTGGCGGCAGGAAGGATGCGCCGCCCGAGGACGGCGACGAGCG
>JAIEOJ010000099.1 GCA_019750575.1 Rhodocyclaceae bacterium | reverse complement strand
CGGTCTCGTCGCCATCTGCGGCGGCTCGGATCTCGTGCATCCGCTCGGCGCGCTTGTCATCGGCGCGATTGCCGGCGTGCTGTTCGTGCAGCTGTTCACCTGTACCCAGAACCGCTGGAAGATCGACGACGTGCTCGGCGTGTGGCCGCTGCACGGCCTGTGCGGGGCCTGGGGCGGCATCGCCGTCGGCATCTTCGGCAGCACCGGTCTCGGCGGCCTCGGCGGTGTCACGCTGCCAAGCCAGGTTCTCGGCACCCTGCTCGGCATCACCGTCGCCGTGGTCGGAGGCTTTGTGGTCTATGCCGCAATCAAGCGCATGGTCGGCCTGCGTCTCGACCATGAAGATGAATTCAACGGCGCCGACCTGTCCATCCACAAGATCGGCGCCACCTCGGACAGCGACACGCACTGGTAAAACTGCAGCGCGCAGACGAAAAAGCCGACCGCAGGGTCGGCTTTTTCATTGGCGCAGGCGATTCAGTAGCGGGCGAACTGGATGCCCAGCTTGTGTTCCAGGCTCTCGCCCAGCCGCGGGCCGAGGCCGGGCAGGAGGGAGCGCAAGGTGCGCGGCGTTTCATGCAGGCCGGCGCGCAGCTCGCGGACCATGCGCAGCGTGGTTTCGTCATCGCAGCCGCCGGCGAGTGTCTCGCGACAGCGCACGACGGAGAGCAGGATGCTGTCGGTGAGGATGTCCAGGCTGTCGTTGTCGGTTTCCCTGAGCAGGGCGATCAGCTGGTCGTACACCTGCAACAGCTCGCGCAGTTCGGCGTTGTTGCGGCGCGCGGCGCCGCCGGCAAAGGAAAGCACATTGCCTTGCGGCGTATCCTGCGCCGCGCCGCCCTGACCTGCCAGCGTTGCTTCGTCGATGTTCATGATGCTCACTCGGGTATGTCCGTGTTGCCAGCATAAACCAGGGCGCACCGGCATGGAGCACCGGAAAAGACAGGGAAAAGCCACGCATGAAAAAGCCGGCCCTGAATACGGGCCGGCTTTGCGGATGGCACTAACTTACGCCTACTTGATGCCGCGGAACATGGCGCACTGGCGGAAGGCGTCCTGCGAGAAGGGAATGTCCTTGCTGCGGCAGAACTTCGCGGTCAGCTTGAGCAGTTCCTTGATGTCGCGGCCGCTGGTATCCGGAAACTGGTCGGTCAGGGTCTCGACCATGGCATCCGGCAGCTCGACCTGGAACTGGGTGGACAAGGTCTTCCACAGACGCACCCGATCCTCGCGCGTCGGCATCTCGTACTTGATGATGGCGATGCAGCGCGACACGATGGCATCGTCGATGTCATCGGTGCGGTTGGTGGTCATGAACAGCAGGCCGCTGAAGTATTCGAGCGTGCGCAGGAATTCGGCGACGATGGCGTTGTGCTGCAGGTCGTTGTCGCGCTGACGAATGTAGACGTCGGCCTCGTCGAGCAGCAGGATGGCGCCCCAGCGCGCGGCGCGGCGCAGGATGGTGGACAGGCTGGCCTCGACCGACTCGGCGCTGATGCCGAGCTGGCCCGAATGCACGCGATACAGCGGCTTGCCGACGACCTCGGCATAGACTTCGGCGGTCAGGGTCTTGCCCAGGCCCGGCGCGCCCTTGCACAGGATGGTGGTGCCGCCCGACTTGCCCTCGACGATGTCTTCCATGAGAACGCTCATGTCGGCAGTGAGGATGTCTATCAGGTCGCGGTGATCCTGCGGCAGCACCAGTTTTTCGCGCAGCGCCGGGTTGTACTTGTACTCGGCCAGATTATCGACGTGCACCCAGATGTTGCGGTGCAGTTCGAGATGGAAGACATGCAGGTAAGGGTGCAGCGGGATCTTGTCGAAGCCGTTCTCGAGGCCGGACTCGCGCCAGAAGAGGTTGTCGGCATT
>JAIEOJ010000242.1 GCA_019750575.1 Rhodocyclaceae bacterium | reverse complement strand
ACCACCACGCCGAAGCTGACCTCGGCGAAGATGGCCTCGCCGCTGCTGTGCAGTGCCTTGGTGCGGGTGGGCTTGCCGCCGTGCTTGGTGGTGCCCGCGGCGATGGCCGCGTTGAAGCCGCGCCAGTGCGCTTCGCGCAGGCGTTCCGGGATGATGATGTCCAGGCTCTGGCCCAGGGCTTCGGCCTGGCTGAAACCGAACATCTCTTCGGAGGCGCGGTTCCAGACGCGGATGATGCCTTCGGCATCGGCATAGATCACGGCTTCGCTGGTCTGCTCGACCATGGCCTGATAGGGCAGGGCTTGTTCTGACATTTTGATGCTCCTTACATGGGTGCTTTATTGTGGCATTTTATTTGCAACTTTGTCTTGCCACGGATTAATTGTGCTTTTGTACCGAAAAATCATTGCGCTAGCCAGAGGCAGGCGTTTTCGCCGATAATTTAGTGCTTTAACGCTGTTCACCCCGGAAGCCGCCCATGTCCGCCGTCCCTGCCGTTTCGCCCTCTGTTTTCAACCCGATTACTGGCGCGATCCGCGCGCTTGCCATGGATGCCGTGCAAAAGGCCAACTCCGGCCATCCGGGCGCGCCCATGGGCATGGCCGAAATTGCCGAAGTGCTGTGGCGCCGTAACCTCAAGCACAACCCGGCCAACCCGCACTGGGCCGACCGCGACCGCTTCATCCTGTCGAACGGCCACGGCTCCATGCTGATCTATGCCCTGCTGCATCTCACGGGCTACGACCTCAGCATCGAAGACCTCAAGAATTTCCGCCAGCTGCACAGCCGCACCCCGGGTCACCCCGAGTACGGTTATGCGCCTGGCATCGAGACTACCACCGGACCGCTGGGGCAGGGCATCACCAATGCGGTCGGTTTTGCGCTGGCCGAGAAGCTGCTCGCTGCCGAGTTCAACCGCCCCGGCCACAGCGTCGTCGATCACCACACCTATGTCTTCCTCGGCGACGGCTGCCTGATGGAAGGCATCTCGCATGAAGCCTGTTCGCTAGCCGGCACCCTGGGCCTGGGCAAGCTGATCGCCTTCTACGACGACAACGGCATTTCCATCGACGGCCATGTCGAGGGCTGGTTCACCGACGACACGCCCAAGCGTTTCGAAGCCTACGGCTGGCATGTGGTGCCGAATGTGGACGGCCATGACGCCGCCGCCATCGAGGCCGCGCTCAAGGCCGCGCAGGCAGTCACCGACAAGCCCTCCATCATCTGCTGCAAGACCGTGATCGGTCTGGGCTCGCCCAACAAGGCCGGCGGCCACGATGTGCACGGCGCACCGCTGGGCGCCGCCGAAATCGAGGCTGCCCGCGCCTACATCGGCTGGAACCATGCACCCTTCGAAATTCCCGCCGACGTCTACGCCGCCTGGGATGCCAGGGCCAAGGGTGCCGCGGCCGAGGCCGAGTGGAACAAGAAGTTCGAAAGCTACAGCGCAGCGCACCCGCAACTCGCTGCCGAGTTCAAGCGCCGCATGAACGGCGATCTGCCGGCCGATTGGCAGAAGAACGTCGATGCCGCCATTGCCAAGGTGGCCGAAAAGGCCGAGACCATCGCCACGCGCAAGGCCTCGCAGAACAGCATCGAGGCGCTGGCCCCGAACCTCCCCGAACTGCTGGGCGGCTCGGCCGACCTGGCCGGTTCCAACCTGACCCTGTGGTCGGGTTCGAAGTCGGTGAGCAAGACCGCCGCCGGCAACTACATTCACTACGGCGTGCGCGAATTCGGCATGACCGCGATTGCCAACGGCCTCTCGCTGCACGGCGGCCTGATTCCCTACACCGCTACCTTCCTGATGTTCTCGGAATATGCGCGCAATGCCCTGCGCATGGCGGCGCTGATGAAGGTGCGCCAG
>JAIEOJ010000007.1 GCA_019750575.1 Rhodocyclaceae bacterium | reverse complement strand
CCCCAGCCCGGCACCTGGGGCGCACGCCGGATCTTTTTTGCCGCCCTCGCACTCTCGCTGATCTTCCGGGTCTGGCTGGCCCATGTGCTGCCCTTTACCGGCGACGAAGGCTACTTCCTGTGGTGGGGCCAATGGCCGGACTGGGGCTACCACGACCATCCGCCGATGATAGGCTGGCTGACAGCGCCCTTCATCAAGGTCAGCCAGGAAGCCTGGTGGTTGCGCCTGCCCATCATCATCTACCCGGCCCTGATCGCCGGCATGACCGTGAGCCTGCTGCGGCCGCGCGGCGAAACCGTGGCCTGGTCGGCCGCGACCCTGGTGCTGCTGGCACCGGGCAATGTATGGAACGTGCTCGTGACCACCGACACGCCGCTGATCGTATTCAGCGTGCTGTCCGGCTATGGCTGGCTCATGGCGCGCCGCGCCGAAGCGGCGGACGAATCGCCCTGGCGCTGGTATGTGCTCGCCGGCTTCGGCCTGCTGGGCGCCGTGCTCTCCAAGTACTTTGTCGCCCTGCTCGGCTTTGCCTACCTGATCGACACCCTGGTGCGGCCGGGCAAGCGCAAGTTCGGCGGCCTGCTGCTGGTCTATGCCATGACCTTGCCGGGCCTCGCCCTGATGGCCTGGTGGAATGCCGGCAACTGCTGGCCGAACATCATGTTCAACTTCTACAACCGCAGCCACAAGGGCAATACCGGGCTGTCGTGGAAGACGCCGCTGATGTACGCAGGCGTGCTGCTCTACCTGCTGACGCCGCTGTTCTTCTGGCACCTGCATCGCAGCTGCGCTGCGATCAAGGCGCGCTTCGCCGAGCCGGAGGGACGCGCCCTGCTTTTCCTCGGCTTCGTCCCCCTGTTCCTGTACGGCGGCTTGTCGCTGATTCGCAGCATCGGTCTGCACTGGCCCCTGTCCTTCGTGCCCTTCCTGCTGGTGCTGCTGGCAACCAGCATCAATGAGCAGCAACTCCGCAAGCTGGTGCGCTTCTTTGCCGCAGTCGCCGTGCTCCATGTCGTCATCGCCGGCATCATCTCCCTGACGCCGCTGGAGCGCTGGAAGAACTCGGGCATGTATCCGGGCATTGTGCTGACGGTGCGGCCGCACGCGGTACTCGACCACCTCGAGCCCTACCGCGATCATGTCTGGATGATGGACGGCTACTCGAACGCCGTCACGCTGGGGATCAACACCTTCGCCCGTGACCCGGAGGGCAAGCCCAACTACATCGGCGTCTTCGGCATCGGCTCCGGCCATGCGCGCCACGACGACATCCTGACCGACGTGCGCGCACTCGACGGCCGCAAGATTGCCGTGCTGCGCAAGACGCCGCCCGACCTCGACCGGGATTACCGCCCCTACTTCAGGCAGATCGAACTGAAGACCTTCGAGGTCGCCGGGGCCACTTTCTATCTGGTACTGGGCGAAGGCTTCAACTACGCACAGTATCGGGATGTCATCCTCGCCGACATCAAGCGGCAGTACTATGCGATACCGCCTGCCCTGCCGCAGACGGCCTGCTACTTCTGCGACCGCTACTTCCCGGGACAGCCATGCCAGCGCTGACGCCATGTCATTGAAGAACAAACTTCCGCCCTGGCTGCGCCTGCTGCGGCCTCACCAGTGGCTGAAAAACAGCTTTGTGCTGGTCGGCCTGCTGTTTTCTCATGCCTGGGACGAACCGGGCATGGTGTTCAAGGCGCTCGCCGCGACGGCGGCCTTCTGCCTGCTCTCATCCGCCGTCTATGTCTTCAACGACCTGATGGATCGGGAGCAGGATCGCCTGCATCCGCAAAAGCGCCACCGCCCGCTCGCCAGCGGCGCCCTCAGCGT
>JAIEOJ010000285.1 GCA_019750575.1 Rhodocyclaceae bacterium | reverse complement strand
AGAGGACTTCCAGTGTCAATTTGATGGCCGGGCGAAAATCCCGTGCCAGCGCGGGTTTACGTGATTTTCTTCAAAATTGCTTAATCGGCCCAGAAAATATAGTTATGGACGCGGCCGCAAACATACCCTTGGCTGACAGTTTCATCTTGTTTTCTGCTAGTTCACATGGGCGTCTACGTGGTGTCACAGGCCAGGTGGGAACCGTTCGCATCTGCCAAGGGGACGGCTTTTTGGTAACACAGACGTATCGTTTGATAAACAACACAAATCAAAAAACCCCGCCGGAATGACCCGGAGGGGCTTTTTGTTTATTGCCGCACCATGCCAATCAAGGACGCAAACAGGGCGCCGCGAACCCGCTTGTCACTTCCCCGGGGGAGTCCCGAAGGGACGAACTACCGTTACCCCCTTCCTCGGGAAGGGGGCTAGGGGGAAGGCGGTCGAGTTACTCCACCTTAGCGATATGCAGGAGGTTAGTGGTACCGGACTGACCGAAGGGGAGGCCGGCGATGATGACGACGTTGTCGCCCTGCTTGGCGAAGCCTTCATCCTTGGCGGCCTTGCAGCCGAGCTCGACCATTTGCTGGACGCGGTCGATTTCCTGGAAGGGCAGCGGATGCACGCCCCAGCAGAAGGTCAGACGACGGGCGGTCTGGATCGATGGGGTCAGGCCCAGGATCGGGGTGGCCGGACGCTCACGCGCGGCACGCAGTGCCGTGAAGCCGGAAGACGTGTAGGTGATGGTTGCGGCCGGACGGATGAGGCTGGTGATATCGCCCAGGGCGCCGCAGATCGCGTCAGGGATGGTGGCTTCCGGCGCGGTACGGGCGGCATCCACATTCTTCTGATAGACCGGATCCTGTTCCACACGCTTGATGATGCGATCCATCATCGAAATGGCTTCGACCGGGAAGCTGCCCGAGGCCGATTCCGCCGACAGCATGACCGTGTCCGCACCTTCGTAGATGGCGGTCGCCACGTCCGAGGCTTCTGCGCGGGTCGGCACGGGCGAATTGATCATCGACTCCAGCATTTGCGTAGCGATGACCACCGGCTTGCCGAGGCGGCGGCAGGTCGAGACCATGCGACGCTGCATTTCCGGCACATACTCGGGCGGCATTTCCACGCCCAGGTCACCGCGGGCAACCATGATGCCGTCGCACAGACGGGTGATCTCTTCGAGGTGATCCATGGCCATGGGCTTCTCGAGCTTCGCCATGATCCAGGCGCGGTCGCCGATGATCTCGCGCGCTTCGATGATGTCTTCCGGGCGTTGCACGAAGGACAGGGCCACCCAGTCGATGCCGAGGGCCAGCGCATAGTCGAGGTCCTTCAGATCCTTCGGGGTCAGCGGGGAGATCGGCAGGACGGCGTCCGGCACGTTCACGCCCTTGCGGTCGGAGATTGCACCCGGCACCACCACGGTGGTTTCGGCGAAGTCACGGCCGCAGCTATCCACGCGCACGCGCACCTTGCCGTCATCGACCAGCAGGTTGGTGCCCGGCTTGATGGCCGCGAAGATTTCCGGGTGACGCAGCATGACGCGGGTCTTGTCGCCCGGGGCGTCGGTCATGTCGAAGCGAAACTTGTCGCCGACGTTGAGGTGGATCTTGCCTTCGGCAAAGGTGCCCACGCGCAGCTTCGGGCCTTGCAGATCGAGCAGCACGCCGATGGGACGACCGACTTCCTTCTCCACTTCGCGGATGGTGTTCAGACGCTCGGTGTGATCGGCATGGGTGCCGTGGCTGAAGTTCAGACGGAAGACGTCTGCACCGGCCAGAAACAGTTCCTTGATCTTCTCCTT
>JAIEOJ010000224.1 GCA_019750575.1 Rhodocyclaceae bacterium | reverse complement strand
CTGCACATCCTGCGTGAACTGCGCCTTGCCGTTGGTCTTGTCCACGGCATCGGTACGCCGCACATGCTTGCCGATCAGCTTGAAGTTACTGGGATCCTTGAGCGCAACGTCAGCAGGTACGGGCTCGGCGGCAGCGTCCTGCGCCAGCTCGCCGAAGGTGGCCCTGCGCTTGCTCGCCGCATGCGCGACCACGCCTTCACTCACCGTGATTTCACTGGCCGGCACATTCCATTTCTTCGCCGCACTTGCCACCAGCATGCTGCGCGCCGCGGCGCCCGCCTTGCGCAACTGCTCCCAGGAGTTGGCCATGGCGGTGCTGCCGCCCGTGCCCTGGGTCGGGCCCCAGAACAGATTGTTGTAGCGCTTGGCGTCGGCCGGTGCGCCCTCGACCTTGACGTTGGCCCAGTTGGCGTCAAGCTCCTCGGCAACCAGCGTGGCCAGGCCCGTATAGGTACCCTGCCCCATTTCCAGATGCTTGGAGATGACGGTGATGCTGTTGTCGGACGCGATGCGCAGGAAGGCGTTCGGCTCGAATGCAGCGGCGCCGACGACTGCACCGCCAGCCTTGCCCGGGCCGGCCGCGGTGGTTGAAGCGGCAGCCATCCCGCGCAGCGGCAGGCACACGCCCAGCGTCAGGCCGGCGGCACCCTGGATGAAGTTGCGACGGCTGAGATTCTCGATCTGCATGCTCATGCTCGTCCCCTTATGCCAGCGCCTTGGCGGCTTCGTGGATGGCGGCGCGCACGCGCACATAGGTGCCGCAGCGACAGATGTTGCCCGCCATGGCTGCATCGATATCGGCATCACTGGGTTTCTTCTTGGTCGAGAGCAGCGAGACCGCGCTCATGATCTGACCGGACTGACAGTAACCGCACTGCGCCACATCCAGCTTGCGCCAGGCTTCCTGCACGGCCTTGCCGATGCGCGTGGCATCGACCGCCTCGATGGTGCTGATCTTCTTGCCGGCCGCCGCCGACACCGGCGTGGAGCATGAACGAATCGGCTCGCCGCCCAGATGCACGGTGCAGGCGCCGCACAGGCCCATGCCACAACCGTACTTGGTGCCGGTGTATTGCAGGGTATCGCGCAACACCCACAGCAAGGGGGTGTCCGGCTCGACGTCCACGGAGTGGACCTTGCCGTTGATGTTCAGCTTGATCATGGGGAGGCTCCCGGATGAATTGAGGGATCTTGAATATGCGGCAAACAGCCTTGCAGTCTAGTTGGCGCCAGACGTCTGCTCAAGTCATGCCAAATGAATAGTGTGTTCGAACACCGCAAACTATCTGCCGGAATATAGCGTGCGCCGGGCACCCAATACGCGGTAACGGACACCCCGCGTTCATGGCATATACCACTGCCACCCTGCCTTTCCTGGCGGAAAGCCGCGATATTTCTGGCTTTTCGGCGGTTCAGGTTTGACCGCGAGGCCTCATCCAAGTAGAATTCGCCGCGTTCGGGGCGTAGCGCAGCCCGGTAGCGCGCCTGCTTTGGGAGCAGGATGTCGCAGGTTCGAATCCTGCCGCCCCGACCAGTTTGTTGTCCCTCGGTAACCGTCCGTAGCTCATCTGGATAGAGCACCGGCCTTCTAAGCCGGGGGTAACAGGTTCGAGTCCTGTCGGGCGGGCCAGTTTTCCGCCACGGCCGTTGTAAGAATCAGGCGCTTGCTGTAGAATTGCGCCTCTCGCGTTGCCCTTGGCATTGCGACCAGTGGTGACTGTAGCTCAGTTGGTAGAGTCCCGGATTGTGATTCCGGTTGTCGTGGGTTCGAGCCCCATCAGTCACCCCAAAGAATTCAA
>JAIEOJ010000309.1 GCA_019750575.1 Rhodocyclaceae bacterium | reverse complement strand
ACGGCCCTGCTCTGGCGCGGCGATTTCCAGAATGCGCGTCAGCTCCTGCAGGCCATGGGCCGGCGCGCCGAGCAGAAGAAAAAGAAACCCGCTGCGCTCAAGAACATCACGGAAGCCTTTCATCTGCACCGGCAGGCCCAGCTGCAGCGCGCCCGCACCCTCGGCATGCTGCTGATCCCGGTCGAGGCCGGGCATGTCATTCCGCTGCGCCGCGCGCCGGATGTTGGCGAGGCCTGTAGCGCAGCCTATGGCGAATGCAATACGGCCTATGTCGTGTCGCTGCGCGAACTGCAGGGCGTGATCGGCGCGCATGAATGGCGCAAGAAGGGCGTGGCGATTGCGGCGCTCGACGGCGCGTGCATACACCCGCACTACGGCGTGTTTTCGCCCGTGCGCGGCGAGTATCTCGACCTGATCGCCAGCGCCCCCTTGCCATCGACAGCGCTGGCTTTCGACATCGGCACCGGCACCGGCGTGATCGCCGCCCTGCTGGCGCAGCGCGGCGTCAGGAAAGTGATCGCCACCGAGCTGAATCCGCGCGCTCTGACCTGCGCCCGTGACAACATCGCTCGACTGGGTTTGAGTGATCGCGTCGACATCAGCGCGACCGATCTTTTTCCTGCCGGTCAGGCGCCGCTGATCGTCTGCAATCCGCCCTGGCTGCCGGGTACGGCCAACAGCCTGCTTGATCAGGCCATCTACGATCCGGATAGCCGCATGCTGCTCGGTTTTCTCAAGGGGCTGAAGGCGCATCTGAGTCCCGGCGGCGAAGGTTGGCTGGTCCTTTCGGACTTGGCCGAGCATCTGGGGCTGCGCAGCCGCGACTTCCTCCTGCAGGCGATTGCCGAGGCCGGACTCACGGTGCTAGCGCGCATGGACATACGCCCGCGTCACGGCAAGGCCGGCGATGTTAGTGACCACCTGCATGCCGCGCGTGCTGCCGAGGTGACCTCGCTGTGGCGTCTGCAACACGCGAATTCAGGTACGCCGGCTGCTGCTTAAAAAAAGAGCAGTTGATCGTTTTTTAGGCAGGGCTTTGGGGTAGAATTGCGCCCCTTCCCACCCCTAATTCCCTCGTTTCGCTTCATGGAATTTGCCGGCTTCACGCTACGCAACAATCTGTTCGTTGCCCCCATGGCGGGTGTGACGGATCGTCCCTTCCGCCAGCTTTGCAAGAAGCTGGGCGCGGGCGTGGCCGTGTCCGAAATGGTGACCTCGAATTCCCTGCTTTACGGCAGCGCCAAGACGCGCCGTCGTGCCAATCACGATGGCGAAGTCGATCCGATCTCGGTGCAGATCGCCGGCGCCGATCCCAAGATGATGGAAGAGGCCGCCCGCTACAACGTGGACGAAGGCGCGCAGATCATCGACATCAATATGGGCTGCCCGGCCAAGAAGGTCTGCAATGTCATGGCCGGCTCGGCCCTGATGCAGAACGAGCCGCTGGTCGCCCAGATTCTCGAAGCCGTGGTGCGCGGCGCCGGCAATGTGCCGGTGACCCTGAAGTTCCGCACCGGCTGGAACCGCGAGAACAAGAACGCGCCGACCATCGCGCGCATCGCGCAGGAGTCGGGCATCCGCGCCGTCGCCATCCACGGCCGCACGCGCGCCGACCAGTACATGGGCGAGGCCGAGTACGACACCATCGCGCTGGTCAAGTCGCAGATCAGGATTCCGGTCATCGCCAACGGCGACATCACTTCGCCGCAGAAGGCCAAGTTCGTGCTCGACTACACCAAGGCCGACGGCGTCATGGT
>JAIEOJ010000053.1 GCA_019750575.1 Rhodocyclaceae bacterium | reverse complement strand
GCCATCGATCACGGCCATGTCGGCAGCGCCTATTCGCTCCTTAAGGCGGCCATGGACCAGATCAACAGCAACTTCATGCGCGCCGGGCTGATCAATGTGAATGTCGGCTGGCGCCCCACCACGTCGGATACCTATCCCCTGTTTGGTCGTACCAGCGTAGAGAATCTCTGGATACTCGGTGGCACCAAGCGCGATGGCTTCCATTTGTCGCCCGTGATCTGCCGCGACCTGGTGGCCGCCATGCGCGGGCTGGAAGTCGACCTACGTTACGGCGAGTTGGCGCCGGAGCGCTCGCTGATCCGAAACATTTCGCGCGAGGCGGCCATCGCCAAGACCGTGCGTCACAGCATCAACGCTTCGCTGCAGCACGATTTCGTGCCCGCCAGGAATCGCATGGTGGAGCAGCTGCAGAAGGCCATCCGCGACGATCTGGAGGCCTTGCACGACCGTGTCGGTGCGATCGACTGGGGCATTCCGCCCGAGCTGGTCGACATGTACCGCTACGGACATATCAAGGGCTGAACCGAGTCGACCCATGAAGCGCATCGCCATCGTTCAGTCGAACTACATTCCCTGGAAGGGCTACTTCGACCTGATCGATGCGGTCGATGAGTTCGTGCTTTACGACGACATGCAGTACACCCGTCGTGACTGGCGCAATCGCAATCAGATCAAGACCCCTCAGGGCGTGCAATGGCTGACCGTGCCGGTCAAGGTCAAGGGCAAGTATCTGCAGACGATACGGGAGACCGAACTCGACGGCCGCGACTGGGCAGTCCAGCACTGGAAGGCCTTGCGGCAGAACTACGCCAAGGCACCGCATTTCGGCAGCTATGCGCCAGCCTTGGAGGCGCTCTATCTGGACCGTGAATACACGCATCTCAGCGAGCTGAATCTGACCTTGCTCGAATGGGTCAATGCACGGCTAGGGATCGAGACGCGGCTGACCTCGTCCGCCGATTACCACCTCGAGGGTGATCGTAGTGAAAAGCTGCTGAACATCTGCCTGCAGGCGGGCGCAAGTGAGTATCTCTCCGGTCCGGCGGCGCGCGAGTATCTCGACGAGTCCGTGTTTGCCTGGGCGAATGTCGCGGTGCGCTGGTTCGAATACCCGGCTTACCCCGAGTATCCGCAACTATGGGGCGCATTCACGCACGGTGTGAGCGTACTCGATCTGCTTTTCAACTGCGGGCCCGAGGCGCCAGCCCTTGCTTTGCTCAGCCGGCGTGAGAAAGTGGCGGCATGAACGAGACCCATCAGGATCACCAAGGGCTGCTGCAAGGTGTTGCCGATTACTACAGCGCCAAGCTGGCCGAGCACGGGGAGACGCCGCAAGGCGTGGACTGGAATGGCGCAGGATCGCAGCTGCTCCGCTTTGAGCAACTGACCCGCGTGCTGCCGGCAGACGGTGCCTATTCGGTCAACGATATCGGATGCGGCTATGGTGCCCTGGTAGAGGTCTTGCGCGCCCGTGGCCAGGCGTTCGACTATGCCGGCAATGATGTTTCCGCCGACATGGTGACGGCTGCCGACAAGCGCTACGGCGACCACTCAAACGTGCGCTTCACGCTCGGCAGCGAGCCCCTGGGCGTTGCCGATTACGGTATTGCCAGCGGCATCTTCAACGTGCGGCATGCGCATGGCGATGCCGAATGGATGGCCTACATCCATGCCACGCTGGACATGCTGGACCGGACCAGCCGGCGCGGTTTCGCCTTCAACTGCCTGACCAGCTACTCTGACCCGGAGCG
>JAIEOJ010000089.1 GCA_019750575.1 Rhodocyclaceae bacterium | reverse complement strand
ACCGCCGCGGTCGCTGCCGGTGATGACAACCAGCAGCCGCAATACATCCTCAGCGGCGAACGCAAGCTGCTCGATGTCGAGGACCTGTCCTCCAACATCAATCGTCTGCGCCAGCTGTTCGACCTGTTCGAGCAGAAGACCGGGCTGGCCCAGCTGCTCGAAATCTCCAGCCGCGCCGAAGGCGTGCAGGTCTTCATTGGCGGCGAATCCGGTATCGCCCCGCTCGACGAGTGCAGTGTCGTGACCGCGCCCTACGAAGCCAACGGCGAGGTCGTCGGCACCCTAGGCGTGATCGGCCCGACGCGCATGGCCTACGAACGCGTCATTCCCATCGTCGACATCACCGCCCGCCTGCTCGGCAACGCCCTGAGCAACCCCAACTCCTGAGGCCCCAATGGCACGCTACCAGCCCGAACCCGCGCACCTGCACGGCAGCCCCGTTCGCACCGGCATTCTCTACGTCAACCTTGGCACGCCCGATGCGCCCACCGCTTCCGCACTGCGACGCTACCTGAAGGAATTCCTGTGGGACCCGCGCGTGGTCGAAATCCCGCGCCCGATCTGGTGGCTGATCCTCAACGGCATCATCCTCAATACCCGCCCGGCCAAATCGGCCGCCAAATACGCAACGGTGTGGGAGGCTGACGGCTCGCCTCTCGCCGTGCATACCGAAAAGCAGGCCAAGCTGCTGCGCGGCGCGCTGGGCGCAGCCGGTTATCCGGATATCGAAGTGGCCTGGGCCATGCGCTACGGCAACCCCTCGATCGCCAGCAAGCTGGATCAACTCAAGGCTGCCGGATGCGGCCGCATCCTGATCCTGCCGGCCTATCCGCAATACGCAGCCTCGACCACCGCCAGCGTCGGCGACATGGTCAGTGCCTGGGCACAACGCACGCGCAACGTGCCGGAGCTGCGTTTCGTGCGCAACTATCACGACCATCCGGGCTACATCGCCGCCCTCGCCGCCAGCGTGCGTGAGCACTGGATGCACCATGGCCACCTCGAAGCCGGCGACCAGCTCATCATGAGTTTCCACGGCCTGCCCAAATTCAGCCTCGACAAGGGCGACCCCTATTTCTGCGAATGCCACAAGACCGGCCGCCTGCTCGCCGAAGCGCTGGGGCTGAGCAAGGATCAGTACCAGGTCACTTTCCAGTCACGCTTCGGCCGCGCCGAATGGCTGCAGCCCTACACCCAGCCGACGCTGGAAGCGCTGGCCCGCAGCGGCACCCGCCGTGTGGACGTGATCTGTCCGGGCTTCACCGCCGACTGCCTGGAAACCCTCGAGGAAATTGCGCTGGAGTGCAAGGAGGCCTTCCTCACCCACGGCCAGAATGAAGGCGGCAAGGTCTTCCACTACCTGCCCTGCGTGAACGAGCGCGCCGACTGGATCGCAGCCCTGACCGAGATTGCCCGTAACCATCTCGGCAACTGGCTGCAGTCCCCTCCCGCCGACCCGGCCACGGCGGAACGGGCCAAGGCGCTCGGCGCGAGGCAGTAGCCCCAAGCGCAGGTACAGAGGAACGGCAGGCGGTGCCGTTCCGCCGCGCCGCCCTGGACAAGCCATGGCGTCGCGCGCACCGCACACCCCGATGCGGCCAGCGCCGCCTGGCGCTGCGCGGAATCCTGTCTGCATGACTCAAGAAAAGCCGCGACCTGTCGTTAACAGCTTGAACAGACAGGACTTTACGGGGCCCGCCATGAAAATTGCCGCTGCAAAAATCTCGATGCAATCTGAACAATCGAG
>JAIEOJ010000155.1 GCA_019750575.1 Rhodocyclaceae bacterium | reverse complement strand
GGCGTCTCCATCGTGCTGCAGCAATTCGCCATGCTGTTCTGGGGGCGCAGCTATCACTCGGTGCCGGCGCTGCTGCCCGCCGAATCCCATGAAATCCTCGGCGCCCGCATCAGCGATGTGCAAATCATCATCATGCTCGCCGCCGCGCTGTCCATGGCGGGTCTGATCGTGCTGGTCCAGCGCAGCAAGCTCGGCCGCGCCATGCGCGCCACCGCCGAGAAGCCCGAGGTCGCAGCACTCATGGGCGTGGATGCGAACAAGATCGTGGCGCTGACCTTCATCATCGGCTCGGCGCTCGCGGCACTGGCCGGCGTGCTGGTGAGCGCCAATTACGGCATCGCCCACTACCAGATGGGCTTTCTGCTCGGCCTGAAAGCTTTTACCGCCGCGGTGCTCGGCGGCATCGGCAATATCGGCGGCGCGGTGCTCGGCGGCGTGCTGCTCGGCATCATCGAAGCCATGGGCGCCGGTTATATCGGCGACCTCACCGGCGGCGTGCTCGGCAGCCACTACCAGGACATCTTCTGCTTCATGGTGCTGATCACGGTGCTGGTGTTCCGTCCGTCCGGGCTGATGGGCGAGAAAGTCTCCGAACGTGCGTAAAACATTCTCACCACAGAGACACAGAGACACAGAGAAAGGCGAAAACCTTTTCCCGGTGTTGCCTCTGTGTCTCTGTGCCTCTGTGGTTCAGTCTTTATGCTTCTGAACAAATCTCCACGCATCGGCATCGCCCTGATCGGCATCGCGCTCGCGATCCTGCCCTTCCTCATCGGCATGAGTTTCGGCAACGCCTGGATACGCATGCTGGACTTTGCCCTGCTCTACATCATGCTGGCGCTGGGGCTGAACATCGTCGTCGGCTTCGCCGGCCTGCTCGATCTCGGCTACATCGCCTTCTATGCAGTCGGCGCCTACATCTATGCGCTGCTCGCTTCGCCGCATTTCGGTCTGCACTGGCCGCTGTGGGCCATCCTGCCGGTAGGCGCGCTGGTCGCCGGCGTGTTCGGCATGCTGCTCGGTGCGCCCACGCTGCGCTTGCGCGGCGACTATCTCGCCATCGTCACCCTGGGCTTCGGCGAGATCATCCGGATCTTCCTCAACAACCTGAATGCACCAGTCAATATCACCAACGGGCCCAAGGGGATTGCAGGTATCGACCCGCTGGCGAAAAGCATCGAGATCTTCGGCTACCAACTGCACAGCCTCTATCTGATCTACTACCTCTTCGTCGCGCTGGCGGTGCTGATCATCGTCGTCACCCTGCGTCTGGAGAACTCGCGCCTCGGTCGCGCCTGGGTCGCCATCCGCGAGGATGAGATCGCCGCCAAGGCCTGCGGCATCAACACCCGCAACGTCAAGCTGCTGGCTTTCGCTCTAGGGGCCAGCTTCGGCGGTGTCGCCGGCGGTCTCTTTGCCGGCTTCCAGCAATTCGTCTCGCCCGAGAGCTTCGGCCTGTTCGAATCCATCATGGTCTTGTGCATGGTCGTGCTCGGCGGCATGGGCAATATCCCCGGCGTGATCCTCGGCGCTGTCGTGCTGACCGTGCTGCCGGAACTGTTCCGCCACTGGGCCGGGCCCATGCAGGTGGCGCTGTTCGGCCAGACCTATATCGACCCCGAATCCATGCGTTTGCTGCTCTTCGGCATCGCGCTGATCCTGGTCATGCGCTTCCGGCCCATGGGCCTGCTGCCCTCGGCGCGGCGCAAGGCTGAACTGGTGGAGCACGCATGACTGTC
>JAIEOJ010000293.1 GCA_019750575.1 Rhodocyclaceae bacterium | reverse complement strand
CCATCATCAAACGCACCGTCAGCGCGGTCAAGGCGGGTATTGAGAACCTGCTGAAGCAGGCAAAGACGAGCTCTGACAGCTTCTAAAGTGTCCTGGCCGCTTGCTCGCTTGGAGCTTTCAAACTGATGCCACGCTCGGTGAACCCCTATGCCCCGTTGGGGCAGATGTACGCCGAACTGGCACGGGGCACGGGCTTTGCACCCAAGTACGAGGGCTTTGGCTCAACCCTTGAAGCGATCGCAGGAGAGGCCGGGCAGGATTTGGCTGCGGCGTGGGCAGCAGGCTTTTGGCTCGCTTGGCGCCTGGGCAAACTCGATGCATTTGAGCGCTCCGTTATGGACTGCAACTATTACTGCCCATGGGCGGTTGTGGCCATGGAGATGCCTGGCCGTGGCCTGATTGACTTTCTGCGGATGAGCGGGCGTGAAGAAGATGGCGGCATGAGACTTTACCGGACGTTTTTTCGTCTGGCGCGCCGGTCTTCCAGCTCTGCAGCCGGCAGTCTTTACGGCCCGGGCCAGCCCTTCCTGGTGTCCGAGGCATGTGTCTCGAAAGCGCGGTTTGCTGATGCCGTCTACGACGAAAGGGTGATCACGCTGGCCTACCAATTGGGCGATCTTTTGATCCGCGAACCAGTACGCGCGCAGCTGGATCTGGCTGGCCTGCAGACCCAGCACGGGCTGCTTGTGCAGGCCTTCGTTACAGAGTTCGCGGGCATACGGCTGGATGCACAAGCCGGCTCGCGCCGGCGGGCGGGCGTGAAGCCGCTCGTGCGCGACATTTGGCGCGGCTTGTCCGACACACAGCAAGCCCGGATCGACTGGATAGCGCCTCTGGTGACAGAGCCAACGCGCAGGGCCGTGCGTAAGACCCCGGCCAAAAGCACGCGGGCGGCAAGCGGCAAGGCGATGAACAGGCGCCGCACCAAGCCGCCGGAAACCAACTCATGAATAGCTAATGAGAATCACCCGCCCGACCAAGGTTGCTTTTTTGATCATCGCAGTGATCCTGCTGATCTGGGCGGCCGCTTACCCGGTCTCCAAGGCTTTGTCACCGGACATGTTCAAGGAGCCGTTCGGGCCGGTGTACAACGGCCTGAGCGTGCTTTTCTCGGCACTGGCCTTTGGTGGCATGGTGACAGCGATCTTGTTCCAGGTGGAAGAGGCGCGAATCGCCCGGCGAGAATCCATTGAGCGCTCTATCTTCGAGCTGTTCCAGACCTTTACCAGCCTTGATTTCCAGAAGGTGAAGGATGCCTCCTTTCGGGCCTTGCTGGCCGGCGTGAAGAACCGAGACTACGCGGAATACTTGGCGAGCCGGCTTTTCGTGGTCGATCAATTGCCGTTCCCTTCGGGCGTGAAGACGGTGCTTGAGGAACTGGATGAATCCAAGCGCGGGCTGGACGACGCGCAGGTCATCCAGGCTGATCGCGCGGATCGACTCATGTTGGATAACGCACTGAACTTCTTCGCCATGCTCGCGCAGCGCGAGTCGTCCGCCACGGTGATCAAGCACTGCGACTTTGCCTACGACTGGTGGCGACCGGTGCTGTGGCTCATCGGCCAGCTTCAGCGCGAGCGCTATGAGTCGCATGAATCGATCCGCAAGTACTGCAAGAACCCCCTGGTCGTCGTAACGCTGGAGTCCCTGGACAGAATCTACGGGCATGAACCGCTGCGTTCGCGTGAGGCCGTTTGGCAGTACATCAACCAGCACCCCAAGCTGCTGGC
>JAIEOJ010000209.1 GCA_019750575.1 Rhodocyclaceae bacterium | reverse complement strand
TTTGCCCTGGGCCAGCTCATCAACGTGCTCGATCCCGAGGTGATCGTCCTCGGCGGCGGACTCTCCAATCTCGAACGGCTCTACCGCAATGTGCCCGCACAGTGGTCTGCGCATGTGTTTTCGGACGAGGTCAGGACACGGCTGGTACGTAATCTCCACGGCGATTCGTCCGGCGTGCGTGGCGCGGCGTGGCTGTGGCCGGCCGCCTGAGCTGACACGCCATGCTCAGCGCGCCCGGCAGCACATGCGCTAATATGCAACAGGCTTTTCCGATCCCCCTTTTTTGCCGGAGTCTCCCATGCGCTGCCGTCTCCCCGTCTGTCTGGCCCTTGCCGGCCTCGCCGTCCCTGCGTTTGCCCAGACCCGGGCGCCGCTCGCCACTTACTGGATGAGCGCGGAAACCACGGCTGGCATGGCCATGGGAGGCGGCACACCGAGCATGAGCGACATGGCAGGCATGATGCTGGGCGGTGGCATGGGCGGCAGTACGAACAAACGCCTGCTGTTGCAACTGGCTTCGCAGCAGACGGCCAGCACCGATCCCGCCGCCGATCATTTCATTCCGCCGGGCATGAGCATGGGCAGCAGCCTGCCGCTGCTGTCGCCGCGCAAGCTGGAGCGCGCCGGCCGCGAGGAAGACACGCCCGACAATTACGAAAAACCCAAGGGCCGTCTGCTGCTGTACTGGGGCTGCGGTGCCCAGGCCGGCGCCGGTCAGCCCTACATCATCGATTTTGCCAAGGTTGCTGCCGGCAAGCAGTGGCCTGCGGGCCTGTTCACGCGCCGTGTCAGCGGCCAGATGGCACCGCGCGGCAAGACCTACGGCGACTGGCCCAACGAGAAGGACAGCACGCGCGTGCCCGGCGGCGCCTCGCTGCGTGGCGAGCATCTGATCAAGGGCAACTACACGCCCGAGATCAAATTCAACCTCGACCAGCTCGACTATCTTGCGCCGCTGGAAATCTCCATGAGCAAGCAGGGCAGCGGTGCCATGGACCTGCGCTGGAAGAGCATCGCCAATGCCACTGGCTACTTTGCCAATGTCATGGGCGGATCCGCCAATGGCAACGACATGGTGTGGTGGGTCTCCGCCGCCAGCAAGGAATTTGGCGAAGTCCTGTTTAGCTACATTCCGCCGGGCGAAGTGGCGAAACTGGTCAGCGACAAGGTCGTGTTGTCACCTGCCACCACCACCTGCACGGTGCCGAAGGAAGTCATGAGCGCTGCGCCGAATGCCATGCTGCGCATGATTGCCTATGGCGAGGAGGCCAACTTCGCCCATCCGCCGCGACCCAAGGATGCCAAGGCAGCGTGGAATCCCGAATGGACCGCCAAGGTGCGTGTGAAGTCCACCGCCTTCCAGCCCATCATGGAAGGCCAGAGTGCCAGCCGCGGCAGCAGCGACGGCGCTGAAGATACGGGCGCCGCGGTCGGCAAGGCGCTCAAGGGACTGCTCGGCTTCTGATGCCGGCCGGCCGCTACGGCGCTTCTTTGGAGGCTGAAGCGGCTGCTTAAAACTCGAGCGGATCCACGTCCAGATGCCAGCGCAGCTCGCGGCTGGCTTTCTGCGCGTAGAGCGCTTCCATCCATTGCGTCAGGAAGCCCTGCAAGGCCGGTCGGCTCGGTGATTCCACCAGCAGTTGCGCGCGCTCCAGGTTCATCAGCTTGAACATGCGCATGGGCACGGGATCGTAGAGAAACACGTGTTCGGCGAAGGCG
>JAIEOJ010000114.1 GCA_019750575.1 Rhodocyclaceae bacterium | reverse complement strand
CATGCCGAAGCCGGCGATCTGGAAATCCCTGCGGTATGGGCGGTCGCGCATGTGGCGCAGGACACGCCGGCCCTGCCGGATGCCGCGCTGGAATTTGCCCTCGATGGCGACACCGAATTGCGGCTGATCGAGCGCGAGCTCGCGCTGCTGGAGCAGTCTCCCAGTCCGGACGGCCACCGCCTCGCCGAACTGCACGCGCGCTATGCCGACATCGGCGGCTATGCGGCGCGTGCGCGTGCCGCCGAACTGCTGCATGGTCTGGGTTTCAGCGATGCCGACCTGGCGCGGCCGGTGGCCGAGTTTTCCGGTGGCTGGCGCGTGCGCCTCAACCTCGCCCGCGCCCTGATGTGCCGCTCCGATCTGCTGCTGCTCGACGAGCCCACCAATCACCTCGATCTCGACGCCGTACTGTGGCTGGAAGGCTGGCTCAAGAGCTATGCCGGCACCCTGGTCCTGATCTCGCACGACCGCGATTTTCTCGACAGCGTGTGCAGTCATACCCTGGCGCTGGCCGATGCACAGCTGCGCCTCTACAGCGGCGGCTATTCGCAGTACGAACGCCAGCGCGCGGCACAGCTCGCCAACCAGCAGGCCATGTTCGAGAAGCAGCAGCGCGAGCGCGCGCATCTCGAAAGCTATGTCGAGCGCTTCCGTGCCAAGGCGACCAAAGCCCGCCAGGCCCAGAGCCGCATCAAGGCCCTGGCGCGCATGGAGGAAATCAGCGCCGCCCACGTCGATACGCCGTTCAGCTTCCGCTTTGCCGATCCGGGCCACATGCCCGACCCGCTGCTGATGATCGAGCAGGGCCGGCTCGGCTATGCCGACACCACCATTCTCGATCGCGTCATGCTGACCATACGTCCGGGCGAACGCATCGCCTTTCTCGGTCGCAACGGCGCCGGCAAGTCCACCCTGATCAAGTGCTTCGCCGGGGCTCGTCTGGGTGGCCTCACGCCGCTGTCCGGCAAACGCATCGAAGGCAAGGGCCTGTCCATCGGCTACTTTGCGCAGCACCAGCTGGAGCTGCTGCGGCCGGACGAATCGCCCCTGCAGCACATCACGCGCCAGGACCCGGGCGCGCGCGAACAGGAGTTGCGTGACTATCTCGGCGGCTTCGACTTCCGCGGCCCCATGGCCGATGCCCCGTGTGGCCGCTTCTCCGGCGGCGAGAAGGCGCGCCTGGTGCTGGCCCTGCTGATCCGCGCCAAGCCCAATCTGCTGCTGCTCGACGAGCCGACCAATCACCTTGATCTTGAAATGCGCGAGGCGCTCAACCTCGCCCTGCAGGAATACGAGGGCGGCGTGGTGCTGGTGTCGCACGATCGTCACTTGTTGCGCACCACCGCCGACGCGCTGTATCTGGTGGCGGACGGCAAGGTCGAAGCCTTTGACGGCGACCTCGATGATTACGCCGACTGGCTCGCCGTGCAGCGCGCCGCCCAGCAGGCGCCCGACGAGGACAAGGCGCAGAGCCGCGAGGAACGCAAGGAAGCGCGCAAGAGCGCCGCCGCCGACCGCCAGGCCCTGCTCGCGCAGCGGCGTCCGCTGCTCAAGGAAAGCGAGAAGCTGGAGCAGCAGATTGCGCGCTGGCAGGTGCAGCGCAGCGAACTGGAGGCACAGCTCGCCGACCCGGCCCTGTACGAGAAGAACGACAGCGCCCTGATCCAGAAGCTGAATCAGGAACAGGCGGCC
>JAIEOJ010000317.1 GCA_019750575.1 Rhodocyclaceae bacterium | reverse complement strand
TAGCCAAGCGCGGCGGCGTGCTGTACCTGCCCATCGTTGGTCGTCATTGGCGACAACACCCGCAGCAAAGCCACCGAACCGGCGATCCGGAAGCCGTCAGGCGTATCCGGCAAGCCGCACCCCTCTGGAGATAAGCATGTCATCGACCGACCCGAACCTTGGACTCAATTACGGCTGGACGCTGGGCGAAAGCGACTGGGACATCGGCATGGACGCCAACTTGAAGCGCTTGGGCGCGACGGTGGGCCTGTCTGTCAAAGACCGCGACCTGACCACGCCACCCGCCAGCCCCGCCAACGGTGACCGCTACATCGTACCCGCCGCTGCCACGGGCGTTTGGGCAGGCAAAACCAACCAGATCGCGGTGCGCATCGCTGATGCCTGGGAGTACCACGTGCCCAAGATCGGCTGGCTTTGCTACGTCGAGGACGAGGCCAAACTCTCGGCCTACAAGTCCACTGGCTGGAGCGCGGGCATCGCCATCTGAACTCACTTTTCTGACCCATCAGCAACCCGCCCACGAGGCGGGTTTTGCTTTTCTGGAGACCCGCAATGACTGAACCGGAACAACAACCCGCCGCCCTCGTGGAAAACATGCTTCTGCTGCGCCGCGAGGACTTCGACGAACTGCTCGACCGTGCCGCCGAACGCGGAGCCGAGCGTTGCCTTGCCCATCTCGGGCTGGAGAACGGCAGTGCCGCGAAGGACATCCGCGAACTGCGCGATCTGCTGGAAGCGTGGCGCGATGCCCGCCGAACGGCGTGGCAGACCACCGTCAAGGTCGTGACCACCGGCATCCTAGCCGCGCTGCTGGTGGGGGCCGCCATCAAGTTGAAGCTGATGGGGGGCGTCCAATGACCGCCAAGCCGAAGATCTGCCTTCTGGACGACTGGCGGTACGTGTTGCGACGTGCCTGGAGCATTCGCTTCTCCCTGCTGGCCGCTGCCTTCACTGCGGCGGAAGTGGTGGTGCCGCTGTTCGGGGACGTACTGCCGCGCGGAGCTTTTGTGCTGCTGGCCTTTGCCGCCAGCATCGGCGCGACCGTCGCGCGTATCGTGGCGCAGCCGGAGATGCACCGATGATCCGGCCGCCGCAAAGACGCACCGTTGCCGCGTTGACTCTGTCCGCTGCCGCGTTGGTAGGCATCGTGCTGCACGAGGGTTACACCGACCGCGCAGTGATCCCGGTCAAAGGCGATGTGCCGACCATCGGCTTTGGCACCACCACCGACGTGAAGTTGGGCGACACCACAACGCCGCCGAAGGCGCTGGCCCGTGCGCTCACGGATGTGCAGCAGTTCGAGGGCGCATTGAAAACGTGCGTGACCGTCCCGCTGGCCCAGCACGAATACGACGCGCTGGTGAGCTTCTCCTACAACGTCGGAAGCCGTGCCTTCTGCCAGTCCACGCTGGTGAGAAAGCTCAACGCCGAGGACTACACCGATGCCTGTGCCGAGCTGCTGCGCTGGCGCTTCTTCCAGGGCAAAGACTGCGCGCTGCCCTCCAACGCGCGGCTGTGCGGCGGGCTGGCCAAGCGCCGCGAGGCTGAGTATCGGCAGTGCATCGGGGAAGCGCCGTGAACCTGATCCCTTGGCCGTACCGCTGGCTGGCCGTCGCTGCGCTTGCTGCCGCCCTGGTCGGCTTCGGCTGGGTCAGGGGTGCTGGCCACGTTCAGGCCCAGTGGGACGCCGC
>JAIEOJ010000200.1 GCA_019750575.1 Rhodocyclaceae bacterium | reverse complement strand
TCAAAGTCCTCAAACCCATGCGTCTCAACCTGCAAAAGAAGTTTGATGCCCTCCATGCAGCAGGTAAGGGGCATTAAGGTACAATAATCCGATTCGCCAGAATTTCGGCCTTGCAGGGCAGCCACAAGCCGCCTCGGTGCAAGGTCGAGTAGCACCCGAAGTAAACCACCCTAAAAACGAACACGTTTTACACAGACACAGCAAGGAGCAACACATGTCCTCAGCAGCAACTCAAGCCGCCCCGGTCGCCGAAGGCGTGGAACTCACCGACGGCTTCAATCTCCTGATGGATGCCCTCGAAATGAACGGCATCAAGAACATCTACGGTCTTCTCGGCATTCCGGTCACCGAAGTGGGTCGCATGTGGCAAGCACGCGGCAACAACTTCTACAGCTTCCGCAATGAGCAGAACGCTGGTTACGCCGCCTCTGTCGCCGGCTACCTGACCAAGAAGCCCGGCATCTGCGTGACCGTGTCCGCTCCCGGCTTCCTGAACGGTCTGACCGCACTGGCCAACGCCACCACCAACTGCTTCCCGATGATCCTGATCTCGGGTTCGTCGGAACGCGAAATCGTCGACCTGATGCAGGGCGACTACGAAGAAATGGACCAGCTGAACATCGCCCGTCCGTTCTGCAAGGCCTCCTTCCGTATCAACCGTCTGGAAGACATCGGCGTTGCCGTCGTCCGCGCCATCCGTACCGCCGTTTCCGGCCGTCCGGGCGGTGTCTACCTCGACATCCCGGCTCGCCTGTTCAGCACCACCATGGCTGCCCTGGAAGGCGAAAAGTCGCTGTGGGTTCCGGTTGATCCGGCTCCGGCACAGATCCCGGCTCCGTCCGCTGTCAAGCGCGCTGCCGACCTGATCAAGGGCGCCAAGAAGCCGCTGATCCTGTTCGGCAAGGGTGCCGCCTACGCTCAGTGCGACGCCGACATCCTGGCTTTCGTCGAAGAAACCGGCATGCCGTTCACCCCGATGTCGATGGCCAAGGGCCTGGTCTCCGACCTGCACCCGCAATGCGCCGCCGCTGCCCGCTCGATGGTTCTGCAAGAATCCGACGTCGTCGTCCTGGTCGGTGCCCGCCTGAACTGGCTGCTGGCCCACGGCAAGGGCAAGACCTGGGGTTCCGAGCCGAAGAAGTTCGTGCAGATCGACATCCAGGCCAACGAAATCGACAGCAACGTGCCGATCGCCGCACCGCTGGTTGGTGACGTCCAGTCCTGTATCAACGCCCTGCGCGCTGAACTGAAGGGCTTCAAGGCTCCGGCCGAGTGGCTGTCCGCTGTTGCTGAAAAGCACTCCAGCACCCGCGCCAAGCTGGCTACCAAGCTGTCGACCGCCACCCCGGTCATGAACTACCACAACTCGCTCGGCGCCATCCGCGACGTGCTGAAGAACTACCCGGATGCCGTTCTGGTGAACGAAGGCGCCAACGCCCTCGACAACGCCCGTATGGTCATCGACCAGTACAAGCCGCGCAAGCGTGTCGACACCGGTACCTGGGGCGTGATGGGTATCGGCATGGGTTCCGTGGTTGCTTCCGCTGTTGAATCCGGCCAGCCGGTCGTCGCCATCTGTGGTGACTCCGCCTTCGGCTTCTCCGGCATGGAAATCGAAACCGTTGCCCGCTACAACCTGCCGGCTACCGTGATCATCATGAACAACGGCGGTATCTACCGCGGTGACGA
>JAIEOJ010000010.1 GCA_019750575.1 Rhodocyclaceae bacterium | reverse complement strand
TTCAACGCAACCAAGCGTACCGTACAGGGCACCGGAGCGAGCCGCCGCCTGCGTAACGCTGGCCGCTTCCCCGGCGTCGTTTATGGTGGTGAAAAGGCCCCGCTGTCGGTCGAGTTCGACCACAACGAGCTGTACCACCTGCTGCGTCAGGAAGCCTTCCATTCGTCCGTGCTGACCATGAACCTGGATGGCGCCAAGGAGACCGTGATCCTGCGCGACGTGCAGCGTCACCCCTTCCGTCAGCTGGTCCTGCACATCGACCTGCAGCGCGTCGACGCCACCCACAAGATCCACACCAAGATCCCGTTCCACTTCGTGAACGCCGACGTCGCTCCGGGCGTCAAGCTGCACGGCGGCATCATCTCGCACGTCATGAACGAGCTGGACGTCAAGTGCCTGCCGGGCAACCTGCCCGAGTTCATCGAAGTCGACCTCAAGGATCTGGATGTCGGCAATTCGATCCACGTTTCGCAGCTCAAGCTGCCGGCTGGCGTTGAAGCCAACCTGCACAAGGGCGAAGATCCCGTGGTTGCCGCCCTGTCCATCCCACGCGGTGTCAAGGCTGACGAAGCCGCTGCTGCCGACGCGGCTGCTCCGGCCGACAAGAAGTAAGTACTATTGATGACGCAGCCCTTGCGTCTGATCGTCGGCCTCGGGAACCCCGGGGCCGAATATTCCGAAACCCGGCATAACGCCGGGTTTTGGTTTTGTGAGCGTCTCGCGCGTGAGCTTTCCGCGCCCCTGAATCACGAAGGCCGTTTCCATGGCATCGCCGGCAACAGCCGCAGTGCTGCCGTATGGATACTGCTGCCGCAGACTTTCATGAACCGCTCCGGCCTGTCCGTGCGCGCGCTGGCGCAGTTCTACAAGATTGAACCGGGCGAAATCCTGGTTGTCCACGATGAGCTCGACATTCCGCCGGGTCAGTTGCGCCTCAAGTTCGGGGGCGGTGCGGGTGGCCACAATGGCCTCAAGGACATCACCTCCCATCTGGGCACGCCCGACTACTGGCGCCTGCGCATTGGCATCGGCCATCCCGGCGACCGCAACGAAGTCGTGAACTTCGTGCTCAAGCCGCCGCGCCGGGAAGAGCAGGAGTTGATTGATGCGGCCGTGGATCGCGCCCTGCTCGCATGGCCCGACTTGCAGCGCGCCGATTACGAGGCGGCCATGCGAAAACTCAATAATCGAAACTGAGTGCCGGCCCCGACAGGGGCCGGGCTGTTTCTCCGTTGCCACGCAAATCGCTGAATATCCAGCTTGCAGCGCCTTTACGGCCGGTTCCTGCATTGCGCTCAAGTATGATGGCAATGAAACAAGAACAAACGGGGTTGCTTTGAATAAACGCGGGGGATGGGGCAGGCGTGGCTGGGTAATGGGCATGTCCATGTGCGTTGGCTCGGCATGGGCCGGCGCCCAGGGACTGGCCGAGGACGGCTATCTGGGTGAGCTGCCCGTTGTGCTGTCCGTCACGCGTCTCGCGCAGTCACTGGCGGATACGCCGGGTGCGGTGACCGTGCTTGACCGCGATCTGATTCGTCGTTCCGGTGCGCGTACCGTCGCCGAGCTCATGCGCTTCGTGCCCGGCTTTATCGTGTCCGGCTGGAATGGCGCCAATGCCATCACCAATTACCACGCCAGTCTCGACGAGTACGGTTCGCGGCTGCAGGT
>JAIEOJ010000257.1 GCA_019750575.1 Rhodocyclaceae bacterium | reverse complement strand
TGGCCGGGCCCGCATTTCCCTTTCTGATCCGGTCAATATGAAACATTATTTATTGATGTTTCATATGTGATGTTGTAGGCTCGTCCGGCCGCATGTGCGGTGACAACCCAGGAGTTCAGGATGAGTCGATATGCATACGCACTGGCCGTGTTGCTGTTCACCTCGCTGTCTCACGCCCAGGCACCCGCCAAGCCCGACTGCCCCGACGGTAAATGTCCGGGACCCAAGTCAGCCAAGCATTCAGGGCCTCAGGCGCAAAGCTGCGAGCAGAAGGCGGTCAGCAAGAAAACCGGCAAGAAGCTCAGCGGTGCCGCCAAGAACAAGTTCATGGAAAAGTGCATGAACATGCCCGGCTGAAGCCGTACTGGCGATCGCCCTGCGGCGGTCGCCAGCGATATGCCAGCCTTAGCGCGATTCCTTGATCAGCCGGTTGTGAGCGGGCTGCGTTGGCCGCGCATTGTGCGGATAGAGACGGCCGAAGATGGCAATCTGCTCGGCTGAAACGGCGAGCGGTTGCTTCAGCACCATCCACAACACATCTTCGGTGCAGGGCGGCGTGGTCAGCGAGCCCATGTAGGTCCAGTAATCGCGCTTCTCGGGCAGGAGCTTGTTGAGGTCCAGCGGCGCTGCCGGAGACACCAGCATGTCCTGTTCCAGGGGCAGATTGTTCCAGATGGCCTGGATCAGCGGATGTTCGGAACCCTTTTCCATGAGCACAGCGACCACGGCCAGACGCCCGTCCGAATCCCGGTGCACCAGATGCGCCACCATGTCGTAGCTGCGTCCGTTGACACGTTCTTCTGCCGGCTTGTGGAAATGGAACTGGGTCAGCAGATAGGTGCGCTCCATGACCCGCAGGGTCTGGCCTTCGCTGACATTGACCTGGATCGTATGGCCGTTATCAATCACGGAGTAGTTGGTGGGGCCGTAATTGAAGCTGATCGGCTCAAGATCGACGCGGATGCCATCCTTGATGTCGATGGGTGACTGGCGCTTGCCGGCGGCACAGGCCTTGTTGTCAGGACTCAAGTGGTACCAGTTCTCGGGCCCGCCCTTGCCGTCATAGGCCCAATGCACATGCGCAGTCGGGGCCGGCGCTGCTGCCTTCTCGGGCTTGGCCTTGCTGGTCGCAGTGGTGCGCGGCTTGCGCGGGCCGAAGGTGGCCAGCTGCCGCTCGATCTCGGCGCGGCTGACATTGCCGGTGTGGTAGTTGGGCGCATCGGCGGCTGCGACGGCCGGCTTCCTGGCCGCACTGTCGGCGGGTTTTGCCGGCAAGGGCTCCGGCACCTTGTCCTCGGTCTTCGCTGCCTCGGCCTTGGCGGCCGTCTCGGGCTTCGGCGCCGGCTTGCTGAGTGGTTTGACGGCCGGCTTGGGCGGGGCGGGCTTGGGCGCGATCTCAGGATTGTCGACCATGGACGGGTCGATGCGGGGCAGCTCGATCATGCTCCGCTTGGCTGGCTTGTCGGAAACAGTCATGGCCTCGGCAGCCTTGGCAGGCGCGGCGGGCGGGTTCATGACGGCGACGACCTGATCGGCAAGGGCCTTCATTTCACCCACGGCGCGCGGCTTGCAGACCTCCGGCAGCAGCTTTTCCTCGAAACTGCCATCGTTGATCTCGACGATGCGCGG
>JAIEOJ010000203.1 GCA_019750575.1 Rhodocyclaceae bacterium | reverse complement strand
TTCGCGAACCCGGTGGCCAAGCCGGAGACCTTCGACCAGATCCAGATCGGCATTGCCTCGCCGGACCGTATCCGCAGCTGGTCGTTCGGCGAGATCAAGAAGCCCGAGACGATCAACTATCGCACGTTCAAGCCCGAGCGTGACGGCCTGTTCTGCGCGCGCATCTTCGGTCCGATCAAGGATTACGAATGCCTGTGCGGCAAGTACAAGCGCATGAAGTACAAGGGCATCGTCTGCGAAAAGTGCGGCGTCGAAGTGACCGTGTCGAAGGTCCGCCGCGAGCGGATGGGCCATATCGAGCTGGCCGCGCCGGTTGCGCATATCTGGTTCCTGAAGTCGCTGCCCAGCCGCATCGGCCTGCTGCTCGACATGCAGCTGAAGCAGCTGGAGCGCGTGCTCTATTTCGAAGCCTATATCGTCATCGAGCCGGGCCTGACGCCGCTGGAGAAATACCAACTGCTGACCGAAGACGAACTGCTCGACGCGCAGGACCAGTATGGCGAAGACGCCTTCTCCGCCGGGATCGGCGCGGAAGCCGTGCGCATCATGCTCGAAAGCCTGGACCTTGAGGGCGAGCGGCAGCAGCTGCTCGACGAGCTGGCCGTCACCAAGTCCGAACTCAAGCCCAAGAAGATCATCAAGCGGCTGAAGGTCGTCGAAAGCTTCATCGATTCGGGCAACCGGCCGGAATGGATGATCCTGGAAGTCGTGCCGGTCATTCCGCCGGAACTGCGCCCTCTGGTGCCGCTCGATGGCGGCCGCTTTGCGACGTCGGACCTCAACGACCTCTACCGCCGCGTCATCAACCGCAACAACCGCCTGAAGCGGCTGATGGAACTGCGCGCGCCCGACATCATCGTCCGCAACGAAAAGCGCATGTTGCAGGAAGCGGTCGACGCGCTGTTCGATAACGGTCGCCGCGGCCGCACCATCACCGGCGCCAACAAGCGTCCGCTTAAGTCGCTCAGCGACATGCTCAAGGGCAAGCAGGGCCGCTTCCGCCAGAACCTGCTCGGCAAGCGCGTCGACTATTCGGGCCGCTCGGTGATCGTGACCGGTCCCGAACTCAAGCTGCACCAGTGCGGCCTGCCGAAGAAGATGGCGCTCGAGCTGTTCAAGCCGTTCATCTACGCCCGGCTCGACGCCAAGGGCCTGAGCATGACGCTCAAGCAGGCCAAGAAGTGGGTCGAAAAGGAGCGCAAGGAAGTCTGGGACATCCTGGACGAGGTGATCCGCGAGCATCCGGTGATGCTGAACCGCGCGCCGACGCTCCACCGCCTCGGCATTCAGGCGTTCGAGCCCGTGCTGATCGAGGGCAAGGCGATCCAGCTGCACCCGCTGGTCTGCTCGGCGTTCAACGCCGACTTTGACGGCGACCAGATGGCCGTCCACGTGCCGCTGTCGCTGGAGGCACAGCTCGAAGCGCGCGTGCTGATGATGTCGACCAACAACATCCTGTCGCCGGCCAACGGCAAGCCGATCATCGTGCCGTCGCAGGACATGGTGCTGGGTCTCTATTACATCACCATGGAAAAGACCGGCGAGCCCGGCGAAGGCATGCTGCTGGCCGACATGGCCGAAGTGCACCAGGCGCTCGACGCGGGCGCGGTGACGCTGCACACCAA
>JAIEOJ010000115.1 GCA_019750575.1 Rhodocyclaceae bacterium | reverse complement strand
TCCGACAGGAGTCAGACTATGCGATTGACCACCAAAGGCCGTTTTGCCGTCACCGCCATGATCGACCTCGCCATGCGCCAGCATGAGGGTCCGGTCACGCTCGCCGGTATCAGCGAGCGTCAGCGTATTTCCCTGTCCTATCTCGAACAGTTGTTCGGCAAGCTGCGCCGCCATACCCTGGTCGCCAGTGTGCGCGGCCCCGGTGGCGGTTACTGCCTGACCCGCCCCCTGGAAGACGTTTCCGTGGCCGACATCGTGCATGCCGTCGACGAACCGCTGGATGCGACCCAGTGCGGCGGCAAGAAGAACTGCCTCGACGACCGCACCTGCATGACGCACAGCCTGTGGACCAATCTCAATGCCAAGATGAACGAGTATCTGAGCTCGGTCAGCCTGGCCGATCTGGTGGCCGAGCAGAAGCGCCACCCTGAAAACAATGTGCCCTGTACCACGGTGCTGCGCGACGAGCGCGCCAATCGCGCTGCGGATGCCGCCACCGCCTGAGATCATGTTCGCCCCGGCCTACCTCGACTACAACGCCACCACGCCGCTCAATCCGGCCGTGCTGGCGGCCATGCTGCCGTATCTCGAGCAGCAGTACGGCAATGCGTCGAGCCGCCATGAATACGGCCGCGCCGCACGCAAGGCCATCGACGAGGCGCGCCAGCAGGTGGCGCATGCCGTCGGTGCGCATCCGACCGAGGTGGTGTTTACTAGCGGCGGTTCCGAAGCCAACAATCTTTTCATCAAGGGCACGGTGGCCGGGTTTGGGTCCATGGTGAAGCCGGGCCTGATTGCGATTTCATCCATCGAGCATCCCTGCGTGCGCGAACCCGCCAAGGTGCTGAAGCGCCAGGGATGGACGATGCATGAGATTGCCGTGGATGCGGCCGGCGTGATTGCGGCCGATGACTATGCCGCGATGCTGGCGCAGGGCCCGAAGCTGATCTCCGTCATGCGCGCGAATAACGAAACCGGTGTGCTGCAGGATGTGGCGACACTGGCCGAGCAGGCCAGGACCTCAGCTGCGTCACGCGGTGCCTGGTTCCACAGCGATGCGGTACAGGCGCTGGGCAAGATCCCGGTCGATTTTCGGGCGCTGGGTGTGCATGGTCTGACCGTGTCGGCGCACAAGATCGGCGGCCCCAAGGGCGCTGCGGCGCTCATCGTCGACAAGCGCGTCGAGATTGCGCCGCTGATTTCCGGTGGTGGCCATGAGCGCGGTCTGCGCTCGGGTACCGAGAACGTGGCAGCCATTGTCGGCTTCGGCGCTGCCTGTGAAATCGCCGTGCAGCGCCTCGACAGTGAACCGCAACGCCTGCGCGCCTTACGCGATGAACTGGCGCAGGGGCTGGCAGCGCAGGGTGCGCATATCTTCGGCGCGCATGCCGCGCAGCGCCTGCCCAACACAGTGTATTTCAGCATTCCCGGCATCGACGGGGAAACCCTGGTGGGCAAGCTGGATCGCGTCGGTTTCGCGGTGGCGAGCGGCGCAGCCTGCTCCAGCGCCAACCCCGAGCCCTCGCATGTATTGCTCGCCATGGGCGTGGACAGTGAGGTCGCGCGCGGGGCGGTACGTATCAGCCTCGGTGCTGCAACGACGCAGCAGCAGGT
>JAIEOJ010000156.1 GCA_019750575.1 Rhodocyclaceae bacterium | reverse complement strand
CCGCCATCGACCTTGACCTCGAGCTCGATCATGCGGCCCATGTCGCCCTTGCTGATGACGACATCATTGAAGGCCAGGGTGCGGAAGACGCACTCACCGCCGCGAAAGACTTCGGCATCCAGCAGCACGCGCTCTTCACGGGTGTACTTGCCGTCGAGAATCGCGGCGATGCCCTCCAGCATGTCGTCGCGCGAAATATCGGTCATGAAACCGAGCCGGCCCTGGTTGACGCCGACCACGGGCACCGAGTACTCGGCCATCTGGCGCGCTGCGTTGAGCATGGTGCCATCGCCGCCAAGGACGATGACCAGCTTGGCGCGCGCGCCCAGCGTCTCGGTACTGACCACCTCATAGCCCTGGATATCGGTCGAGGCGGCCGTGCTTTCATCGATCAGCACGCTCACGCCCTGGGTACGCAGAAAGGCGGCCATGGCGCCGAGCGACTCGCCGACTTCGCGGGTCTGGAAACGGCCGACGAGGCCGATGGTGGTGAATTCAGTCGTCATGAAAGTGATTATACCCATCCCCCAGCCCCTTCCCCGAGGGAAGGGGCGATCTTGGTTCGCGGGCTTTGCCCGCTCCGAATTTTAAGTGCAGCTCCGCAAAATGCGGGGGCGCTGTTTGCGCCATCCGGCGCGTTCCGCCTTGGCTTGGGACGGCCCGGCGCCAAGGCTGCGTGGTTTTTCTCTCCGTAGCTACAAAGAAAAACATCTGAGTAGCTTTTGCGCCGGGCCGCCCCAAGCAAAAGCGGCCCGTTCGCGGAGCGAACACCTGCCTAGGCCTACACTACAAAGCTTCCATTAATTTGGGAGCCATGCGCAGCATGGCAAACCGCAGTCACCCCTTCCCTCGGGGAAGGGGCTGGGGGATGGGTATAATCAGCCCATGCTAGACAAGCGTGCCCAGACCCTGCTCAAGACCCTGATCGAACGGTATATCGTCGAAGGACAACCGGTCGGTTCGCGCACCCTGTCGCGCCACTCCGGCCTGGAACTGTCGCCGGCGACGATACGCAACGTCATGTCCGACCTTGAGGAAATGGGCTTCATTGCCAGCCCGCATACCTCGGCGGGCCGCATTCCGACTGCACTTGGCTATCGTCTCTTCGTCGATACCCTGCTTACCGTCAAGCCGCTCGCCAGCGCCGAAATCAGCGAACTGCAGGGCAGCATCCAGACCCTTCAGCCGCAACTGGCGATCAACACTGCGTCGCAACTGCTCTCGCAACTGACCCAGTTCGCCGGCGTGGTGATCGTGCCGCGCCGCCCGCAAACGCGCATCCGCCAGATCGAATTCCTGACCCTGTCGGACAAGCGCGTCCTGCTGATTCTGGTCACCATGGACGGCGACGTGCAGAACCGCATCCTGCATACGCAACGCGACTACAGCGCCTCCGAGCTGACCGAGGCCGCCAACTTCCTCAACCAGCACTACGCCGGCCTCGATCTGGAACAGATCCGGGGCCGTCTGCGCGAAGAGCTCTCCCAGCTGCGCTCCGACATGAGCGAGCTGATGACCGCCGCGGTCGCTGCCGGTGATGACAACCAGCAGCCGCAATACATCCTCAGCGGCGAACGCAAGCTGCTCGATGT
>JAIEOJ010000106.1 GCA_019750575.1 Rhodocyclaceae bacterium | reverse complement strand
GACAAGGCGTATGCCGCCGGCCTCGTGATCCGCGATCTGCCCATGATCGTGTCCAACTTCCGCTCCGAACAGAATCTCTCCGACTATCTCAAGGCCGAGAATATCGTCGCCATTGCCGGCATCGATACGCGCAAGCTGACGCGCATCCTGCGCAGCAAGGGCGCGCAGTCGGGCTGCATCCTGACCGGCGACAATATCAAGGCTGAAGACGCCATCGCCAAGGCCAAGTCCTTTGAAGGTCTGGCCGGTATGGATCTGGCCAAGGTCGTCAGCACCCGGAAGTCCTATCCTTGGACCTCCGGTGAGTGGCGTCTTGGCAAGGGTTATGTGGAGCAGGAAAATCCGAAGTTCCACGTCGTCGCCTACGACTTCGGCGTCAAGAAGAACATCCTGCACATGCTGGCCGAGCGCGGTTGCCGCCTGACTGTGGTGCCGGCGCAGACCTCGGCTGCCGACGTGCTGGCGCTGAATCCGGACGGCGTGTTCCTGTCCAACGGCCCGGGCGACCCCGAGCCTTGCGACTACGCGATTGCGGCGATCCAGGAAATCCTCGCCAGGAAGGTGCCGACCTTCGGCATCTGTCTCGGCCACCAGTTGCTGGCACTCGCCAGTGGCGCCAAGACCATGAAGATGGGCACCGGCCACCATGGCGCCAACCACCCGGTCAAGGATCTGGACTCCGGCCAGGTGCTGATCACCAGCCAGAATCACGGCTTCGCCGTCGATCCGGCCACCATGCCGGCGAACTTGCGCGTGACGCATGTGTCTCTGTTCGATGGTACTAACCAGGGCATCGAACGCACCGACGTGCCGGCCTTCAGCTTCCAGGGCCACCCGGAAGCCAGCCCGGGTCCGCAGGACGTCGCCTATCTATTCGACCGCTTCATCAAGCTGATGGAGGGTAAGTAATCATGCCAAAACGTAACGACATCCAATCGATCCTCATCATCGGCGCCGGCCCCATCATCATCGGGCAGGCCTGTGAATTCGACTACTCCGGCGCGCAAGCCTGCAAGGCGCTGCGCGAAGAGGGTTACAAGGTCATCCTGGTCAATTCGAATCCGGCCACCATCATGACCGATCCGAACATGGCCGATGTGACCTACATCGAGCCGATCACCTGGCAAGTGGTGGAGAACATCATCGCCAAGGAACGCCCGGATGCGATCCTGCCGACCATGGGCGGCCAGACCGCGCTGAACTGCGCATTGGATCTCGCCAAGCACGGCGTGCTCGACAAGTACAAGGTCGAAATGATCGGCGCCTCCAAGGAAGCCATCGACAAGGCCGAAGACCGCGAGAAGTTCAAGAAGGCCATGACCAAGATCGGTCTCGGCTCGGCGCGTTCCGGCATCGCCCACTCGCTGGAAGAAGCCCAGCAGGTGCAGAGCGTCATGGGCTTCCCGACCATCATCCGTCCGTCCTTCACCATGGGTGGTTCGGGCGGCGGTATCGCCTACAACCAGGAAGAGTTCGTCGAGATCTGCAAGCGCGGTCTCGAAGCCTCGCCTACCAGCGAGCTGCTGATTGAAGAATCGCTGCTCGGCTGGAAGGAATTCGAGATGGAAGTGGTGCGTGACCGCAAGGA
>JAIEOJ010000046.1 GCA_019750575.1 Rhodocyclaceae bacterium | reverse complement strand
TGTAGCGGGACAAAACATTCTGCAGTAAATGTCGAAACTATCTGCAGCACTCTCGGCGCATCTTCAATGGCCATGCAAGGGTGCATAACAGGCGTTGAAGGGGTTTATCAGCCTAGCGTGCACGGCGGCGGGCGCGGCTCCCGATAAGCTGAAAAGAGAACCCCCGAGCGCCCCTGGAAAAGCGCTCGGGGGTCACCCGTGGTGCCCAGAGTCCTTAGGCATCGCGCCCACGGGCATCTTGCCGGCTGGAGAACCCGGCAAGAACCATTGTTCAGCCGTGCGCGCCGCGCCCGAGAATCTTGTCCACCGTCTCGATCGTGCCGCTGGTGAGCGGCGCGCCGCCGGCCTGGAGCCCCGCGAAGAACTGGGCAGCGACCTTTTTGTAGAACTCGGCTCGCTGCTGACCGCCCGCGCGGACTTCCTGCGCCGGATACAGATACTCGGTTATCCACCGCTTCCCGCCCTCGTGCGGGCCGCGACCGTCGTCATCAACGCCTTCAGGCAGGTAGGTTGCGGGCTTGTACTTGGTGACCTTCACGTCTGCTACATCAGGGCGCATCCAAGTCGACTTGATGATCGCATTGCCACCGCTATCGGTAAGGCGGTCGAGATAGTCGATCGGATCGAGGATTTCGGAACGCAGCTCAAGAAACCGGCGCTCGAACTCGGCGCAGAGCAGCTCACGCGCCTTATGGCAAAACTCGGACCAAACCGCATCCCGCCCCTCGCGCATCCTGGCATGGTCCGAGCTGGCCACGACGGTGGCCGCATCGAGCTTGGCGATCGCCTGGTCGACCATTCCCATCTTGGCCTGCCAAACGTGGCTGTCCGCATCGAACCGCGCCTTGGCCTCGGCGGCGGCGCGCATGGCGCTTTCGTCGATATCGGTCGACGGATCGTCGACGAGAGCGTCCACGGCCGATGCGTCGTACAATGACGGCGGCGTGGGGGCTTCGGCGGCCAGTTGCTGCTTGCGGCTCAAGGCACCTTCGAGCCGTAGGTTGAGGTCCGACATCATCACGGCCGATTCCATCATCGTTTGATCGATGCTGGCGACGGGCGCGTAAAGCTCGGCCAATTTGCGCCATAGGGCGTCGGACGTTTGGATTTCGGGGGTGGAAGTCATTGGCTTGCTCCTTGCTAAGGTGAGTGTCGATTTTCAGGGCAGCGGGTTGCGCACGGTGAGGCCGAACTGTGGTGCATCCCACCAATTGCCGAAGTCGCCGCTGTTCGTGGTGATGCGCGAAAGGTCACCCTGGCCACGTTCCATCAGGCCGATCAGGGTATCGAGCTTACCGTTGGCGATAGCGGCCAGACTGTTTCCTTCGTCGAGCAGCGACGCACTTCGCTCTGCCGCCGCGACAGCCGCCTGTTGCTGTTCGGCGGCGCGGTTGAGGCGATCCTGCTCAGCCTTGATCGCCGCTTCGGCGCCGCTCACCGCGCGCTGGCGATCAGCGGCATATTCAGGCCCGGAGGTGCCATAGGCATCGCGACTGCTGCCTATCAGCTGCTGGTAGAGCTGGGCGAGCTTGGCCCCGGCGCCTTCCACGCCCGCCGCCTGGTCCGCTTGCGCCTTGTCGA
>JAIEOJ010000037.1 GCA_019750575.1 Rhodocyclaceae bacterium | reverse complement strand
TCGGGCCGTACCTATCACGTCAAGTTCAACCCGCCCAAGGTGGCAGGCAAGGACGACGTGACCGGCGAAGACCTCGTCCAGCGCGAGGACGACAAGGAAGAAACCGTCAAGAAGCGCCTCGACGTGTATCACTCGCAGACCAAGCCGCTGGTGGCGTACTACTCGAAGTGGGCCGAGAACGGCGAGGCGAACGCGCCGCAGTACCGCAAGATCAGCGGCCAGGGGCCGGTGGACGAAATCACCGCGCGCGCCTTCGCCGCACTGAAATAAGCAAAGGGGGCGCGGCCCCCTTTGTTATGTAATATCTCCGGAACGCGGGGATGCAAAAGTAAACGAATTCGCAAGACTGAGAGTACAGACATGCCACGCAATGCCTTCTATGCACAGTCCGGCGGCGTCACCGCCGTCATCAATGCCAGCGCCTGCGCTGTCATTGAAACCGCCCGCGCCCATCCCGACCAGATCGGCAAGGTGTTTGCCGGCCGCAACGGCATCATCGGCGCCCTGACCGAGGACCTGATCGACACCTCGCTCGAATCCGTCGCCGACATCGCCGCGCTGCGCACCACGCCCTCCGGCGCCTTCGGTTCCTGCCGCTACAAGCTCAAGAGCCTGACCGAGCACAAGGCGCAGTACGAGCGCCTGATAGAGGTGTTCAAGGCCCACGACATCGGCTACTTCTTCTACAACGGCGGCGGCGATTCGGCCGACACCTGCAACAAGGTTTCGCAACTTTCCGAAGCCATGGGCTATCCCTTGCAGGCCATCCACGTGCCCAAGACCGTGGACAACGACCTGCCGCTGACCGATACCTGCCCGGGCTTTGGCTCGGTAGCCAAGTATGTCGCCACCTCGATGCGCGAAGCCGGCTTCGACGTGGCCTCGATGTCGCGTACCTCGACCAAGGTCTTCGTCATGGAAGTCATGGGCCGCCATGCCGGCTGGATTACCGCGGCATGTGGATTGGCGGCAGAAAAGGCGGGCGATCCGCCGCACATCCTGTTGTTCCCGGAAGTGCCTTTCGACGAAGACAAGTTCCTCGCCCGTGTCAAGGAAACCGTGGACAAGTACGACTACTGCACCGTCGGCGTGTCGGAAGGCCTGCTCGACAAGGAAGGTAAGCTGATGGCCGAGACCGGCGCACGCGATGCCTTCGGTCACGCCCAGCTCGGCGGCATCGGCCCGCAGATTGCCGCGCTGATCAACAGCAAGCTCGGTTACAAGTATCACTGGGCCGTGGCCGACTACCTGCAGCGCGCCGCGCGCCATATCGCCTCCAAGACCGACGTCGACCAGGCCTATGCCGTCGGCAAGGCCGCCGTTGAAATGGCCATTGCCGGCAAGAATGCGGTGATGCCGGCGATCCGTCGCCTTTCCGACGATCCCTATAAGTGGGATATCGTCGAAGCACCGCTGGCCCAGGTCGCCAACGTCGAGAAGAAGATGCCCAAGGACTTCATCACCGAAGATGGCTTCGGCATCACTGAAGCCTGCCGCCGTTATCTGGCGCCGCTGATCGAGGGCGAGGATGCGCCGCCCTACAAGAACGGCCTGCCCGACTATGTGCGGCTCAAGAA
>JAIEOJ010000109.1 GCA_019750575.1 Rhodocyclaceae bacterium | reverse complement strand
GTCGGGACGTTCGGGTTCTGCGCCTTGAAGTCCTTGAGCAGCTTGAGCGAGTGCGCATAGTCGGAACCCGGGCGGGCGGCCTTGTACAGGCGCGGCACGGTTTCCAGATTGTGGTTCATCACGTCCGGCGGCGCCATGGTGAGGATGTTGACCGCGACATCGAGGCGGCCGCGGAAATCCGGCACCAGGACTTCGATCGTGGTGTTGGGCGAGAGGCGGCGGGTTTCGTTGATGCAGTCGGCGAAGTGCTTGGCGCCTCCGTCGCGCAGGTCGTCGCGATCCACGCTGGTGATCACCACATACTTGAGCCGGAGCGCGGCGATGGTCTCGGCCAGGTGGCGCGGCTCATCGACATCAAGCGGCAGGGGCTTGCCGTGGCCGACGTCGCAGAAGGGGCAGCGACGTGTGCACAGGTCGCCCATGATCATGAAGGTGGCGGTGCCCTTGCCGAAGCATTCGCTGATGTTCGGACAGGAGGCTTCCTCGCACACGGTATGCAGCTTCTGCTCGCGCAGGATCTTCTTCACTTCGCTGAAGTGGCTGCTGGCCGGGGCGAGCTTGACGCGGATCCAGTCCGGCTTCTTGAGGGCTTGCTCAAGCGGAACGATCTTGATCGGGATGCGCGCCGTCTTGGCCGCGCCGCGTTGTTTTTCGCGCTGGTTGTCGGATTGACTCATGTCAGGGATGTGCGCAGGTGGTCGCGCAGCTTGGGGATTACGTCCGCCATTTTAACGTCCGGCACGAAATCCCGCAGTTGCGTCACCGCCATGCCCGGATAGCCGCAGGGATTGATGGCCTGCCAGGGCGCGAGATCCATGTCCACATTGATGGCGAGACCGTGATAGGTACAGCCCTTCTGCACGCGCAGGCCGAGGGCGGCGATCTTGGCGCCGCCGACATAGACGCCGGGAGCGCCGGCGATGCGTTCGCCGTGCAGGCCGTAGTCGGCGAGCAGGGCGATGATGGCGTTTTCCATGCGCTCGACCAGCTGGCGCACCTTGTAGGGGCGGCGGTTGAGATCGAGCAGCAGATAGGCGACGAGCTGGCCGGGGCCGTGATAGGTGACCTGGCCGCCGCGATCGATATTGACGACGGGAATTCCGGTTGGCGCGATCAGGTGCTCGGGCTTGCCCGCCAGCCCCAGGGTGAAGACGGGCGGGTGTTCGAGCAGCCAGATCTCGTCCTGCGTGCCGGCATGGCGCTGCAGGGTGAAGTCGCGCATGGCCTGCAGCGTGGGCGCATAGTCACGCTGCCCGAGCTCCCGGAAAGCGATTTCGGGCGACGGCTCGGGCAGTTGATCGCTCAAAGCACGACCTTGACCATGGGGTGGGAAGTCAGGGCGCGGTAGAGGTCGTCGAGTTGCGTCTGCGAAGTGGCGCGCACCGTGCAGGTCAGGCTCAGATAGGTGCCCTTGCTCGACTCGCGTACCTCGATGGTGGCGGCGTCGAAATCCGGCGCGTGGGTGAGCACCACCGCGGCGATCGTGCTGCTCATGTCCGGGTGCTTGTTACCCATGATCTTGAGCGGAAAGTCACAGGGAAACTCAAGCAGGGTGGT
>JAIEOJ010000147.1 GCA_019750575.1 Rhodocyclaceae bacterium | reverse complement strand
TTGCCCGCGACGTGCTGCGCATAGCGCCGCTCCACATCGGTGGTGATGCCGGTGTAGAGCGAGCCATCATCGCATTCGATCAGATACAGATACCAGGTGCTCATGATCAGGGGCCTATGCTCTCGGGTACAGTGCCGGTGCGGCTCCAGTTCTTGATGGCTGTCAGCGTGGCCGCTTCCATGCCGGGCAGTCCGTGCGCGCTCCAGGCGCGGCAGGCCTGGCCGCTTTCGGCGCTGCCGCCGCGCACGGTGAGCAAGGGGCTGCCGGTATCGGCTGCGTATTTGCGTGCGGATCGATACGGTGTGTATTGGCAGGCGTCGTTCTCGTGGTGGACGAAGAGCAGGCGGCCGCTCAGCATTTCCCAGTCGAGTGCGGAAAGCCCGGGGCCGTTGCGCGTGGGCAGGTAGAGGGCGCTGACCAGTGCGATATGCCGGCTCAGGTCGAGATTGGCGGCGGCCACAGCATAGGCGCTGATGGCGCCTTCACTGTGGCCGATGAGGGTCCAGTGCGCCACCGGATACTGCTGCATGACTTCATTGAGCAGGGCGCGTACATCCTTGCCGTAACGCGGGCCACGACGGAAGTGATGGCTGAAGCTGCTCCATTCGTCCGAGGGTGCGTCGGCTGTCACGACCAGCGTATCGGCGTCGAGCAGCAGGTGACGGCCGCGGACCAGGGTGTTGCCCTGAAGCTCGAACAGTATCCGGCCGTTCTCCTCGCGCAAGCGCATGATGCTCGGATGGCCGGGGAAAAGAACGATCCCGTACTTGAAGGCGGTCTTGCCCGGCAGACGTGAAACCAGACCGCTGATGGAGTAGCTCTCAAGGCGCGCGGTCACGATGTGTTCATCGGCCGCGACGTCACCCAGCGGTATCTGGGCGGCCGCGTGGCTGTACACGAGCAGCGTCATGAGCATGACCGGCAGATGGCGCAGGACAGACATGGCAGTCTTTAGTGACGCAGGATCTTGGCGAGGAATTGCCGGGCGCGTTCCGACCCTGGTTGGGCGAAGAAGTCACTGCTGCTGGCATCCTCGACGATGCATCCGGCATCCATGAAGACGATGCGGTGGGCGACGTTCCTGGCAAAACCCATTTCATGCGTGACGCAGATCATGGTCATGCCTTCCTGCGCCAGTTCGGTCATGACATCCAGCACTTCGGCGATCATCTCCGGGTCCAGTGCCGAGGTCGGTTCGTCGAAGAGCATGCACACCGGGTCCATGGCCAGTGCGCGGGCAATCGCCACACGCTGCTGCTGGCCGCCGGAGAGCTGGCCGGGCAGGGCGTCGGCGTAGCCGTCCATGCCGACGCGGGTGAGCAGCAAATGAGCGCGAGCAACAGCCTCTTCCTTGCTCTTGCCCAGCACCTTCAGCGGCGCCAGCGTCAGGTTGTCGAGTACCGACAGATGCGGAAACAATTCGAAGTGCTGGAAGACCATGCCGACCTTTTGGCGCAGGGTGCGCAGATCGGCCTGTGCGCCCAGCGCAATGCCGTCCACTTCCACGCTGCCCTGCTGGAAGGGCTCCAGCCCGTTGAGCGTGCGGATCAG
>JAIEOJ010000196.1 GCA_019750575.1 Rhodocyclaceae bacterium | reverse complement strand
GCGGGCATTCACTTCTTCGGCGGAAAGTTTTCCATTCGGGCCTACGGTTTCGATCACGGGGCCGATGCTGACCGTCACCAGACCCGGCTCCTTGAGAAAGGAATTCTTGCCCCAGAACTCGCCCGAGTTGAGTGCCACCGGCACTACCGGCGCACACGCATCCGTCGCCAGAAAGGCGCCGCCGATCTTGTAACGGCGCTGGGTACCGGGCGCGGCGCGCGTGCCTTCGGGGAAGATGGCGATCGAGTAACCCTGCTGCAGGCGCATGCGCCCCTGATCGAGCAGGCTCTTCATGGCTTCCTTGCCGGCACCACGGTCGATCGAGATCGACGGCGTCACCGCCAGCGCCCAGCCGAAAAAGGGGATCAGCTTGAGCTCCTTCTTCCACACGAACAGGATGCTCGGAAAAATCTCCTGCAGGGCCAGCGTCTCCCACGCCGACTGGTGCTTGCACATCACCACCGCCGCACGGCCGCGCGGAATGTTTTCCGCACCGCGCAACTCGTACTTGATGCCGAGCAGATGCTTGACCAGGAAATTGGTGAAGGCCACCCAGGGGGCCACGCTCATGCGCCGCCAGCGATGCGGCATCCAGAAGCACAGGACGATCTGCAGCGTGGTGAAAACCGGGGTGACGACAATCAGGATGGCGAAGAACAGCAGCGAACGCAGATAGCTCATGCAGACAGGCTTTCGGCAACGGCAGCGAGATTGGCGTAAACCTTGGTGTTCGGCGGCAAGGCAGGATCGGCCTGGGTTTTCTTGCCCTTGCCGGTCAGCACCAGTATGGGTTGCGCACCAACCGCCGCCGCCGCCTGCAGATCGCGCAGGGCATCACCGACCATGGGCACGCCCTCGGGATCGGTGTTGAAACGATTGGCAATATCGACCAGCATGCCGGGCTTGGGCTTGCGGCACTCGCAATTGTCGCTATTGGTGTGCGGGCAGAAAAACACTGCATCGATGCGCCCGCCCGCCTGGCTCACCGCCTTGCTCATCTTTTCATGGATCGCATTCAGCGTATCCATGTCGAAGAGGCCGCGCCCGACGCCGGACTGGTTGGTGGCGACCACGACGTGGTAACCGAGCTGGGTCAGGCGCGCGATAGCCTCCAGGCTGCCGGGTATCGGCTTCCACTCGTCCGGCGACTTGATGAACTCGTCGGAGTCGAAGTTGATGACGCCGTCTCTATCCAGAATGATGAGCTTCATAGGGGTCCGGGGTCCGGTCAGCTGGCAAGTTTGGACAAGTCGGCCACGCGGTTCATGGCCTGATGCAGGGTCGCCAGCAGGCCAAGGCGGTTGTTGCGCAGCGCCGCATCTTCCGCATTCACCATGACGCTGTCGAAGAAGGCATCCACCGGCGTCTTCAGCGCAGCCAGGGCCTGCAGCGAAGCGGCGTAATCGCCGCGTTCAAAGGCGGCATCGGCCTGTGGCTTGACGCTGGCCAGCGCATTGTTGAGTGTGGCTTCGGCGGCTTCCTTGAGCAGGGCGGCATCAACCCTGGCGGCCACTTCACCCTCGACCTTCTTGAG
>JAIEOJ010000303.1 GCA_019750575.1 Rhodocyclaceae bacterium | reverse complement strand
ACACGGGCGGTGAAGCCGGACCAGTTCGGGCTATCCCAGAACATGACATTCTTGGTGCGGACGGTACCAGCGCCAATGAAGTTGCCGCCGACTTGCGACAGGATGCTGCGGCCGACCATGGCTTGTTGCGACAGGGACTTGGCGCCGTTTTCGATACGCTCGATTTCGTTGTAGTGCAGGTCTTGGGTACCCAGCTTGATTTCGCCGAAGGTAGCGCTCTTCAGACCAACGTGGGTGTTGCCGGTGCCAACGTTGCTGGCATTGTCAAAGCCATCGATACCAAAACGGGTTTCGATACGGAAGATAGCCGACAGGCCATTGCCCAGGGCTTCCGAACCGCTCAGCGCGAAGTTCGAAGCTTGGTCAGAGAATTGGTTCATGCTGCCGGTAGCAGCGGTGCCGCCGGAAATCTTGGTGGAATCATAGCCGCCCTTGATGACACCGGAAATGGTCACGTTGGACTGGGCGAAGGCAGTGCTGGACAGGCCAGCGATTGCCAGAGCGATCAGCTTCTTTTGCATTGATATTTCTCCTTGGATTTGAGATAGCGGCGGTAATGCTTCCACGTGGTTACCACTACAGCCGCCGGCACTTCCCTAGTGGAAAGATGGAGCTATTTTGCCGTCTGCACCATCGTGGCGCCAAGCGCTTCGTGGCTATTTGCCGGGATTGACTGCCGTGTTGTGGGATTTAAACAACAGGCTTGCGGCACAAGGCTTGCCGCGAGTTCAGGCAAACAGGCGGGCCAGCTCCGCGCCGGGGCTGGGGGCACGCATGAAGGCCTCGCCAACCAGGAAGGCATGCACCTGATTGGAACGCATTTTTGCCACATCGGCCGGCGCGAGGATGCCGGACTCGGTCACCACGGTACGTCCGGCAGGAATTCTGTCCAACTGGCTCAGGGTGGTGTCCAGGCTGACTTCAAATGTTCGCAAATTGCGATTATTGATACCCAGAAGCGGGGTTTTGAGCTGCAGGGCGACATCCAGCTCGTTGGCATCGTGACATTCGACCAGCACCGCCATGCCGAGCTCATGCGCGAGGCTCTCCATGGCCTGCATGGCCGACAGCGGCAGGGCGGCAACGATCAGCAGGATGGCGTCGGCGCCCATGGCCCGGGCTTCATAGACCTGGTAGGGGTCGATCATGAAGTCCTTGCGCAGCACGGGCAGATTGCAGGCGGCACGCGCGGCCTGCAGGTAGTCAGGGCAGCCCTGGAAGTATTGACGATCGGTCAGCACCGACAGACAGGCGGCGCCATGGGCCGCGTAGTCGGCGGCGATTTCGGCCGGGCGGAAATCCTCGCGCAGCACGCCCTTGGATGGGCTGGCCTTCTTGATTTCGGCAATCACGGCAGATTGGCCGGCGGCGATCTTGCCACGGATGGCGCCCAGGAAGTCGCGCGGGGACGTCTGGGTTTCAGCCTCAGCGCGTACTTCCGTCAGCGGCTTGGCATCACGCGCGGCGAGAACCTCTTCGCGCTTGGTGGCGATGATCTTGTCGAGAATGTCGGACATATT